>NZ_JBFAQY010000008.1:0-312164 GCF_040678965.1 Streptosporangium sp. NPDC049248
AGTGGTCGGGGATCTTCTTCCTGATCGCCTTCGCGGTCATGTCCCTGGTCTGGGACGCCGGGGCCCGCCGGGCCATCGGCCTGCGCAGACCGTACCTGGGAGTGGTCAACCGGGACCTGACCGGCGTCCTGTCGGCGCTGGCCCTGCTGCCGGCCCTCACCTACATCGCCTCCTGGGCGGGCTGGTTCGCCTCGTCGCTCGGCTGGGGCCGCAACTGGGCACAGGCGACCTCGCAGGGTCCCGGGTTCTTCGTCTTCGACTCCTTCCGCTCCTGGCTGAGCTACCACTTCCAGGTGCTGAGCTTCCACACCGGGCTGAGCGAGGGGCACACCTACCAGTCCACCCCCTGGACCTGGCCCATCCTCTCGCGCCCGGTGGCGTTCCACTACCAGACCCCCGGCACCGGGTGCGGCGCCGACGAGTGCGCCGAGGCGGTGCTCGGCGTCGGCACCCCGGTCATCTGGTACGGCGGCCTGGCCGCCCTCATCGCCATGGTCGCCTGGTACGTCGCCACCCGCGACTGGCGTGCCGGGGCCGTGCTCCTCGGCTACGCCGCGGGCTGGCTCCCCTGGTTCTACTACGCCCTCGCCGACAACCGGACCATGTACCTGTTCTACGCGATCGCCATGGTCCCCTTCATGATCCTCGCGCTGACCATGGCGGCCGGGCTGATCGTCGGTCGGGCCGACGCCGCGCCCAACCGCAGGGCGCTCGGGGCGGCGGTCGTCGGGGCCTTCACCCTGCTGGCGCTGGTCAACTTCTGGTGGCTCCACCCGGTGCTGGCCGCCGAGGTCATCCCGCACTCCCAGTGGTGGGCGCGGATGCTGTTCCGGAGCTGGGCGTGACGGGTGTGGCAGGTGCGCCGGAGGCGGCGGGCCGGGAGAGCCCGTGGCGCAGCGAGATCGCGGCCGCCAGGCAGGCCAGCGGCACCGCGGGCAGCAGGTAGCGATAGTCGAACTCGGCGGTCGCGGCCGGGGCCAGGATGAGGCCGAAGGCGGCCAGCCACGGCAGCAGCACGGGGCCGCCCAGCCTGCGCCAGCGCACCGCCACCCCGGCCAGGCCGATCAGCAGCAGCACGCCGATCACGAGGCCGGGCAGCCGGACGATCCGCTGGTAGCCCTGCATGAAGCCCGCCCACGGGTCGTGGACGTCGGTGCCGATCACGCGCAGCTTGCCCTGGATCTGCGCGGTCCGCAGGCCCGGATCGTACTTCTGCGCATCGGTGTCGGTGCTGCCCCGATAGGAGCTCCAGGCCGGAAGGATCTTGTTCTCCGGCAGGAACTCGTACTGCCGGTAGGTGTTGAAATCCGGGAAGCGCGGCCGGTCCCAGTGGAAGGCGCGGAAGAAGTCGCCGGCCACCAGGCTCAGATAGTCGAGCGGCTGGGACAGGATGGCCCGCTGGGCGAACGCGCTCGCCGTCTTGTTCGTCTCCGGGGTGAACGTGCTGCCCACCCCGAAGGCGTGGAAGCGCTGGCCGTTCTGCGCCCACCAGAGGTACTTCTGCCCGGAGAAGCCGCGCTGGCCCGGCGGCGCGCTGATGCACAGCAGCGCCAGCTCCAGCTCCTTGCGGGGGTCGACCCGCATCTTCTCGCAGTCGGCGAAGAGCGCCGTCCGCATGTAGAGGATCGCCCCGTCGCTGTTGGTCATCGCGAAGTTGCCGTGCGCGGAGGCGAACCAGGCCATGTAGCCGACCACGGGGAGCGCGCACGCGGTGATCATCGCCGCGATCGTCTTCCAGGCCGTGCGCTTGACCAGCAGGTAGGCCACGACCAGCGCGAGGATCGGCAGGCCGATCGACCGGGTGAGCGCGGTGAGGGCCAGCAGCAGCCCGATCACCGCGCCGATCCGCCAGGACATCCGCCGGTGCCAGAGCACCAGCGTGATCACGGCCACGACCAGCAGCATGAACATCGCGTCGGACATGACCAGGTGTTCGAGCTGGATCTGGTAGGCGTCGAACAGCACCGGCACCGCGGCCAGCGTCGCCCCCCAGCCGGGCAGGCCGAACCTGCCGCGCAACAGGGTGTAGATCAGCACCGCGATGCCCAGGCCCATCAGGTGCTGTACGAAGACCACCAGGCCGAAGCTGTGCAGCGGCCGCAGCGCCAGGAGCAGGAAGGAGTAGCCGTTCGGGCGCAGCGCACTGGGCCGGTCGGGGTTCACCGCCCCGGAGACGTACTCGTAGGAGTCGTTGAACCACAGGGCCGGGCCGTAGCCGAGCATGGTGACCACACGCAGCAGGAACGCCAGCACGAGGGCGGCCACGAAGAGGCGATGCCGGTGCAGGAACGCCCGCAGGCGAGTGACCCGGTCGGGCGGAGGCACGTCCAGGCGAGGGCGGTCGGCGACGGTCACCATGCAATACAGGATGCCAGCCGTTTCAGGGAGTTGACCCGGGCAAGGGGCTTCAGAGGGCATCATGGTGAGATTGGCTTGTGCCGTGAGCGAAGGGTTGAGACGTGGAACTGACCGTGGTCATGCCTTGTTTGAACGAGGCGGAGACCGTGGAGACCTGCGTACGCAAGGCACTCGCCTGCATGCGGGAGCACGGGATCGACGGGGAAGTGCTGATCGCCGACAACGGCAGCACCGACGGCTCACAGCAGCTCGCGCGCGAGGCCGGGGCCCGGGTCGTGCACGTTGACGCCAAGGGGTACGGCAACGCCCTGATGGGCGGCATCCGCGCCGCGCGCGGCCGCTACGTCATCATGGGCGACGCGGACGACTCCTACGACTTCACGGCGCTGCTGCCGTTCGTCGAGCAGCTCCGTGACGGCGCCGACCTGGTGATGGGCAACCGGTTCAAGGGCGGCATCGCGCCGGGCGCCATGCCCCCGCTCCACCGCTACCTGGGCAACCCGGTGCTCTCCTTCATCGGGCGCCTCTTCTTCCCCAGCGCGATCGGTGACTTCCACTGCGGCCTGCGCGGGTTCCGGCGCGACTCCATCCTCAAGCTCGGCCTGCAGACCGGCGGCATGGAGTTCGCCAGCGAGATGGTGGTCCGCTCGACCCTGTCCGGTCTGGACGTACGCGAGGTGCCCACCACGCTCTCGCCCGACGGCCGCTCCCGCCCGCCGCACCTGCGCTCCTGGCGTGACGGCTGGCGCCACCTGCGCTTCCTGATGCTCTACAGCCCGCGCTGGCTGTTCTTCATCCCCGGCCTGGTGCTGATGACCCTCGGCCTGGTCGCGGGCGCCGCCCTGACCTTCGGCCCGGTCTACATCGGAAAGCTCGCCTTCGACGTCGACACCCTGGTCGGCGCTTCCGCCATGGTGGTGATCGGCTTCCAGGCGGTGCTGTTCGCGCTGTTCACCAAGGTGTACGCGGCCGAGGAGGGCTTCCTGCCGGAAGACAGGCGGGTGCGCAAGCTCATCGACATCGTCTCCCTGGAGAAGGGGCTGGTCGTCGGCGGGCTGCTGGCCCTGGGCGGTCTGGGCGGCCTGGTCGCCTCCCTGGTCCACTGGCAGACCCGCAGCTTCGGCCCGCTGATCCCTTCGGAGTCGCTGCGCCTCGTCGTGCCCTCGGCCACCGCGCTGATCGTGAGTTTCCAGACGATTTTCGCCGCGCTGTTCATCAGCATCCTCGGCATCCGCCGCACCAAGGAGACGCCCATCGACGTGGCCGCCTCCGCGGCGGAGGAGGCCGCCGAAGCCGTCAACCGCGCCGGGGAGGCGGCCGCGAGCGCCACTACCGGCAGGGAGAGCACCAAGGCCTGAGCCCGCGTCCCTTAGGCTGGGCACCATGTCCCAGCACATCCTGACCGCGGTCGCCTGGCCCTACGCCAACGGCCCCCGCCACATCGGGCACGTCTCCGGATTCGGCGTGCCATCCGACGTCTTCAGCCGCTATCAGCGGATGGCGGGCAACATGGTGCTCATGGTGAGCGGGACCGACGAGCACGGCACCCCGATCCAGGTGCAGGCCGACAAGGAGGGCCTGAGCGCCCGCGAACTCGCCGACCGCTACAACAGGGTGATCGTCGAGGATCTCCAGGCGCTCGGCCTGTCCTACGACCTGTTCACCCGGACCACTACCGTGAACCACTACGCGGTGGCGCAGGAGATCTTCAAGGGGCTCCACGCCAACGGCTATATCTTCCCCCAGACCACGATGGGCGCCATCTCGCCCTCCACCGGGCGTACCCTGCCCGACCGCTACATCGAGGGCACCTGCCCCATCTGCGGTTACCAGGGCGCCCGTGGCGACCAGTGCGACAACTGCGGCAACCAGCTCGACCCGGTCCAGCTGATCAACCCGGTGAGCAAGGTCAACGGCGAGACGCCGGTCTTCGTGGAGACCGAGCACTTCATGCTCGACCTGCCCGCGTTCGCCGAGGTTCTGGCATCGTGGCTGCGCTCCAAGGAGGGCGACTGGCGGCCCAACGTGCTGAAGTTCGCTCTCAACATGCTCGGCGACATGCACCCCCGCGCGATCAGCCGCGACCTCGACTGGGGCGTGCCGATCCCGCTGGAGGGCTGGAGCGACCAGGCCAACAAGCGGCTCTACGTCTGGTTCGACGCGGTCGTGGGCTACCTCAGCGCCTCCATCGAGTGGGCGCGCCGCTCCGGCGACCCGGAGGCCTGGCGCCGCTGGTGGCAGGACCCTGAGGCCCTCGGCTACTACTTCATGGGCAAGGACAACATCGTCTTCCACGCGGAGATCTGGCCGGCGATGCTGCTCGGCTACAACGGCCAGGGCGCCCGCGACGGCGAGCCGGGCTCGCTCGGCGCGCTGAACCTGCCCGCCGAGGTCGTCTCCAGCGAGTTCCTGACCATGGAGGGACGCAAGTTCTCCTCCTCCCGCCAGGTCGTCATCTACGTGCGTGACTTCCTGGAGCGCTACGACGCCGACGCGCTGCGCTACTACATCGCGGTGGCGGGCCCGGAGAACCAGGACACCGACTTCACCTGGTCGGAGTTCCTCAACCGCAACAACGGCGAGCTGGTGGCGGCCTGGGGCAACCTGGTGAACCGCTCGATCTCGATGGCCGCCAAGAACTTCGGGGTCATCCCCGAGGCGGGCGACCTCACCGATGTCGACCGCGCCATGCTGGAGCGGAGCCGCTCGGCCTTCCCGAAGGTCGCGGCCGAGTTCGAGCAGTGCCGGTTCAAGAACGCGACGAACGAGGCGTTCGAGGTCATCCGCGAGGCCAACAGGTACCTGGCCGAGCAGGAGCCCTGGAAGATCAAGGACAACCCCGAGCGGGTGAAGACCATCCTGCACGTCGCCCTGCAGGTGGTGGACGACGCCAAGACCCTGCTGACCCCGGTGCTGCCCAACTCCTCCAACAAGATCTACGCGATGCTCGGCGGCACCGGGGTCTGGGCGGGCATGCCGGAGATCCAGGAGGTCACCGACGAGGACGGCCGGAGCTACCCGATCATCACCGGCCGCTACGACGGCGCCGCGCGCTGGGAATCCGTCCCGATCCGGGTGGGCACCCCGCTCTCCCCGCCGACCCCGCTCTTCGTCAAGCTCGACCCGAAGATCGTCGACGAGGAACTGGCCCGTCTGGGCGAGTAGCGGCGAAGGCCCCGGGCTCGGGAGCGGGCCGGTCTCACCCGGTCCGCGCCTGCCCGGCGGATGTTCGGAGCCGCCGGGCCGGTGCCCGGCCCTGTGCGAAAGCCGCCGGTCTGTGCCCAGTCACTGCCCGGCCGGTGTCAGGTACGCGGGCGGGCGGGCCGGTGTGCGCGGGGCCACGGCCCGGTCCCGAGCCTGGGAACGAGGGCCTGGGAACGAGCCGGTCCGCGCGGGGGCGCCGGGCGCGGGCCGGGCCGGCTCCTCGGTAGGTTGGACGGCGTGAGCACGCAGAAGCTTCCCGCCGCCCCCGAGCCCCTGCCGGCAGAGGTGTTCGACAGCCACTGTCACCTGGACATCATGGTGGGCAACCGCCAGGCGTCCTCGGGCGACCCGGTCGCGCAGGCCGCGCAGGCGGCTCAGACGAGCGTCCAGGGCATCCTCGACGAGGCCCGCGCCGTCGGCGTGACGCGGCTCGTCACGATCGGCTACGACCTGCCGTCCTCGCGCTGGAACGCCGAGACGGCCGCGCTCCACCCCGATGTCTACGCCGGGGTGGCCGTCCATCCCAACGAGGCGCACGCCTCGACGCCGGAGACCCTCGCCGAGATCGAGCGGCTGGCCCGCCTGCCGCAGGTCAGGGCGGTGGGGGAGACCGGGCTCGACTACTACCGCGACTGGGCGTCGAAAGAGGACCAGCACGCCAGTTTCCGGGCGCACATCGAGATCGCCAAGCGGACCGGCAAGGCCCTGGTGATCCATGACCGCGAGGCCCACGACGATGTGCTGCGCGTGCTGGCCGAGCAGGGCGCCCCGGAGGTGGTGGTCTTCCACAGCTTCTCGGGCGACGCCGAGATGGCCAAGCAGTGCGTCAATGCCGGATATTTCATGTCATTTTCTGGGCCGGTCACCTACAAGAACGCCGGATACCTCCGCGAGGCCGCGAGGGTCGCGCCGAGCGAGCTGATCCTCGTCGAGACCGACGCGCCCTACCTCCCGCCCACGCCGCACCGGGGCAAGCCCAACGCGCCCTACCTCATCCCGCTCACGCTGCGCTGCCTCGCGGAGGTCAAGGAGATCGGCCTCGCCGACCTCGCCGCCGCCGTCAGCGCCAACGGAGAGACCGTCTTCGGCTCCTGGTGACGGGTTCAGCCCACCGCGGCGCCGAAGTCGGCGGAGACGCCGCCGTCCAGGGCGGGGACCTTTCCGGTGCCCGGCGAGAGCGGGACGCCCTGGGCGTCGTTGCGGCCCAGCAGGATGACCGTTCCGGTGCCCGCCTGGTCGGGGGCGCCGACGACCAGCCGGTTGCCGCTGAACCCGACGGACCAGCCGAAGTGGTCGCCGGCCTGGCTCTGGGTGATCAGCCGGCTCCCCGCCGGGTCGTCCACCGGCACCAGCCGCACGCCGCCGCGCCGGTCGGGGCCGTCGAAGGGCACGCCCACGGCGAGCCTGACCCCTCCGGAGGCGGTGAACGCCAGCGAGAACCCGTACCCCTCGCCCGCCGCCCCCTCGGAGCCCTGGTCGAAGGTGGCGGCAGGGGTGATCTCCAGGGTGCTTGAGGCCCGGAACAACTGGACGAGACCGGAGTCCCGCACGCCCCCGCGGTCGCCGAGCGGGGCGCTCACCGCGAGATAGCCGACGTCGCCCTCCTCGGCATAGGCCATCGCGTAACCGAACCGGTCGCCCGCGCCGGCGTCGACGATCTCGCGGAGCTCCCACTTCCTGCTCCGGTACTCGCTCCGGGACCCGCGTACGTCGAAGATCACTGTGAGCGCCCCCGCGTCCAACTCGCCCCCGCCGGCCTGGGGCCCCGTTCCGTCGTCGTTCTCGTACGGCGACCCGACCGCGAGATCCGGTTGGCCAGGGGTACCACCCAGTTCGCCGATCGCCAGCGACCAGCCGAACATGTCGCCGGCCTCGCCGTTGCCCGTGACGCCCTTGGACTCCTGGGAGATCCGCCGGCCCTCGCCGGACGCCTCGGTGTCGAACAAATAGACCGCGCCGGAGTCGGCGACACCGTCGGCGTTCTCGTGCGGGGCGCCGACCGCCACCAGCGTCCCGCCGGAGGCCAGGGACCAGCCGAAGTGGGCGTCGGCCTCGGGTGAGGGAGAGACCAGGCGGATCGTCCTGGGGTCGGGGCCGCCGTGCACCACATAGACCGCGCCCGCGTCCCGGTAGCCCGCCACGTCCGCGTACGGGGCGCCGATGAGCAGGTCGGCGCAGCCGTCGCCGTCGATCCTGGCCAGCCGCACCGACCACCCGAAGCCGTCGCCCGCCTCGGTCTCGGCGACGGTCACGGCCTTCCCGTCCTCCCCCCGGCCGAACAGCACGTGCACGGCCCCCGCGCCGGCCAGTCCGCCGGGATCGGCGAACGGGTCACCGGCCGCGATGTCGTCCACCCCGTCGCCGTCGAAGTCGCCGGTGGCCGTTCCGGTGCAGTCGGCGGCCGGGGCGGAAGCGGCATCGGACCAGGCGGACCCGGTGGACGACCACACGACCGCGGCCGCGGCCACGAGAGAGAGCAGCAGCCTCATGACACCCTCACCTCTATCTCCCCGCCGCCCTCGATCACCGTTCCGGTCAGCTTCGCGGGTTTGCGGGACGGGGGCAGGTCGTAGACCAGGACGCCGTCCACCTTCGCCCCGGGGGGCAGGGTGGCCGGAAGTTCCGTCGACGCGCTCTCGGCGGTGTGCGCCGTGCCGGCGTCGTCGAGCAGGGTGAGCGGGGTGCGGCTGAGCCGGGCCGCCTCCGCGCCGGTGTTGACCAGCGTCCACGGGATCGCGCAGAGCCTGCCGCGTACCGGGGTGGCGTTCTCGTAGACGGTGAGCCCGCACGCCGGGACGCGCGGGATGATCAGCTGTGGATCCTCAAGGAAGGAGCCTGTCGTGACCCGGCGGCCCACGTCGGTGGCGCCGTCGCCGACGATACCGCCGGTGCCGCCGGTACTGCCCGCCCGAGGCTCCCCCCGGTCACCCGGGTCCGGGCCACGCAGGTTCAGCAGCACGACGACCGTGACGGCCAGTGCCGCGAGCACGGCCAGCCCGGCGAACAGCCAGCGCCGCCGGGGTGCCGTCCCCTCGGCGTCCGGCGCCTCCGGTCCCGCGGGAAGCCGGAAGCCGGGCGATGTCCCGGCCGGGACGGGGCCGGTGAACGGTTGTGACGGCGATGTCGTGGGTTCGGGCCGCGAGGGCGAGGGGGAGTCCACAGGCGCCGGTGCCGTGGAAGGGCCGGGCGGCACGGGCGTGACGGGGGCGGTGGCCGGGTCCGCGGGCTCCTGGGTCGGTGACGAAGCGGGGAACCGCGCCCCCAGGTTCAGCGCGCTGAGCGTCTGGGTGGAGTCGGGTTCCACGTTGGCGGGCGGCTGCCAGGACTCGTGGAGCAGATCACTGGCTATCAGCGTGGGCGGATCGGCCCGGGTGGGGGCCGGTGAGGACGGGGCGCCGATCCCACCGCCGACCAGGGCGATCAGCAGGTCCTGGGCGGTGGGCCGCTGGTAGGGGTCCATCGCGGTCGCGCGGCGGGCCAGGTCGTTCAGCGGGGCGGGGAGCGCGCCCAGGTCGGGCGGGCTGTTGAGCAGCCGGGTGGCCATCGTTATCAGGTCGCCTCGCCCGTAGGGGTGGCGGCCGTTGCCCGCGTACGCGACCAGGCAGCCCCAGGCGAAGATGTCCGCGGCAGGCGTGATGTCCAGGCCCCGGACCTGCTCGGGGGCCCACCAGCCGGGGCTGCCGAGCACCTCGCCCGAGCGGGTGAAGCTGTGCGTGGAGTCGAGGGCCCTGGCGATGCCGAAGTCGATCACACGGGGCCCGGACATGGACAGGATCACGTTGGCGGGTTTGAGGTCGCGGTGCACCAGGCCGGCGACGTGGATCGCGGCCAGCGCCGCCGCCACCCCCAGGGCCACGCCGTGCAGCGTTCCGGGCTCCAGCGCGCCGTGCTCGGAGATCTGGCGGGACAGCGGCGTGCCCGCGATGTACTCGGTGACCATGTACGGCCGGTTGTCGTCGCCGGTGCCGTTGTCCAGCACCTGCGCCGTGCAGAACGAGGCCACCCGCCGGGCGTTCTCGACCTCCGCGTGGAATCTCGCGGCGAAGCCGTCCTCGACCGCGACCTCCGCCTTCACCACCTTGAGCGCGACCGGTCGTCCCGCCGGCGCCAGTGCCAGGTAGACGGTCCCCATCCCGCCCTCGCCAAGGCGCCCGAGCAGGCGGTAGGCCCCGATGCGCTCGGGGTCGGTGGATCGCAGTCCTTCGACACCGGGCTGGTTCACCGCAACCTCCCGAGGATGCCCCGGCCTTCAGGACTCAGTTGCCCAATTCGTTTTCGATCTCCGCGACCTGCGTGCCCGGAACCGGATAACGACGCCAGACGTCGACCGGCGGCAATTAAGCAACAGAGTCCTTCAGGCCGGGGAGGAGCCGGGAGCGGGAGGGCCGTCAAGGCCCGAGCGTGCCCTGACCGATCAGTCATGTCGATCGGCTTCTTTCCGGGTCTTGTAGCCGTAGCCGTCCGCGCGCTGAAGGTGACGGACATGGCGGTGGTTGATCCCGGTGACGCGGCCGTGCCGGGTGGTGATGTCGAACGAGCCAGAAGAGCGGACCAGGACTCGCCCGAGGTGAATCCCGGCCTTCTTGCCCGCCGGGACGTTCGCCCGGACCAGGTCGCCGGTCTGGAAGCCGTGGTGCCGTTTGCTCCGTGGCCGGACAAGACGGGGGAACCCGTACCGGTCAGGAATGGTGCGGGCATAGGTGCCGCGACCGGCCGCCGTGACCACCAGAAGTGTGGACGGCCAGGCGGTCACACTCTCCAGTTCGCCGACGTGCAACGCGTCCAACGTGTGCGACTTGGCGGCGCCGGTACGCGACCGGTTCCACTTCGTACGACCGCCCGAGGCGGTGTGAACGGGCAGGCCGGTCGCTTCCAGGGCCCGCCACAGCGCCCACCTGGTGGCGTTGACGGCGGCGGCATCCCACAGCGGAGCCTTCGCCTGCCGGAGGATCTTCGCCAGGAGGACGGGCTTGTCCTTGAGGAACTCCTCCACCGGGGTGGCGTTCTTGGCCTGGTTACAGCCGATGCAGGCCAGGGTGAGGTTGCTGATCCGGTCCGAGCCGCCCCGGGAACGCGGGTGGATGTGATCGATGTTCAACGGCACGTCCTGCTTGCCGCAGTACGCGCAGGCGCGCCCCCACTTGGTGAGCAGGTATTCGCGGACCTCGTACCCGGCGAGGGTGCCCTGCTGGTACTCCACCCCTTCGAGCGGCCGCCCGGCCGACAGGGCGTGCGTGTCGAAGGAGACCCGCTCCACGTGCACGGCGGTCACGGGCGCCCACCGGGTCAGCCGCGCCACCCACGACATGGTGGTGTCCACACGGTGTCGCAGGGACGGCGCGAGCCATCCCTGCGGTTTGGTGCGGTTGAGGAATCGGGGGGATCGGTAGCGCAGGTTCGCGCCACGGCGTCGCCGTCGATACCGGGAGCGGGCGGTGAGCCTGTCGCGGATCGCCGCGCCCCGGTGGTCGAGCCGGATCGCATACCTCCCTGTCCGGCTCCCGTCGTGGCCGGTGAACACGGCCAGGCCGGTGTGCTTGGAGCCGGGGTCGATACCGACCTGCACGCCTTCGACGGTCGAGGTCGCCGCGTCGCGGTCCTTGAGACGGATGACGAACGGGGTGTGACGCACCACGACCGCCCGCCCGGCCGCCAGCAGGCGGCGGGCGCGGGCGGGGTGGCAGGGGTCGAGCGGGTGGCCGCGGGCGTCCAGGACGAACACGGCCGGGTGAACCTCACGGTTCGCTCCCTCGGACACCGAAGCGTCCTCGGGGTGACGCCGAGCAGACCGGGTGCCGGTCCGCTCGGTCTCCCCTCGCCCAGGTTGAACACCAGGTACCGCCGCGAGGCGGTGTCCGTGAGCCGTTTCGTGCCCACCCTCGGGCGTGTCTGCTCCCACGGATTCCAGAGCGGCAGGCTGAGGAAGCACCCGCCGGTGGGTCTGCGATCTTGTGTTCAACGTAGCCATCACAACGCACCTCTCTGAGCTGACGGCTAGGGCTGGTCAACGCGGGGCTTGTCAAGCGCATCGCTGCACCTCAAGCCCCCTCCTTCAGGAGGGGGTCGTTGACCGGGAAGGTTCCCTTTACTCGCAGTCGGTCCCCCGTATGGCAACGTTATCCACAAGGGAACCTCTCGCGCTTCATCCAGCGTCCTCGCATGTGCTTTGGTGCGGGAAACTTGTCGAATGACATGGGAGAGCGACCTTGGGTGATCGAGGCAGGCAAATGGGAGAGCACAGCGGTCCGGCGGGCGTGGAATCCGGGCCACTGCGTAAGGGACCAGCATGAGCCTTCTTGGTCCAGCGGAAATACGTATTTTGGCGAACAAGCTCAATATTCGTCCTACGAAGAAGCTCGGCCAGAACTTCGTGATCGACGCGGGCACGGTCCGCAAGATCGTGAGGGTGGCCGAGCTTGAGCCCGACGACGTGGTCATCGAGGTCGGTCCAGGGCTGGGGTCGCTCACGCTCGCGCTGCTTCCCGAGGTCCGCGGCGTGATCGCGGTGGAGATCGATCCCGTTCTCGCCGCCCAGCTGCCGCTGACGATCGACCGGCACGCCCCGGAGCTCGCCGACCGGCTCACCGTGGTGCTCGCCGACGCCATGCGCGTGCTGCCCGAGGATCTGCCCGAGGAGCGGCCGAGCGCGCTGGTCGCCAACCTTCCCTACAACGTGTCGGTCCCGGTGCTGCTTCACCTGCTGGAGACGCAGCCGTCGCTGCGCAAGGTCCTGATCATGGTCCAGGCCGAGGTCGCCGACCGGCTGGCCGCCGTCCCCGGTTCCAAGGTCTACGGCATCCCCTCGGTCAAGGCCGCCTGGTACGCCGATGTCCGCCGGGCCGGTCCCGTCGGCCGCACCGTCTTCTGGCCGGTTCCCAACGTCGACTCCGGCCTGGTCGCGATGGTCAGGCGGGAGCCGCCCACGACGGTGGCCACTCGCGAGGAGGTCTTCGCGGTGGTGGACGCCGCCTTCGCCCAGCGCCGCAAGACCCTGCGTGCCGCCCTCGCCTCCTGGGCCGGTACGGCCCCCGCGGCGGAGCGGGCGCTGCGGGCCGCCGGGATCGATCCCGGCGCGCGCGGCGAGCAGCTCACGGTCGAGGATTTCGCGCGGATCGCCGAGAACCGTACGTCTGAAAGCAGTACATAGTGTGATTTGCCGGTTCGTTTGCGTGCGGGGGGGAGGGATCCCGTTACGATCTGACGTCGTGACCAGTGAGCGAGCCCCCATGGGGGACGCATGAACTCCGTGACCGTCCGCGTACCAGCGAAGGTCAACCTGCAACTTGCCGTCGGACCGCTCCGGGATGACGGCTACCACGACCTCGTCAACGTCTTCCACGCCGTCTCGATCTTCGACGAGGTCACGGCCACCGCGGAGACCGGGATGAGCGTCCGGGTGGAGGGCGAGTCCGCGGACCAGGTGCCCGAGGACGGCGACAACCTCGCGATCCGGGCGGCCATCGCGCTGGCCGGGCACGCGGGCCGCCCGTACGGGGTGAACCTGCTCATCCGCAAGTCGATCCCGGTGGCGGGCGGCATGGCGGGCGGCAGCGCCGACGCCGCCGCGGCCCTGGTGGCCTGCAACGAGCTGTGGGGTCTCGGCCTGCCGCGCGAGGACCTGATGGAGATCGCCGCCGACATCGGCAGCGACGTCCCCTTCGCCCTGCTCGGCGGTACGGCGATCGGCACCGGCAGGGGGGAGCGGCTGACCTCGCTGGACGTCGCGGGTACCTTCCACTGGGTGTTCGCGCTGGCCGACGGCGGCCTGTCCACGGCCGCGGTCTACGCCGAGTGCGACCGCCTCCGCCAGGCGAGCGGCGAGCTGGTGGCCTGGCCCCAGGCAGCCGGGGCACTGCTGGCCGCACTCCGCGAGGGAGACGCGGAGGCCCTCGGCGCCCAGCTCGGCAACGACCTGCAGCCCGCCGCCGTGGCGCTGCGCGGCTCGCTGGCCCACACCCTGGACGCGGGGCGAAAGCAGGGCGCGCTCGGCTCGCTGGTCTCCGGCTCCGGGCCCACCTGCGCCTTCCTCGCCCGGTCGGCGGCCCACGCGGGCGAGCTGGCGGCCGGCCTGAAGGACGCCGGCGTGGCGCGCGACGTCATCACCGCCCACGGCCCCGTGCCCGGCCCGGCGGTCGTCTAGGCTCTCCCGGTCACCCGTCCCCCGTGGGCGCACGACCGGCCGTCTCGCCGGTCGGGGCGGTCATCCGATGGAGGCGCCGTCCTGGACGGGACGGTTCTCGCGGCGGGGGCCGGGTGGGCCGGGAGCGGATACGCTTGTCTGGCGATGAATCTGGTCAATCTTGAGTCGGTCTCCCACTCCTACGGTCCCAAGCCCCTGCTCAACGACGTCTCACTCGGCATCGAGGCGGGCGACCGCATCGGCGTGGTCGGCCGCAACGGCGGTGGCAAGACCACCCTCATCTCGGTGATAGCCGGTGACCTCAAGCCGAACAGCGGACGGGTCACCCATAACCGGGGGCTCCAGGTGGGGTCGCTGTCGCAGGGCGACGACCTCGACCCGGCGCGCTCAGTGAGCGAGATCGTCCTCGGCGACAGGTCCGAGCATGAATGGGCGGGTGACGCGGGCATCCGCGAGATCCTCGCCAACCTGCTCGGCGACATCGACCTGACCGCGCTCGCCGGGAGCCTGTCGGGAGGTGAACGGCGCCGCACGGCCCTGGCCAAGCTGCTCATCGACGAGCACGACCTGATCATCCTGGACGAGCCCACCAACCACCTCGACATCGAGGCGATCGACTGGCTCGCCAGGCACCTGGCCGGCCGCAGGACCGCGCTGGTGGTCGTGACCCACGACCGGTGGTTCCTGGACGCGGTCTCCACCAGGACGTGGGAGGTCGTGGACGGCGCGGTCGAGCGCTACGAGGGCGGGTACGCCGCGTACGTGCTGGCCAAGGCCGAGCGTGCCCGGATCGCCGCCTCCGCGGAGGCCCGCCGCCAGAACCTGATGCGCAAGGAGATCGCCTGGCTGCGCCGGGGTCCGCCCGCCCGCACCTCCAAGCCCAAGTTCCGCATCGACGCCGCCCAGGCGTTGATCGCCGACGAGCCGCCGGCCAGGGAGAGCGTCGAACTGGTCAAGTTCGCCGCGGCCCGGCTGGGACGCACGGTCTACGATCTTGAGGACGTCACGCTGCACGCCGGGGGACCCGGCCAGGGGCCGCTGGTCCTCGACCACTCGACCTGGCAGTTCGGCCCCGGCGACCGGATCGGCCTGATCGGGGTGAACGGCTCCGGCAAGTCCTCGCTGCTCCGCCTGCTCGCCGGTACCGTGCACCCCGACTCGGGCAGGCTGGTACGTGGCAAGACGGTCCGCCTGGCGCACCTGTCGCAGGAGCTGGGCGAGCTCGACCCTGAGCGCCGGGTACTGGAGACCGTCGAGGAGGTCCGCAAGTTCGTGCAGGTCGGCAAGAAGGAGTGGACCGCCTCCCAGCTGCTGGAGCGCCTCGGTTTCAAGGGGGACGCGCAGTGGAAGGTCGTCGGTGACCTGTCCGGTGGCGAGCGGCGCCGCCTGCAGCTGCTCCGCCTCCTGATGGACGACCCCAACGTGCTGCTGCTCGACGAGCCGACCAACGACCTCGACATCGAGACGCTCAACGAGCTGGAGGACCTGCTCGACGGCTGGCCGGGCACGCTGATCCTGGTCAGTCACGACCGCTACTTCCTGGAGCGGGTCACCGACAGGACCGTCGCCCTGCTCGGTGACCACAGGCTGTCGATGCTCCCCGGCGGAGTGGACGAGTACCTGTCCCGGCGGGCCTCGGGGGCGGCGTTGTCCGCGCGCGCGGCGTCCGGTGCGGTCTCCGGTGCGGCCTCCGCCACCTCGGCCACGGTCCCGAAGGAGACGACGGCCGGTCTGTCGGCGCGTGAGGAGCGCGATCTCCGCAAGGAGCTCTCCCGCCTGGAACGCCAGCTCGACAAGTTGAGCGGCCGCGAGACGAAGCTGCACGAGTCGATGGCCGACGCCGCCGCCGACTACGAGCGGCTGGCCTCGCTCGACGCGCAGCTGAAGGAGATCCTCGCGGAGAAGGACTCGATCGAGGGCGAGTGGCTGGAGCTGGCCGACCGCCTGGGCGAGTGAGCCCCGCGAGGGTGGCCGGGAACACGCCTTCGGGACGCGCCGGGTTTATCCCGCCGCTCTCGGGCAGGGGAGGGTCAGTGCGCTCCGGTGTCGGTCGCGTCAAAAGGGACGAGTAGCGTGCGCAGCAGGTCCGAAAGGGCCTGCTGTTCGCGTTCCTGCAGGCTGGCCAGGAGCTCGCGTTCGCGGCGCAGCAGGTCGGCGAAGGCGTTGTCCACCCGGGTCCGCCCGGCGTCGGTCAGGGAGACCAGGACGCCGCGCCGGTCCTCGGGGTCGGGGCGCCGCCTGACCAGCCCGGCCGCGGCCAGCCGGTCGATCCGGTTGGTCATCGTGCCCGACGTCACCAGCGTCGCGCGGAGCAGGGCTCCCGGGCTCATCTGGTACGGCTCCCCTGCCCGGCGCAGGGCGGTGAGCACGTCGAACTCCCAGGTCTCCAGATCGTGCTCGGCGAAGGCGGCCCGGCGGGCGCGGTCGAGATGGCGGGCCAGCCGGGAGACTCGGCTGAGCACCTGGAGCGGCTCCACGTCGAGATCCGGGCGTTCCTGGTTCCAGGCGGCGACCAGCAGGTCGACCTCGTCCTTCGCTCCGGCCGAACGGCCGGAGTCATGGTCCGCGTGGTGCAGGGTCATGTCAGGAGTCTATCTGTCTTGACATCGAGATATCTCGCCGGATATCAATTGTCTTGATGTCGAGATATATTTGGGACCCCGTGATCTACGGCCGCTACGCCGACGAGCGCTCGCGCCCCTTCTTCGATCTTGTCTCCAGGATAGCCGTGGCGGACCCCGGCTACGTGGTCGACGCGGGCTGCGGCACCGGCGAGCTCACCGCCGAGCTCGCCAGGCGCTGGCCGGACGCCCGGGTCCACGGCTTCGACTCCTCGCCCGCCATGATCGAGAAGGCGCCGGCGGGCGGTTCGCTCTCCTTCTCCGTCGACGACGTCACGCGCTGGCGCCCTGAGCGGCCGGTCGACGTGATCGTGTCCAATGCCGTCCTGCACTGGGTGCCCGGCCACCGCGAACTGCTGCCGCGCTGGGTGGAGGCCCTCGCCCCCGGCGGCCGGCTCGCCTTCCAGGTCCCCGGCAACTTCGACGCTCCCAGCCACGCCCTGGTCCGCGAGCTCTGCCGGACGAGGTGGCGCGACCGGCTGGGCGACCTGGCCCGTCCCTCCCCGGTCGACGACCCGGCCGGCTATCACGACCTGCTCGCTCGACTGGGCTGCCGGGTGGACGCGTGGGAGACCACCTATCTGCACGTGCTCCCCGGCGACGACGCCGTGCTCTCCTGGATCACCGGTACCGCCCTGCGCCCCATGCTCGGCCGACTGGACCCCGCCGAGGCCGCCGGTTTCCTCGCCGACTGCGCCGCCCTGCTCCGCGAGGCCTATCCCCGCGGGCCGTACGGCACGGTCTTCCCCTTCCGCAGGATCTTCGTGGTCGCCGGGAGGTGACCGGGTGACGCGCCGCCGCCCGGCGGGTGCCGGTGGACCGCTGATCTCAGGAGCGGGTTTCTGGCCAAACAACCGGGCATGAATGGATATATGGGCAAATTAGGGGATGACCTGTGGCAATAGAGATCGAGGATAAGTTCGACGTGCCGGAGGCTTACCAGCTGCCGGATCTCACCGGACTTCCGGGCGTCGGGGAGGTCGTGGGTCCGAAGACCCATCGGCTGGTGGCCCTCTACTTCGACACGCCCGATCTGAGGCTCGCCGCGCGGGGGATCACCCTGAGAAGGCGCAGGGGCGGCACCGATCCAGGCTGGCACCTCAAGCTTCCCAAGGCCAAGGGCGTACGGCAGGAGATCACCCACCCGCTGACCCGGAGCATCAAGATCGTTCCTGCCGAGCTGGCGGATCTGGTGCTCGCCTACACCCGGGGTGCCCCGCTGGCGCCCGTCGCCGAGCTGGACACCCGCCGTGCCGTCACCACGCTGGTCAACGGCGCCGGGGTGAGGCTGGTCGAGATCGCCGACGACCGGGTCAAGGGCACGGTGCTCGGTGACGAGCCCCACGTCGAACGCTGGCACGAGGTCGAGGCGGAGATCCTCCATGGCGACGAGAGGCTGCTGAAGAAGGTCGGAAAGCGGCTGCGCAAGGCCGGTGCCGGTCCCGCCGAGTCGGCGAGCAAGCTCGCTCGCCTGCTCGACGGCGCCGGAGCGACCCACAGGCAGCCGCCTGCCAGGACGGCCCCGGGTTCCGCGGGTGAGGTCGCCGTCGGTTATCTCACCGCCCAGGTCGGCGCGTTGCTCGCGCAGGACCCCCGGGTCCGTAAGGCCGAGGAGGACGCCGTGCACCGGATGCGCGTCGCCGCCCGGCGGCTCCGCAGCGCGATGAAGTCGTTCAGGACGGTCGTCGGGGGCACCGGGAGTGTCCAGGACGAGCTCAAGTGGCTCGGCGCGGTCCTCGGTGAGGCACGCGACCTGGAGGTCATCCGCGAGCGGTTCGCGAGCAGGCTCGACAGCCTGGACAGCGCCCTGATCGTGGGTCCGATCAGGGCGCGCCTCAGCTCCGACCTGCTGGACGACGAGCACGAGGCCCTCGACCGGATCAGGGACGCCCTCAGCGGGGAGCGCTACTTCGCCCTGCTCGACGCCCTCGACGACCTGATCGCCACCCCCGTGCTCACCAAGGCCGCGGGCAGGCCCGCGGAGAGTCTGAAGGCCGTCGCGGCCAAGGGCTGGCGCCGGGTCGCCAGGGCCTACGACACCGCGCTGTCCATCGAGAACCCCGCCGAGCACGAGTCCGCCATGCACGAAGTGCGCAAGGCGGCCAAGCGGGCCCGGTACACCGCGGAGGTGCTCGGTATGAAGAAGCTGGCCAAGCGGGCGGAGGCGATACAGGAGGCGCTGGGCACCCACATGGACGGCGTCGTCGCGCAGGAGCGGCTGGCCGCCGAGGCCGCGAACGCCCGCCTGGCGGGGGAGGACACCTACACCTACGGCGTGCTGACCGGCGTGGAGCGGGCCGGGGCCGAACGCGCCGCCGAGGAGTTCCCCCGGCTCTGGGCCGACACCGAGAACGCCGTCGCGAAGCTTCTCTGACGTCCTCTCGACCGCCACGTACCCGGGACAGGTGAGGAACCCGCTGGGGATCGCGTCAGACGGTGTAACGGTCCACGGCCACGACACGGCCGCCGTTGTGGTGCAGCACCGTGAACGCGCCCTTGGCCGGCCGCGTGTCGCCGGACCGGCCACCGAATTCGGAGATCAGGTCGGGCAGGGTCTTGCCGTGGCCGCAGAAGACCGCGGGCCGGTTCGCGGCCAGGGCCTCCTTGACCAGGAGCAGGGAGCCCTGGAAGTCGTAGTGGGTCTCCGACAGGACGGGTTCGAGCCGGACCGGCAGGCCGGCCCGTTCGGCGTACGGTTCCAGGGTCTGCACGCACCGCCTGCTGGGGGAGCTGACCAGCTCCGCGGGGCCGAAGGCGTCCAGCACCCTCGCGAGCACCTCGGCCTGCCTCAGGCCGTTCTCGTCGAGCGGCCGGTCGTCGTCGTCGCCCTTCCAGTCCTGCCGGCTCCCCGCCAGGGCGTGCCGTACCAGCACGAGCGGGGTGGTCGCGAGCGATGCCGCGCCGAGCGCGCGGAGCAGCCCGGCGTCCCAGTCATAGGTCATGCGCCGTGCGGCCTCCTCGACAGGGAGCCAGACCACGTCGTCGACCTCACGCGTGTCGGTACGGCGCTTCTCGGAGAGCATCCTGGCCACCCAGTAGTCGACGCGCTTGGGCCGGCCGTCCTTCGTGTAGTGGCTCGGCGGCAGCGACCGGCCGAGCTCCACGGTGATCCCCGTCTCCTCGGCCACCTCGCGCAGCGCGCCGGCGATGGGGTGCTCGCCGTTCCTCAGCTTCCCCTTGGGGAACGACCAGTCGTCGTACCTGGGCCGGTGGACGAGGGCGACCTCCGGCGCGCCCGGTGAACCGCGCCAGACGACCGCCCCGGCCGCGCGGATCACGCCATCCGGATGGGTGGTGTGCTCAGCCATCGACGGACCTCCACCTACGGGTGCCGAGCAGATAGGTCTGCAGGTCGTTACCGGGATGCCGGACCCAGGTCCCGTCCGGGTTGAGCCACCAGGTCGCGGTGTCGTCGGACATGGCCCGGTCCAGCAGGCCGCTGAGGTAGTTCCGCTGCTGCTGGCTGGCGACCTTGACCAGTACCTCCACCCGGCGCTCGATGTTGCGGCGCATCATGTCACCGCTGCCGATCCAGACCTCCGGGCGCCGGCCGTGGCCGAACTCGTAGATCCGCGAGTGTTCGAGGAAACGGCCCAGCACGCTTCTGACCCGGATGTTCTCCGACAGCCCCGGTACGCCGGGGCGGAGCGTGCAGACCCCCCGCACCCACAGATCCACCGGTACGCCGGCCTGCGACGCCCGGTAGAGGGCGTCGATGATGGGCTCGTCGACCAGGGAGTTCGTCTTCATCCTGATGCCTGCGGGGCGGCCCGCCTCCTGATGGGCGATCTCCCGCTCGATCCTGGCCAGCAGCCCGCCGCGCAGGGAGTGCGGGGCGACCAGCAGCCGCCGGTAGGCCGAGTGGTTGGAGTAGCCGGTCAGGTGGATGAACAGGTCCGTGACATCCTCGCCGACCAGCCGGTCGGCGGTGAGCAGACCCAGATCCTCGTACAACCTGGCGGTCTTGGGGTTGTAGTTGCCCGTGCCGATGTGGCAGTAGCTGCGCAGCTCGCCCGAGGCTTCCTGGCGCACCACCAGGGCCAGCTTGCAGTGGGTCTTCAGCCCCACGACGCCGTAGACCACGTGGCAGCCGGCCCGTTCCAGCTTGCGCGCCCAGCTGATGTTGGCGTGCTCGTCGAACCTGGCCTTGATCTCCACGACCACGACCACCTGCTTGCCCGCCTCGGCGGCGTCGATCAGCGCGTCCACGATCGGTGAGTCGCCGCTGGTGCGGTAGAGCGTCTGCTTGATGGCCAGCACGTTCGGGTCGGCGGCGGCCTGCTCGATGAACCGCTGCACGCTCGTGGAGAACGAGTCGTACGGGTGGTGCAGCAGCACGTCCCGCTCGCGCAGCACCGCGAAGATGTCGTCCTCGACGTGCACCACCTCCGCGGGCACGAACGGGCGGAAGGTCAGCTCGCCCCGGTCGAGGTCGGCGATCGCGTGCAGCCCGGTCAGGTCCAGCGGCCCCGGCAGCCGGCAGATCTCGTGCTCGGCCACCCCCAGCTCGTCCACCAGCAGGTCGAGCACCTCGGGTGTGATGGTGTCCTCGACCTCCAGCCGGACCGGAGGGCCGAAGCGGCGCTTGAGGAGCTCGCGCTCCAGGGCCTGCATGAGGTTCTCGGTGACGTCCTCGTCGACGTCCAGGTCCTCGTTGCGGGTCACCCGGAAGGCGTGGTGTTCGACGATCTCCATACCTTTGAAAAGCTGCCCCAGGTGAGCGGCGATGACATCTTCCAGCGGGACGAAACGATTCACGGACGCCGCGACGAAGCGGGGAAGCCGGCTGGGCACCTTGACCCGGGCGAAGACCGTGTTGCCGGTCGAGGGATTGCGGACGGTGACGGCCAGGTTCAGTGAGAGTCCCGAGATGTACGGGAAGGGGTGGGCCGGGTCGACGGCCAGCGGCGTCAGCACCGGCCTGATCCGCTCCCTGAAGAGCCTGCGCATCTCGGTGCGCTCGTCGCGGCCGAGGTCGTCCCAGCGCACGATCTCGATGCCCTCGGCGCTCAGCTGCGGCCTGATCCGTTCGTAGAAGCAGGCCGACTGCCGCAGCGCGAGGTCGTTGGCGATCGCCGCGATCCTGGACAGTTCCTCGCGGGGCTTCAGCCCGCTCTTCGTGCGGAGCAGGAGGCCGGTGGCCATCCGCCGTTTCAGCCCGGCCACCCGTACCCGGAAGAACTCGTCCAGGTTGCTGGCGAAGATGGCAAGGAACCGTACTCTCTCCAGCAGCGGCAGAGACGGATCCTCCGCCATCTCCAGAACCCGTTGGTTGAACTGGAGCCAGCTCTCCTCCCGGTTGAGGAAGCGCTCTTGCGGGAGAGGAAGTCCGTCGGGGGTGGAACGAGCGGGTTCAGCGGACATATGACCAGAATGCCCGCTTTTGTTGAACGGAACGTTAATTTCGGCTCAACGGGCGTTGTTGTTTACTCACTTGGCTCAAGCTTTTCCTGCTCTTCACCAACGAGTTTCGCTCGCTTGACGGCCTCGCGCTCGGCGGCCTTGGCCTCACGGAGCATCGCCTTCTCCAGCTCCTTCTGCTCCCGCTCGCGGGCCCGCTCCTGCTCCCTCAGCAGCCGCTGCTGCTCCCGCTGCTCCCGCTCGCGGGCCTTCTCCAGCTCCCGCTGCTCGCGGAGCCGTGCCTTCTCCTGCTCCCTGGCCAGCTTCTCGGCCTCGCGTTGTTCGCGCTCGCGTAGCTTCTCCTGTTCCTTCTGCTCCCGCTCGCGGGCCTTCTCCAGCTCCCGGAGCTCCTTTTCGGTCAGGGGCGTGGGCGGCTGGGGCGCGGGCGAGCGCGATGCAGCGGGGTGGGGTTGCGGGCGCGATCCCGGTGGATGGTGGTCGGCGTCGGCCGGACGCTGGTGCGCCTGGACCAGCCGCTGCCCCAGGCCGCGAGAGGAGGCGGTGAGCCGAGGGCTCGGGTCCAGCCCGGTCAGACCGTTCCAAGCCAGGTTGACCAGATGTGCGGCGACCTCCTCGCGCGACGGTCTGCGCACGTCCAGCCACCACTGGCCGGTCAGTGCGACCATGCCGACCAGCATCTGGGCGTACATGGGGGCCAGTTTGGGGTCATAGCCCCGTTCGACGAACTCGTCGACCATGACGTCCTCGACCTGGCTGGCGATGTCGTTGATCAGGCTGGCGAACGTCCCGGTCCCCGAGGCGGCGTGCGAGTCGCGAACGAGGATGCGGAAACCCTCGCTGTTCTCCTCCACGTAGGCCAGCAGGGCCAGGGCCGCCCGCTCCAGCTTGATCAGCGAGTGCGAGGCGGACAGGGCCTCGGTCACCATGATCAATAGCTTCTGCATCTCCCGGTCGATGACGACCGCGTACACGCCCTCCTTGCCGCCGAAGTGCTCGTAGACCACCGGCTTGGAGACGTTGGCGGTCGCCGCGATCTCCTCGACCGATGTGCCGTCGAACCCTTTCTCCGCGAACAGGGTCCTGCTGATCTGGATCAACTGTTCCCGGCGTTCCTTGCCTGACATCCGCCGTCGGGGTTCGCTCACGGTTCTAATAATGCTGCTCCACTGTGTTGATTGCGACGCTAGCGCGTCGCGGTGAGGCCGCTCTTACCCGGCTCCTTCCCTCGTCGAGGCAGGTCGCTCGTACCTCGCGACCTTCCTCTCCTCAGTCCAGTCGCCGGCGCGGCCTCACGGGTAGTCCCTCAAGGAAGACGTCTCAGGCACGTCCTCAGGGGAGTCTCTCGGGCTGTGGCCGGGCGCGGCCTCACAGGGGTATCCCCGGGGGAGGGAACATATCCCGGTAGGAGGGAGGAGAGGGTGAGGGTCAGGCGGCGATGCGTTTGGCGGCGATGCGTTCGGGGGTGGGCCAGCGGACGTCGTGGGCCCAGCCTGCCTTCTCGAACCAGCGGATGACACCCGCGCTGAGGTCGATCTGCCCCTTCAGCACGCCGTGCCGGGCACAGGTGGGGTCGGAGTGGTGCAGGTTGTGCCAGGACTCGCCGAAGGAGGGGATGGCCAGCCACCACACGTTGCGGGACTTGTCGCGTGATTCGAAGGACTCCTCGCCGAAGACGTGGCAGATGGAGTTGATCGACCAGGTCACGTGGTGCAGCAGGCCGATCCGGACCAGCGTGCCCCAGAAGAAACCGGTGACCATGCCCCACCACGACCAGGTCAGCAGGCCGCCCAGCAGGGCGGGCATGACCATCGTGGTGATCGCCAGGACCGGGAAGAACTTGTGCAGCCTGATGATGTCCGGGTCCTTGACCAGGTCGGGGGCGTACTTCTCACGGTTGGCCCGATCGGCCTCGAACAGCCAGCCCATGTGCGCCCAGAGCAGGCCCTTGGACACGGCCACGAAGCCGGTGCCGAAGCGCCACGGCGAGTGCGGGTCGCCGTCCTTGTCGGAGAACTTGTGGTGCTTGCGATGGGTGGCCACCCAGTCGAGCACCGACATCTCCATCGAGAGGCTGCCCGCGATGCCCAGCGCGATCTTCAGCGGACGCTTGGCCTTGAACGAGCCGTGCGTGAAGTGGCGGTGCAGGCCGACGGTGACCCCCAGCCCGGTGACCACGTAGAAGACCGCCGCGATCGCGATGTCGGACCAGCCGAGTCCCCAGCCCCAGGCGAACGGGACGGCCATGGCCAGGGCGATCAGCGGGGCACCGACGACCACCCCGAAGGTGATGATCTCCGGCAGTGTCTTCCGCTCTGGGTCTACGTCTGGTTTGGGGCCCGGAGCAGGGCGTTCTTCGATGACGGTCATGCGCTACCTCGCGGTGGCTCGGAAAGGCAAGGATTCACGTGCGGCTACGCCACCGTAACCTACGCCATCGTAAGTTAGGAATCCCTAAGCACCAAGTGTGTGGAAGATGGGCCGCCGGGGCTGGTGCCGCAGCGGCTTCGTAATCTGTTCTACCCGTGTCTGACCTGCCAAACGACGGGTTCCCCAGGCTCGTTGCCGGGGCCGCTCGACTTTGCGGACAGAGCGGCTCCCAAACGGCGCGCGTTCGACACCGCGGGCTCTGTATCGTAGGGGTGCCAGGCGTACGGGGTCGTCCCCGCTGTCTGGCCGATCCGGCATTGGGTAATTGGCAGCCCGCAAGGTTTTGGTCCTTGTTGTCCAGGTTCGAGTCCTGGTGCCGGAGCCGTCTCTTATGTCTGCTTTATTGGCTCGGCTAGTCGGCTGGGTGGGTTCCCGAACGGGAAGGTATCCTCACGTTGTCGAGCAGGTGACGGTGCCATGCCCTGGGGGTGGATATCCGTCGTCGTGCTCCGTCATGTCTCAGCCGCGACGCCGAGGGAGCCTCGTCCGTGAGTGTGCCGCGCCCGGCCGCCGTCATTGTCCTTGCCGCAGGCGAGGGCACCCGGATGAAGTCGAGAACACCGAAGATCCTTCATGAACTGTGCGGCCGTACCCTGGTCGACCATATGCTCGCCGCCGCAAGAGGGCTCGAACCCGAGCGGCTCATCGTTGTCATCGGCCACGAACGGGAGCGGGTCCAGGCACACCTGGCCGGCACCGCCCCTGACGCGCGGGTCGTCGTGCAGGCCGAGCAGAGGGGTACCGGCCACGCCGTCCGTACCGTCCTGGAGACGGTGGGCACCATCAGCGGCACCGTCCTGGTGACCTACGGCGATACGCCGCTGCTGCGCACCGAGACCCTCGCGGCCCTGCTCGAACGGCACGGTGAGGACGGCAACGCCGTCACCGTGCTGACGGCCGAGGTGCCCGACCCGTACGGCTACGGCCGGATCATCCGCGATGCCTCGGGGGCGGTCCTGGAGATCGTCGAGGAGAAGGACGCCGACCCCGCGCAACGGGCGATCAAGGAGATGAACTCCGGCGTCTACGCCTTCGACGGGTCCCTGCTGGCCGACGCGGTCAAGCGGGTGTCCACCTCCAACGCCCAGGGCGAGGAGTACCTCACGGACGTCCTCGCGATCCTGCGCCAGGACGGCCACCGGGTCGGCGCCCACGTCGCGGCCGACTACGTGGAGGTGGAGGGCGTCAACGACCGTGTACAGCTCGCCTTCGCCCGTCAGGTCCTCAACGCGCGCCTGCTGGAGACGCACATGCGGGCCGGGGTGACCGTGGTCGACCCGGCCAGCACCTGGATCGATGTGGACGTCACCCTCGAACGGGACGTGGTGATCCACCCCGGCACCCAGCTGCACGGCCGTACGGCGGTCGCCGAGGGCGCCGAGGTCGGTCCCGCCAGCACGCTGACCGACACCGTCGTCGGCGAGGGGGCGCTGGTGCGCAACGCCGTCTGCACCGAGGCCGTGATCGGCCCCGAGGCCCTGGTCGGGCCGTACGCCTATTTGCGCCCCGGCACCGTGCTGGCGCGCAAGGCCAAGGCCGGAACGTACGTCGAGATGAAGAACGCCCAGGTCGGAGAGGGTGCGAAGGTGCCGCACCTGAGCTATGTGGGTGACGCGACGATCGGTGCGGGCGCCAACATCGGCGCCTCGGCGATCTTCGTCAACTATGACGGGGTCAACAAGCATCACACGACGGTGGGCGAGCACGCCTTCGTCGGATGCGACACCATGCTCGTCGCGCCGGTCAACATCGGCGACGGCGCATATACGGCCGCGGGTTCGGTCATCGACGGAGATGTCCCGGCAGGGAGCATCGGGGTGGCCCGCGGGCGGCAACGCAATATCGAAGGGTGGGTCGTGCGCAGGCGCGCGGGCACCAGATCGGCTCAGGCGGCGCGGAAAGCCGCCGAGTCGGGGAAACAGCAGGGGAGCCAGACGTGAGTGAGCGGAGCGAGCGGCCCGGTGGGCGCGGCGTCGCGCGGACATCGATGTGCTCTCCGGCGGGGGGGACGGCATGAGCAGCATCAAGAAGACCGGTGAGAAGAACATGATGTTCTTCTCCGGCAGGGCGCATCCGGAGCTGGCAGCCGAGGTGGCGAGCCACCTAGGCATCGTGGAGACGCCGACCACGCTGCGTGACTTCGCCAACGGGGAGATCTACGCCCGTTACCAGGAGTCGGTCCGTGGCTGTGACGCGTTCGTCATGCAGAGCCACACTCTGCCGATCAACCAGTGGATCATGGAGCAGCTGATCATGGTGGACGCGCTCAAGCGCGCCTCCGCCAAGCGGATCACCGTGATCATGCCGTTCTACGGCTACGCCCGCCAGGACAAGAAGGGGCGGGGCCGCGAGCCCATCACCGCCCGCCTGATGGCCGACATGTTCAAGACGGCCGGCGCCGACCGGCTGATGTCGATCGACTTGCACACCTCCCAGATCCAGGGCTTCTTCGACGGCCCGGTGGACCACCTGTTCGCCATGCCCGTCCTGGTCAACTACCTCAAGGACAAGCTCGACCTGGAGACGACCACGATCGTCTCACCCGACACCGGGCGGGTGCGGCTCTCGGAGCGCTGGGCCGACACGCTGGGCACCCCGCTGGCCTTCATCCACAAGCGCCGCGACCTCGACGTGGCCAACCAGGTGAAGGTGAGCGAGGTCGTCGGCCGGGTGAAGGGCCGGACCTGTGTGCTGATCGACGACATGATCGACACTGCGGGCACGATCTGCAAGGCGGCCGACGCCCTCTACGAGCAGGGCGCCACCAACGTGGTCGTGGCGGCCACCCACGCGGTCTTCTCCGACCCCGCGGTCGACCGGCTGAAGAACTCCAGGGTCTCCGAGGTCATCGTCACCAACACGTTGCCGCTCCCCGAGGAGAAGAGGTTCGACAAGCTCACGGTCCTGTCGATCGCCCCGCTGATCGCCCGCGCGATCAACGAGGTCTTCAGCGACGGCTCGGTGACCAGCCTCTTCGAAGGCGACAGCTAGTTACTCGTCACCTTCCCCGCCGAACATCACCTTCCCCCTCGGGGACGTGCCGTCCACCCACCCTGGGGACGTGTCCGTGCTCCGTCCCTGAGGGACTCCCTGTGAGGCCGCGCCGGCGACTGGACTGAGGAGAGGGAGGTCGCGAGGAACGAGCGACCTCCCTCGACGAGGGAAGGAGCCGGGTAAGAGCGGCCGAACCGCGACGCGTTAGCGTCGCAATAAGCACGGTAGGGTTGTCAAGTTGCGTTCGTAACGCCTTCCGCTAGGGCGGGTGAGGGGGAGCGCATCTTCCGATTCTTGAGATCCCTAGGAGATCAGCATGTCCGAAGTGGTAATCACCACCGAGCTCCGCGACAGGTTCGGCAAGGGCGCCGCCCGCAAGATCCGTCGCGAGGACAAGGTCCCCGTCGTCCTCTACGGACACGGCTCCGAGCCGAGGCACCTGTCCCTGCCGGGTCACGAGCTGCTGCTCGCCCTGCGTACGCCGAACGTGCTGATCCGCCTTGAGGGTGCGGTCGACGAGCTCGCGCTGCCCAAGGGTGTCCAGCGCGACCCGATCAAGGGCTTCCTCGAGCACGTCGACCTCCTGCTCGTCAGGCGCGGCGAGAAGGTCACCGTCGACATTCCCGTCGTCGTGACCGGCGAGGTCGCCGACGGCATCCTCGACCAGCAGCTCGTCTCCGTCTCGGTCGAGACCGAGGCCACCCACATCCCCGAGGGCGTCGAGGTCGACGTCGAGGGCCTGGAGGTCGGCGCCCAGATCACCGCCGCCGACCTGAAGCTGCCCAAGGGCACGAGCCTCGCCGCCGACCCTGAGGTGCTGGTCCTGATCGTCTCCGCGGCCCCGACCGCCGAGCCCGCGGCCGAGGGCGAGGCCGTCGAGGCCGCTCCGGCCGAGGGCGAGAGCGCCGAGAGCGCCGAGTAGTTTTCTCTGCTAGATCTGTCAGGGCGGCCCGTTCCCGGGCCGCCCTGACGCGCGTATGAAGGGGATGCCGATCGTGGACCGCTGGCTGGTCGTGGGCCTGGGAAACCCCGGGCCGGAGTACGTAGGAAACCGGCACAACGCGGGGTTCATGGTCCTGGACGAGCTGGCCGCGCGCGCCGGCGGGCGCTTCAAGGCGCACAGGTCGCGCTCGGAGGTGCTGGAGGGCCGCCTGGCGGGTGTCCCCGCGGTGCTGGCCAAGCCGCTGTCCTTCATGAACCTGTCCGGCGGACCGGTCAAGGCCCTGGCCGACTTCTACAAGGTCGACCCGGCCCGCGTGATCGTGGTCCACGACGAGCTGGACATCCCGTACGGCGCGCTGAGGGCCAAGCTGGGCGGCGGTGACAACGGTCACAACGGGCTGAAGTCGATCACCAAGTCGCTGGCCACCAAGGACTACCTGCGGGTCCGGTTCGGCATCGGCCGCCCGCCGGGCCGGATGGACGCCGCGACCTATGTCCTGCGTGACTTCGCCACCGCCGAGCGCAAGGATCTCGGGTTCCTGGTCGACCGTGCGGCCGACGTGGTGGAGTCGCTGATCAGGGTCGGCCTGGAGCCGACCCAGAACGCCTTCCACGCCGGCGACCTGAACATCTCCAGTTAATGGCGACGCTAACGCGTCGCGGTTCGGCTGTTACATGGCGACGCTGACGCGTCGCGGTTCGGCCGCTCTTGTCCGGCTCCTTCCCTCGTCGACCGGGGTCGCTCGTTCCTCACGACCCCGCTCTCCTCAGTCCAGTCCCCGGCGCGGCCTCACGGGGAGTCCCCTCGGGGAGGGAGCGTGGGCTCGTCCTCGTGATGCTTCCTGGGGCGACTCGTAGGCACGTCCTCACGGGACTTCCGGTGCGGCGATGGGCGTGGGGTCAGGGCCATCAGGTTCTGGAGGAGTTCGGCCTGCTCGATCGCGTCGTCCAGGGCGTTGTGCGTGTGCGGCCGCTGGGAGAGCAGGTGCCTGGGCATCTGCCGCTTGGTCGCCCAGCCGATCGGCACTCCCGCCTTGGCCGCGTACAGCGTCTTCATGTCGATGCAGCGCGAGTGCCCGAACGGTGAGACACCGGCGAATCGCATGAAGTACCAATAAATCCACATCCAGTCGTAGGAGAGCGGGTAGGCCGCCAGTACCGGTGTGCTGTTCCCGCACGCGTCGCGGATCCACGCGGCGGCCTCCCGCATCGCTTCGGCCGGGTCGCGGCCCTCGCGGATCAGCGTCTCCCGGTCGAGCCCGCTCACCGCGAGCGCCTCGGGCACATGGTCGTCGCTGATCGGCCGCAGCTCCGCGTAGAACGTACGGGTCTGCGGATCGACCGGTTCGAAGACCTTTCCGGTCATCCGCCCGGCCACCGCCATACCAAAGCTGACCATTGAATACGGTCCCGGAATGGGGCCATCGGCCTCGACATCCACAGAGATGTACGTTTCGGTCTTCAACCTTCGGGCCTCTCTTGTCGCCGCTACCATTACGTAACTGTCTGTCCGTGAACGGTTACGCAGGGGGAGCGCGTGCGCGACGTGACCGCAGTCCAGGCCGGGTCCGGAGCCGTGCCGGTCTCGCGCCGTCAGATGCCGGACTGGGTGCGGGGGCACCGCGCGATGGCCCTCGCCGCCGACACCGTCTGCGCCGCCCTGGCCGGAGCTCTCGCGCTGCTCGTTCGATTCGGCGAGGTTACCGCCTACGTTCTCCCGTACGTCATGCTGAGCGCCGCCCTGCCCGCCGTCTGGGTCTGCGTGGTCGCGCTGAACCGCGCCTACGAGCCTCGGCTCATCGGCCTGGGCTCGGAGGAGTTCCAGCGGATCCTCCAGTGCGGCTTCATGCTCACCGCAGCCCTCGCCGTCGGCGCCTACCTCACCAAGACCGATGTGGCCCGCGGCTACGTGGTGCTGGCACTCCCGCTGACGACGCTGCTCACCCTCCTGACGCGGTACGGGCTGCGCCGCTCCCTGCACCGCAGGCGGGCCCGGGGCAGGTGCATGCGGCGGGTGGTGGCGGTGGGCCATCGGGTGGCGATCAGCGAGCTGGTCCGCAGGTTCCGCCGGGAGCGCTACCACGGCATGGAGGTCGTCGGGGCCTGTGCTCCGCGCGACGGGATGGGCGACGTGGAGGGCGTACCGGTTCTCGGTGACCTCTCCGACGTCGCGCTCGCGGTCGGGCAGGTCCACGCCGACACCGTGGCCGTGCTCGCCTGCCCGGAGATGGACGGGGTGGCGCTGCGGCGACTGGCCTGGCGGCTGGAGAAGACCGACACGGACCTGGTCGTGGCCCCCGCGCTGATGGAGGTGGCCGGGCCGCGGATCACCATCCGTCCGGCGGCGGGGCTGCCGCTGCTGCACGTGGACCACCCCGAGATCTCCGGCCTGCGCCAGGTGGTCAAGAACCTGTTCGACCGGATCGGCGCCGGGGTGCTGCTGGCGGTGCTGCTCCCGCTGCTGGTGGTGGTGGCGGCGGCGGTGCGGGCCTCCGGGCCGGGGCCGGCGTTCTTCCGGCAGACGAGGGTGGGCCGCGACGGCGCGGAGTTCACGATCTACAAGTTCCGGACGATGCGCGCCGACGCCGAGCACCGGAAGATCACCCTGTCCAGCGACGGGCAGGGCCCGCTCTTCAAGATCAAGAACGATCCGAGGGTGACCCCGCTGGGTGCCCGGCTGCGCCGCCATTCGCTGGACGAGCTGCCCCAGCTGATCAACGTGCTGCTGGGACACATGTCCCTGGTGGGCCCCCGGCCGCCACTACCGGAGGAGGTGGCGGGGTACGGTGACGATGTCCGCCGCCGGTTGCTGGTCAAGCCGGGCATGACCGGTCTGTGGCAGGTGAGCGGTCGCTCTGACCTGTCCTGGGAGGAATCGGTACGGTTGGACCTACGTTACGTGGAGAGCTGGTCTCTCATGCTGGACCTGCAGATCCTGTGGAAGACCTGGTCGGCTGTCGCGCGAGGAACTGGAGCATACTGATGACCGTTCGCGACGATCACACACTCGCCGCGGAGTTGGCGACGACGGCCGGCGAGAAGCTGGCGGCCCTGCGCGCGGAGCGGGGTTTCGACAACCCCTCCGAACTGCGCAAGGAGGGTGACATCGCCTCTCACCTGTTCCTGATGGAGGCCCTGGCGCGGCTGCGCCCGGACGACAGCGTGCTGTCCGAGGAGGCGACCAGCGAGGAGCGGCTCGACCCGCGCAGGCTCCGTGCCGAGCGGGTCTGGATCGTCGACCCGCTGGACGGCACCCGAGAGTTCGCCGAGGAGGGCCGTGCGGACTGGGCGGTCCACGTGGCGCTCTGGGAGCGTGGCACGCTGACGGCCGGTGCCGTCGCGCTACCGGCCCAGGGCCGTACACTCTCCACCGCCGAACCTCCGGTGCGGCCCGCCTCCGAGGCGGGCGCCAGGCCGCGGATCGCGGTCAGCAGGACCCGCCCGCCGGAGTTCGTCCAGAAGCTGGCGGCTCTCGTCGGCGCGGACCTGGTACCGATCGGGTCGGCCGGTGCCAAGATCTCCGCGGTGCTCACCGGAGCGGTCGAGGCCTACGTGCACGCCGGAGGCCAGTACGAGTGGGATTCCGCCGCGCCCGTCGCGGTGGCCCTCGCCGCGGGGGCCCACGCCAGCCGCATCGACGGCTCGCAGCTGGCCTACAACCAGCCCGACCCCTCATTGCCGGATATCCTTGTATCCCTACCGGGACTGGCGCCGACGTTGCTCGCTGGAATCCGGGATCTGCACCGCTAATCCCCGCTAGGAGAGTTTGATGCTTCAGCGCGACTACACCACGTCGCAGCTCGACGTCCTCGAGGCAGAGGCGATCCACATCATGCGTGAGGTCGCGGCCGAGTTCGAGCGTCCCTGTCTGCTCTTCTCCGGTGGTAAGGACTCCATCGTCATGCTCCGCATCGCGGAGAAGGCGTTCTGGCCCGCGCCGATTCCCTTCCCACTGATGCACGTCGACACCGGCCACAACTTCACAGAGGTCATCGAGTTCCGGGACCGCCGCGCCGCGCAGCTGGGCGCGCGCCTGGTCGTCGCCAGCGTCCAGGTCTCCATCGACGCCGGGCGCGTCGTCGAGGAGACCGGCCGCAGGGCCTCGCGCAACCGGCTGCAGACCACGACGCTGCTGGACGCGATCGAGGAGAACGAGTACGACGCCGTGTTCGGCGGTGCCCGCCGCGACGAGGAGAAGGCCCGCGCCAAGGAGCGGGTGTTCTCCTTCCGCGACGACTTCGGCCAGTGGGACCCCAAGAACCAGCGTCCCGAGCTGTGGAACCTCTACAACGCCAGGATCCGCAAGGGCGAGCACATCCGGGTGTTCCCGCTGTCCAACTGGACCGAGCTCGACATCTGGGACTACATCCGGCGCGAGGGCATCGAGATCCCCTCGATCTACTACGCCCACACCCGCAAGGTGTTCGAGCGCGACGGCATGCTGCTGGCCGACAGTGAGTTCATCATCCGCGACGAGGACGAGCCGCTCCAGGAGATGACGGTCCGCTACCGCACGGTCGGCGACGTGACCTGCACCGGCGCGGTCCAGTCGGGTGCCGCGACGGTCGAGGCGATCATCGAGGAGATCGCGGTGAGCCGGATCACCGAGCGCGGCGCCACCCGCGCCGACGACCGCGCCTCCGAGGCGTCCATGGAGGACCGCAAGCGGGAGGGCTACTTCTAGTGCTCACCCACCCTCCCGTCTCCCTTCTTCCCGCGCGGTCCCGCGCCGCGAGCCGTACGACCTCTGGAGAGCACCTCTGATGGACATCCTTCGCTTTGCCACGGCGGGAAGCGTCGACGACGGAAAGTCGACGCTCATCGGGCGGTTGCTCTTCGACTCCAAGGCGATCTTCGAGGACCAGCTGGAGGCCGTCGAGCGCACCTCCCGGGACCGCGGCACCGAGTACACCGACCTGTCGCTGCTCACCGACGGCCTGCGGGCCGAGCGGGAGCAGGGCATCACCATCGACGTGGCCTACCGCTACTTCGCCACTCCCAAGCGCAAGTTCATCATCGCCGACACCCCCGGGCACATCCAGTACACCCGGAACATGGTCACCGGTGCCTCCACCGCCGACCTGGCGATCGTCCTGATCGACGCGCGCAAGGGCGTGCTGGAGCAGTCGCGGCGGCACGCCTTCCTCACCACGCTGCTGCGGGTGCCGCACCTGGTCCTGGCCGTCAACAAGATGGACCTGGTCGACTACTCGCAGGAGCGGTTCGAGGAGATCCGCGAGGAGTTCACCGCCTTCGCCTCCAAGCTGAACGCGCCGGACCTGACGTTCATCCCGATCTCGGCGCTGCACGGTGACAACGTGGTGGCGCGCTCGGAGAACACCCCCTGGTACAACGGGTCCTCGCTCCTGCACCACCTGGAGCACGTGCACATCGCCTCCGACCGCAACCTGGTCGACGTGCGCTTCCCCGTGCAGTACGTCATCCGCCCGCAGCGGGCCACCGACCCGGCCTTCCACGACTACCGAGGCTACGCCGGTCAGGTCGCCGGAGGCGTGCTGAAGCCGGGGGACGAGGTCATGCACCTGCCTTCGGGCCTGGCCACGCGCATCGCGTCGATCGACACCTTCGACGGACCGGTCGACGAGGCGTTCCCGCCGATGTCGGTGACCCTCCGGCTGGAGGACGACATCGACATCTCGCGCGGCGACATGATCTGCCGCCCGAACAACCAGCCGCACGTCTCCCAGGAGCTGGAGGCGATGATCTGCTGGATGACGGATTCCAGCAAGCTGGCCCCGCGCGCCAAGCTGACCATCAAGCACACCACCCGTACGGCCCGCGTCCTGGTCAAGGACCTGCACTACCGGCTGGACGTCAACACCCTGCACCGGGACGAGGCCGCCTCCTCGCTCGGTCTCAACGAGATCGGACGCGTCTCGCTCCGCGTCACCCAGCCCCTGTTCGTGGACGACTACGCCCGCAACCGCCTCACCGGTGGTTTCATCCTCGTGGACGAGGCCACCAACAACACCGTCGGCGCCGGCATGATCGTCGACGCCAAGTAGCTGCCACTGCCCGCGCCCGGCGCCGTGGTCTCCTTCCTCGTACGTCACGGGAGAGACCCGGCCCGGGCCGCGGGCGGTTCCGTGTCCTCGGGGCCGGTCACTGTCGTCCGGCCGTCGGCGCGGTACGTCGGCCGACGTCAGACGAGGTCGCCGCGGAGATGACCGGCGGCCGGGATCCGCTGACGTGCGCGGAGACGACGGAGGCCGATGAGGAGGATCACCGCGGCGACAAGGGCCACCAGCCCGGCGAGCGAGAGGGCCAGCGTCAGTGGGGAGTCCAACGACGCCGGTGGGCCCCAGCTGCCGGGCTTGGCGGGGAAGGTGAGCGTTCCGGTCGCGGTGTGCCCGATCCGGCCGCCCCGGAGGGCGAGGCGGAACTTCCACGGTCCGTCGGGGAGGACCTTGCCCAGCAGTACGGTGACCTCTCCCTGCTCGCCGGGCGCCAGGGTCGTGTCGCGGTCGGTCGGGAAGGGGCCGGCGCTCAGCGAGCTGGGCCCTGCTGACAGGGTCAGCTGTCCCTCGACGTCGATGGCGCGTCGGCCGGTGTTGGCGACGGTTGCCACGACCTTCGGCTGCCCGTCTCCGGTTCGCTGCGGGACTATCCCGCCGATCCGGAAGTCCGAGGGCGGTTCACCGCCCGGACCGACGTCGAGATAGACGCGGATCCCGACGCGGTTGACGAGTGCGACGTTGCCTCTCGGGTCCGGGCCGGCCGAGGAGACCTCTGCCCAGATGACGGCGTACCGCTCCGCCTTGGTCGCCCACGCCGGCACGGCGATGGTGGCCTTGACCGGTGCGCTGCCGTGTGCCGGCAGGTCGGCCGCGGGGCGGTTGAGCGTGATCCATGAGCTCAGCTCATTGGGGGTGCGGCCCGGTGCGAAGGTGAAGCGGGCACCGCGGATATCGGCCGCGCCGGCATACAGCCGCACGTGCTGGGGCTTGGCCGAGGTGCTGTAGACCTCGAAACGCCGGGTGAAGGTGGTGCCGGGATTGACATGGTCGACGATGAAGGCATGTGATCGCGGATCGTCCATCCGGTTGGCGGGAATCTCCAGCAACCTGATGCCGAGGAATGCCTCGTCGGCCGGACGCGCCTCCCGGTGCCCGGTGCCCGCGCTCGCCGGAGCACCGATCATCGTGTGCGACAGGAGCGCGAGCAGCGCCGCCGAGACGAGCCGCCGCAGCAGTGGGCTAGGCAACGGAGTGGCTCACCGTGCCGGTGTAGGTGCCGGTCACGGCCTGGGCGGGAACGCTGATGACGATGGTCGGGTTCCAGGTGGCGGAGTTGTTGCCGGAGCCGGTCGTCTTGCTGAAGGCGGTGCGCGACGCGCTCAGCGTCTGCGCGGCCGCCGCGTTGGCCTGGCCGGGAGCGAAGGTGCCGGTGCCGGTGGTGGCGGTCGCGGGGCCGGACCAGTAGGAGACGTTGGCGGTGGCAATGGTCTCGGCGGCCGTGCCGCCTCCCGTGGTGAAGCCCCCCGAGGCCGCGATGACCGTCGCGATCCAGGTCGCGGTGAGCGCGGCACGCTGGTCGGACACCGTGATCGAGCCGAGCTGCCCGCTGATCTGGTTGCCCGGCGTGCCGCTTCCAACGCTGACCGGGCCATTGGGAACGGTGATCGTCAGCCCGTTCGGGGCGGTCACCGTGAAGGTCACCGTGGTGGAACAGGTGGTCGACGCGGGGCAGGTGTCGGCCTGGGAGGACGGAGCCGTCATCATGGCCGCCACCACTCCGGCGATACCTGCCAGGGGAATACAAAGACGGTTTCTGGACACTGCTGATCTCCTCCGCCGGACTTTCGCCGCTGGGCCGGGCCGTTCTTACGTGATCACATCTTGCGTGGCGATCGGTTTTCGAGAGCCGTCTCCGGAGGCATCTGGAAACATTTGGTGATCACATGATGACTACCGGTAATTATCGGATCGGTGACCTGATCGTCGGAAAGGGCGTGCGGACGAACCGGTCGGGTGACTGGACCAGGCGGACCCTCTCGCCACCTCTCTCGCCGGGGCCGGTCTTTCACCGGTACCGGCCGACCTGCCCGGCCGCGTCGGCGCGAGGTTTCCCGCGATGCCTTTGCCAGGGACTTACCGCCCACGGACGAGTTTGGAGAACATCCCCCGAATCGTGTGATCTAGGCTGCCATCGGTTTCCGTGCGTCACCGAACGGATGCTCCACGTGCATCGCCCACGACTCACATGTGAGGAATCGCCATGAGGAAGAGCCGGGCCGGCAGCTTCGTCGCGCGGACCCCCCTGTCGCTGGTGGCGGCGATCGCCCTGCCGCTGGCCCTCGGCGCTCCCGGTGTCCCGACCTCCGGAGCCGTAACCGGCGCGACGGTCGCCTGGCGTGCCGACTCGCTGACGATCACCGTGCCCGCCTCGGCGAATCTCGGCAGCGGCGCCGCGGGCGACACGATCAGCGCCTCTCTGGGCACGGTGACCGTGGTCGACACCCGGGGCGGAATGCCACCTTGGACGGCGACCGTGTCGGCCACGAACTTCACCACCGGCGGCGGATCACCGGCGCAGACCATCACAAAAGCCAACATCTCCTACTGGTCAGGCACGGTCACCGATTCATCGGGTGGCGGCAACCGCACTCCCGGACAGACCACCGCGGCCCAGGCGGTGCCCCTGTCCACGTCGGTGACCGCCTTCAGTGGACGCAAGCCGCTATCTCTGCCCACCTCCACGAGTTGGGCGCCGACACTCGTCGTCACCGTCTCGGCCGCCGCCGCCACGGGCGTCTACAGCGGCGTCATCACCCACTCGGTCGCCTGAGCGGCGGTTCGCCGTCCGGCGCAGGACGACGATGACGCCGGCCGATCGAGTCGATCTGCCGCCCGCGGGGACCACCCGGAGCCCGCGCGTCCGACGCGTCTGAGATCGCCCGCCGGTGGAACCGGACGCGCCCCTGGTCGCCGCCGATGAGTTGGCGCTTCCATGACCAGCCACGGACGCAGATGATCGGCGGCGAACGGCGGCCGAGCGGGATATTGGGATCGCCGAGGCCGGACAGCGGTGACGAACATCGTCCGGAGCGGGCCTTCAGGGTGTACGTGCCGATGCCCGCAGATTCTCGCTCACAGCGCTCCGACGCCGCGGATCTCACATCGCTCGAACACACCCGGCGGTCCACCCGCCTTCCTTTTGGGCTTTCTTTTTCGAAGGGACGTCATGCATCGCTACTCAAGGCGCCTGGGATATCCGCTCGTGGTCATGGCTCTGGTCCTGGCGGCGGGCATCCCCATGCCCGTGTCCGCCTCCGGTGCCCCGCCACACCGGCCCTCCCTCCCGCGTCCATGGGTGAAGATCTGCCTCAAGCTCAAGCAGATGCCACAGCATCGGCGCATCCGCTGTCACTTCCCGCCCGCGCCCCGGCCCCGGTTCGCCACGCAGGCCGGGCGCACGGCACAGATCCTGCGGACACCGACGATCAATGAGCTGTCGATACCGACCAGCCCGTCGACCCCCATCGGGATCGCCACCGGGCCGGACGGCGCGGTGTGGTTCGCGGAGAACTACGGCAACAGGATCGGGCGCGTCACCACGGCGGGCGTGTTCACCTCGTACGCCATCCCCACCACCGACTCCCAGCCGGGGCACCTCACCGCGGGTTCGGACGGCGCTCTGTGGTTCACCGAGGCGGAAGGCAACAAGATCGGGCGGATCACCACCTCGGGGACGATCACCGAGTACCCGCTGCCCACCGCGGGCGCCTACCCCTGGGGGATCACCGCCGGCCCGGACGGCGCTCTGTGGTTCATCGAGGTGGAAGGTAACAAAGTCGGGCGGATCACCACCTCGGGGACGATCACCGAGTACCCGCTGCCCACCGCGGGTACCTACCCCTGGCGGATCACTACCGGCCCGGACGGCGCTCTGTGGTTCACCGAGGCACTCCTGGGCAAGATCGGGCGAATCACCACCTCGGGGACGATCACCGAATTCACCATCCCGTCCTCCGGCGCGATACCCATCGGGATCACCACGGGCCCGGACGGCAACCTGTGGTACACCGACGCCAACGGCAAGGTCAGCTCCATGACCACCGCGGGCACCTTCACCGAGTACCCGCTCACCGATCCCGACAGCTGCCCGTGGGGCATCACCGTCGGATCGGACAACAACCTGTGGTTCGTCGAACAGTGCGCCAACAACGTCGCCAGCGTCACCACCTCGGGGACGATCACCGAGACCTCGCTGCCGACCGTCATCTCCGGGCCGTTCGACATCACGGCCGGACCCGACGACAACCTCTGGGTCACCGAGGACTACGTCGACAAGATCGCCGTCGTGACTCCCTGAGCACGCCGACCGGCGACCGGGTACGGGGTGCTCCAGGTCCCGTACCCGGGTCGGCCCTCATCGTGGGAACGCGGCACCGGCGGACGGTGCCGCGTTCACTGGGTAGATCCTTTGTCCGTTCTCTGACCCCTCCGTTACGCTCCGCGCTAGCCTCGGCACATTCCGTATCCATCGGGTAAGGATTCGTGCCTGTGTCTGATAGTCCGTCACCTGCTCGGGTGGTTTTCCTGGGCGGCCTCGGCCGCAGCGGGACCACGCTGCTGGAGCGCCTGCTCGGGGAGGTCCCCGGTATCGTGCCGCTCGGCGAGGTCGTCCACCTCTGGGCCAGGAGCGTGCTCGCGGACGAGGCCTGCGGATGCGGCGAGCCCTTCGGGACGTGCCCCTTCTGGGACAAGGTCGGGATGCGCGCGTTCGGAGGCTGGTCCGCGGACCTGGCCCGCCGGATGATCGCGCTCAGGGCCCGCGTCGACCGCACCCGGCGCATCCCGACCCTGGCCAGGATGCTGGCCGAGGAGCGGGCGGGAAACGGCAGGTGGCCGACACCCGGCACCGCCGAGCTGGACGAGTATGTCGCCGTCCACCGCGATCTGTACGACGCGGCGGGGGAGGTCGCCGACTGCCCGGTCGTGATCGATTCGAGCAAGCACGCCTCGCTGGCCTTCTGCCTGGCGGCGGCCGGGGTCGACGTCCATGTCGTGCACGTGGTCCGCGACCCCCGCGCGGTCGCGCACTCCTGGCGCAGGCGGGTCGAGCGCCCGGAGGACGGGCGTCCGATGACCCACTGGTCACCTTCCCGCACCTCGTTGCACTGGCTGAGCGAGAACCTCGGTCTCGGACTCCTCGCCCGCAGGGGTGTCCCGGTCACCCGGGTCCGCTATGAGGACCTGCTCGGCGCTCCCGCCGACACGCTCAGGCGCCTGGTCGCCGGGATCGGCCTCTCCTGCCGCCTCGACTTCCTCTCGGGCAGCTGGGCGGAGCTCTCGACGGCGCACACCGCCTCGGGCAACCCCATCCGCTTCACGGTCGGCCGTACCGAGCTGACCAGGGACGACGGCTGGCGTGCCGCCGCGGGGTCCCGGCAGCTGCGCCTGGTCACCGCGCTTACCTGGCCGCTCATGATCAAGTATGGCTATCACAGGAGACTCGTGTGAACACATCGGTGGGTGTCGTCATCCCCACCCGGGGACACCGGCCCGACCAGCTGCGCGCGGCCACGCTCGCGGTGCTCGGTCAGGACCACTCCGGCCCCGTCGAGGTGGTGGTGGTCGTGGACGGCGGAGATCCGGCCTGGGTCGCCGACCAGGTGGCCGACCTCCTGGCCAGCAGGGCACTGGCACCCGGCCGGCGCGGGGCGCCCTCGCGGGGAGTGCGGGTGATGGCCAACCGGCTCACCCCGGGCCTGCCCGGTGCCCGCAACACCGGCATCGCGGCCCTCGGCACCGATCTCGTCGCCTTCTGCGACGACGACGACCAGTGGCTGCCCGGCAAGGTCGCCGCCCAGGTCGCCGCGCTTGAGGCGGAGCCGGACGCCCGCTTCTCCAGTTGCGCCATCGAGGTCGAGTACGGCTCGCGCCGCATTCCCCGCCTGGCGGGGACCAGTCGCGTCACCTACCGTCACCTGGTGCGCTCGCGCATGGTGATGGTGCACTCCTCGACGTTCGTGTTCCGGCGCGGCGGGCTCTGGGTGGACGAGAGCGCCCCCAAGGGCCAGAACGAGGACTGGGACCTGGCGCTGCGCGCCGCGGCCCAGCACCCCATCGTGCACGTCGACCGGCCTCTGGTCCGGGTGCGCTGGGGAGGCTCCTCGTACGTGGCCCGCTGGGCCGACCGGATCGCCGGGCTGCAGTGGATGCTCGCCCGGCACCCTGATCTGGCCGTGGATCCGCGCGGCGCGGCGCGGGTCTACGGTCAGCTCGCCTTCCACCACGCGGCCCTCGGCCAGCGGCGGGAGGCGGGCCGCTGGGCCTGGCGGGCGTTCACCGCCCGCCACGGCGAGCCCCGGGCACCCATCGCGCTCGCGGTGGCGGCCGGCCTGGTCCCCGCGCGGACCCTGCTCAGCGTCCTGCACCACCGAGGGCACGGCATCTGATGGCGCCCATCACCGAGCGTCCGCGGGTGACGGTCCGCTATGGCCCGCAGGTCGCCCCGCCCTCGGCCGGTCAGGCCGTCGAACGCCTGCCGGTGCTCGCGCGCCACGGCGTGCAGGTCGTCCCGCTCCTGCCGGGGCGGGGCGCCGAGCGCCCGTCAATGACCGCTCGCCATGATCTGCTCGCCGCTCCGTCGGAGGTGGGGCGGACCGCCGATCGTCCGCGCGCGTCCGCCCGCTACGGCCTGCCGGTGGTTTCCGCCGTGATGGGGCAGGTCACCGGGCATCCTTTGGCGCCATCTCGCTACGACCCGCAGATCGCCTCGTTCGCGACGGGCAAGGCCGTTCACGCCGTGATGTCGATCCCGCCCGTCACCGACCACCGGTCCGCGACCACCGGGTACGGTCCGGTGCCCGGCCTGCCCGCCGTCGCCGGGCGGGCCGGGACGCCGGCCGCCAGGCGGGGGGCGACGCAGGTCGCCCCCCGCCGGCGGCCCAGGCCGGACAGGGCCACCCGCAGACGCCTGCGCAGGCGCGTGCGGGTGGCGGGCGTCGCGATCGATCCGATGACCGAGGGCGAGGTGGTCGACCACGTGGTCGCCGCGCTGAAACGCGGTGAGGGCGGCCACCTCGTCACTCCGAACATCGACATCAGCCGGATCGTCGCCCGCGACGAGCGGGCCCGCGGGTTCGTCGAAGGCGCCGACCTCGCGGTGGCGGACGGCATGCCGTTGGTCTGGGCGGCGAGACTGCTCGGCACCCCCCTGCCCGGCCGGGTCGCCGGTGCCGACCTGATCTGGTCCCTGTCGGAGGCCGCCGCCTTCTACCGCCACCCCGTGTACCTGCTGGGCGGCCCCGCGGGCGCGGCCGTGCAGGCGGCCTGCGAGCTGGTGGGCCGCCACCCGAAGCTGATGATCGCCGGAGTCGACGCCCCGCCGTACGGGTTCGAGGACGATCCGGAGAGCTATGCCCGGGTACGCGACGCCGTGATCGCCGCGGCACCCCGGCTGGTCTTCGTCGGGCTCGGCTTCCCCAAGCAGGAGCGGCTCATCGCCTCGCTCCGCCGGGACCTGCCGGGCACCTGGTTCGTCGGCTGTGGCTCGGCGATCGCCTTCGCCGCGGGCACCGTCCGGCGGGCTCCGGCGTGGATGCGCGGGGGCGGCCTGGAGTGGCTCTTCCGGCTGACCCGGGAGCCTGGCAGGCTGGCTCGCCGCTATCTGGTCGACGACCTGCCGTACGCCCTCAGGCTCCTCGCGGTATCCCTGCTGCGCGGGCTCTTCTCCTGAAAGACCCTCCTGAGAGAACGCCGTCCGTCAGGAGGCCAGCTCCCTGACCCGGAGGGCCTCCTGCGGGCTCAGCCTGGCGTCGGCCTCGGCGAGGGCGCGGCGCGAGTCCATCGGCCGGTAGGCCGTACGGGACAGGCCGCTCCAGGCGAAGCCGTCGCCACTCGCGCCGGACGCGGCGGTGCACGCGTGGCGAACGCGCCCCTCGGCGCGGGCCGACCAGGTCAGGCCGGTCCGTTCGTACAGGCGGCGAAACTCCGTCAGCGGGTCGCGGGCCAGGTCCTCGTAGCGGGCCAGGGTTATCCGAGGATGCCGTCCGGCCAGGTCGGCGGCGGTGATCCCGGCCGCCCGCCACAGGGCCACGGCCTTGGCGATGCGGTCCTGGGAGCCGACCAGCGGGCGCAGCGCCTCCAGGTGGGGCTGGTCGCGCATCAGCAGCGGCTGTTCGAGTAGTTCGTGGAAGTAGACGGTCCAGCCGAGCCGTTGCCAGCTACCGACGAAGGCCACCGGGTCGCGGAGCAGGATGATCACCCGACATCCGAGCCGGTCGGCGAACCATCCGGCGGAGAACAGCGCGAACGGGTCGTCGAGCAGCGCCCGGCGGCCACGCAGCCGCCCCAGCGTGAACGCGGTGCCGTACCGGACCATCCGCGCCAGGTCGTACGGTGAGCGGTTGCGGCGCAGTTCGGCCCAAAACCCGTAGCGCAGCGCGACGGTGCGGGTGAAGGCGGGCAGCCAGCCCCGCTCGTTGTCGGTGCAGATGTACTGGAAGCGGTGGCCGACCACGGAGTCGAGGACGCCGGGGGAGCCGCCAGGCGGATGCTCGGGGTTGAGCGGTTCGTTGACGTAGACCAGTTCCCCGCTCGCCGCGAGCATCCTGCCCGTCCAACTCGTCCCGGTCCTGGGCAGCCCGGTGACCAGCACGGGGGGCATGGGGGGCACAGCGCCCATCAGGATGCCCGCCACGGGCTCAGGGCGGCCAGGCTGTGCGCGCCGAAGGGCCGCAGACCGTACCGGCGGTGGATGTGCCAGAGCGGCAGCAGGTTCTTGACCATCGTGCCCCCCGCCCAGCCGAGGGCGGCGCCGAGCGAGCCCAGGGAGGGGATCAGCAGCAGGTCGAGCAGCACGGTCGTGGCGACGGCGGCGGCCAGGTTGGCCAGGCTGGCGCCGGTGTGCCCGGCGGCGGTCAGCACCACGTCGGCCATCCCGCAAGCGGTGGCGAGCGTCATCGTCACGGCCAGCACGATCGCCACCGGTGCACCGGAGGCGTAGCCGTCCCCGAAGACGGCTCCGAGCAGCCACGGAGCGAGTGCCGCGTACCCGAGCCAGACCGGCCAGGTCAGCAGGACCAGCCAGAGGGTGGCCGACTGGTACAGCTCCCGGGCACGTGGCAGGTCGCCTTCGGCCAGGGCCCGCACCAGCCTCGGTTGGGTGGCCTGCGCCAGGCCCTGGCCGGCCAGCTGGCCCACGATCTTGAAACGGGTGGCGGCGGTGTAGACGGCGGCCTCGGCCGGCCCGGCCAGCAACGCCACGATCACGATGTCCAGCCGCTGGAACACCGCCTGGATTCCGGCCGCCAGCGATCGGGGCCAGGTGTGGCGCCACAGGTCGTGCGCGGTGCCCGGCAGGTAGGACGTCCGAGGCAGCCGCCGGTGCAACCAGACCGAGGCCAGCAGCAGCACCGGCAGGTACGGCAGTGCCCAGGCCGCGGCGAGCAGCGGCACCGAGTCGCGGCCCGCGAGCACCACGGTCCCGACCAGGGCGAGCTGGGCCGACGGCTGGAGCACGCCGTCCAGCAGCACGGTCGGCCGCATCGAACCGAACCCCCGGGTCGCGCTCACCATGACGCCCGAGCACGTCACCGCGGGCAGGGCCGTCGCCAGTACCCGCAGCGCGGGGTCGGAGGTGCTGAGGATGATCGCGCAGGCGGCCGCCAGCGAGAGTGCCGCGACCGGGACGAGCGCCGCGCGGACGTAGCCGGAGGTGCGGCGGTGGTCGAAAGGACGGGACCTGGCGACGAAGTAGACGAGCCCGTTCCCCACGTCCAGTCGCAGGACCGTGGCGACCGCCAGGCACAGGGCGGTCACCGAGAAGAAGGCACCCGCCGTCTCCTGGCCCACCCCCCTGGCGACCAGTACGACGGTCAGGAACTGAGCGGCGGCCCCGGCACCCGCCCCCAGCAGCCCCGCCACCCCGCTCCGCGCGGCCCCGGTCAGACCCGCCAGACGGGTGGGGCTCAGCGGCGCCACGACGGCTCCCCGCCCAGCCACGAGGTCAGCAGGGTGTCCTGCTCCTCGAAGCGGCCGGCCAGCTCGCGACGGAGCCTGCGGGGCATCGGAGCGGGTCTGGTCCGGGAGTTGTGCCGTTCGAACACCGGATCGCCGAGGTGCGGCAGCCCCAGGAAGGCCAGCACGCGGTCGTAGACGAGCTCCGGTTCGGCGAAGAACCGGCCGCTGTCGATGACGAGCAGGCGGTCCCTGCCGACCAGTGGCTCCAGCCGGGCGAGCTGCTCGGCGTAGCGGCCCCTGGCCAGGTAGGCGTGGTGGCGGTGGGACAGGTTCGTCGAGTGCGGCGAGTCGCGCAGGGCCCGCACCGCCCCGGCCAGCCGCTCCTCCTCCAGTTCCACGGCCCTGGCGAAGGACGGCTCCGTCTCGAACCCCCTGGCCAGTTCGTGGGCGTGCGCGGAGTAGGCCCGCTCGACGGGGTCGCGGACCAGCACGATCAGCCTGGTACCCGGCAGGTCGCGGGCGATACGGGGGCCGGCCAGGGGGTGGAACAGGTAGTAGGGCGACGACTCGAAGGCCTGGGGCCGGCAACCGTACCTGCGTGCCAGTGCGGAGGCCGACACCCGCAGCGGAAAGTGCGCCCGGTACCAGGACAGGCCCCGGTCGTACGCCATGTCGAAGTAGTGCACGCCCTTGCGCAGCACCGGTTTGAGGATGAGCGGGTGCTGGGACAGGGCGCGGTACAGCGAGGTGGTGCCGCAGCGCTGCGCCCCGACGATGAGGAAGGAGGGCAGCACTCGGCTCCCCGAGGTGAGGCGTCCCATGCCCCAGGTGGCCGCGTGGAGCGAGCGCTTCAGCGCGGGTTTCACGGCAGGGCCTCCTGGGAGTCGACGACGGGGTTGAGCCAGAGTTCCGGCGGTCCGAGGGGCGCGTGGCCGTCGGCCGCGTGCCGGTCGGCGAGCGCGATCAGGTAGCGGATGGCGGTCAGCCGGGATTCGGCAGCCGACAGCCCGAACGGGGCCAGGATCCGCAGGGCCCGCGCCACACAGGCTCTGGCGGCGGTGATCGGGGCGTCGCGGCGCAGGGCCCGCTGGAAGAAGTGGTGGACGGCGTCGAAGCCGAGCGGTACCCCGGTGCCGAACCGCTCCCAGTCCCAGACCAGCAGCCGCCCGTCGGGGCCCCGAGAGATGTTCCAGGGCGTCAGGTCACCGTGCCAGGCGAACTCCCGTCCGGTGCGAGGCTCCGTCCCGGTGGCCCGAGCGCGGTCTCCGAGGGCACGCCCCGCCGGGTCCGGGCAGCCGGGGTCTTTGGAAGGCGCGCGCTCCGGGACCGGCTCCGCGGGGACACGGGCGATCTCGGCGATCGCGTCGGTGAGGACGCCGCAGGGGATCCGTCCCCGCCGTACCGGGAGCGGGGTCAGCGCCAGCACGGACAGGCCGCGCCAGGATCCGTGGTGCAGCACGGCGGGTGGGACGACCGTCTTCAGCGGCACACCGGCGAGCAGGTCGAGCGTCCGCGCCTCGTGCGCGACGAGCTCCCTGGTCAGGTCGGTGTCGCCGACCTTCACGAAGGCGATCGGCCCGTCGGGGCCGCGCGCCTCCAGAATCGGCTTGCGGTTGGCGCGCAGTGCGGGGCGCACGCGCAGCGTGACGCGGACGGGGGTGTCGAACACCTCGCTCAGGTGGTTCTCGATGCCGTCCTGCCCGGACGGCACGATGAGCCTCCCGCCGGGATGCCACCAGGCACGGGGGACCAGCCTGCGGGGGAGCAGCCGGTGGGGGAGCAGGGTGTAGGGCCTCGGGGCGCCGGGACCGGGGAACAGCAGGTCGATGGTCTCGTCGAGGTAGCGCAGCCGGGCGCGCGCGTCGTTCATCAAATACCTTCAGCGTGGAGACCCCCGCCTTCGGGCGGGGGAGGAAACGTGGCACGGTGCCGCGTTTCCGGGTGGGTGGTGTAGCCGTAGCCGTCGGCTCGTTGGAGCAGGCGGACGTGGCGGTGGCCGATGCCCTGCACGGTGCCGTGCCGGGTGGTGATGTTGAAACTGCCGGTGCTGCGGACCGCGACCCGCCCGGTGTGGACTCCGGCCTTCTTGCCGGTCGGGACGGTGGCGCGGACCAGGTCGCCGGTGGCGAACCCTTTGACCTGCTTGGTCCGGGGCAGTCGCAGGCGAGGGAAGCCGTAGCGGTCGGGGCGGGTGCGTGCGTAGCTGCCGCGCCCGGTCGCCTTGACCACGAGCACGGTGGACGGCCAGGTGGTCACGGTGTCGAGGTGGCCGACGTGCAGCGCGTCCAACGTGTGGGACTTGGCGGCACCGGTGCGCGACCGGTTCCACTTCGTGCGGCCACCGGAGGCGGTGTGAACGGACAGGCCGGCCCTTTCCAGGGCCCGCCACAGCGCCCACCGGGTGGCGTTGGCCGCCGCCGCGTCGCGCAGCGGAGCCTTCGCCTGCTTGAGGATCCTCGCCAGCAGGGCGGGCTTGCCCTTGCAGAACACCTCTACCGGTGTCGCGTTCTTGGCCTGGTTACAGCGGATGCAGGCCAGGGTGAGGTTGCTGATCCGGTCGGAGCCGCCCCGGCTGCGGGGGTGGATGTGGTCGAGGTTGAGCGGTACGCCACTGGCGCCGCAGTAGGCGCAGGTGTGCCCCCATTTGGCGAGCAGGTATTCGCGGACCTCGTACCCGGCGAGGGTGCCCCGCTGGTATTCGGCTCCTTCGAGCGGCTTGCCCGCCGAGAGGGTGTGGGTGTCGAAGGAGGCCTTCTCTACGTGGACGGCGGTGACGGGCGCCCACCGGGTCAGCCGCGCCACCCATGACATGGTGGTCTCGACGCGGTGTCGTAGCGACGGTGCGAGCCACCCTTTCGATTTGGTGCGGTTGAGGAACCGGGGGGCGCGGTGGCGCAGGTTGCGTGATCTGCGGCCCCGGCGTAGCGCGGCCCGCGCGCTGAGCCTGTCGCGGATCGCCGCGCCTCGGTGGTCGAGCTGAATCGCATACCACCCGCTCCGGCTTCCGCCGTGGTCGGTGAACACCGCCAGACCGGTGTGCTTGGAGCCGGGGTCGATACCGACCTGTACGCCTGCCACGGTGGAGTCGGCTACCGACCGGTCTTTGAGACGGATGACGAACGGGGTGTGACGCACCACCACCGCCCGCCCGGCCGCCAGCAGGCGACGGGCACGGGCAGGGGGACAGGGGTCGAGCGGATGGCCGCGGGCGTCCAGGACGAACACGACGGGGTGAACCTCACGGTTCGCTCCCTCAGACGCCGAAGCGTCCTCGGGGTGACGCCGGTGCGGCGGTGCGGCCGGACCGGTCTCCCCTCGCCCATGGTGAACACCAGATACCGCCGCGAGGCGGTGTCCGTGAGCCGTTTCGTGCCCACCCTCGGGCGTGTCTGCTCCCACGGATTCGAGAGCTTGGAGCTGAGGAAGCACCCCAAGGTCGGTCTGCGCTCTTGTGTTCAACGTAGCCATCTGGATCACACCTCCAGTTCATGACGGCCAGGGCTGGTCAACGCGGGGCCTGTAAAGCGCATCACTGTGCCTCAAGCCCTCTCCTTCAGGAGGGGGTCGTTGACGCGGCGGTGCTCTCCATCGAGTTCCTCCAGAGCAGCGCGAAGGAGATCAGATACAGGCTGAGCGGTGTGAACAGCCCGTCGTAGACGAACATGTAGAGCAGGGTGAGGATCATCACGAGAACCCCCGCCATGCCGATCGGGCTCCGGTCGCGCCAGTGGCGGCGGACGGCCCCGGCGAAGAACGCCACGTAGAGCACGGCCCCGGTGAAGCCCTGCGTGATCATCAGGTACCAGAGCTGGCCGTCGCTCCCCAGCGGTGGGTGGCCGCAGGTGGGACACCAGCCGCTCCTGCCGGTGGTGATCGTCCGGTGGTTGCCCGTGGCGTTCCTGGTGTTGCCGTAGCCGATGAGCGGTGAGGTGCCCGCGGCGGCGACGGTCGCCGACACGGTGAAGGCGCGGATGTCGTTGCTGTGCGGGCTGTCCAGCCGCTGGGCCACCATCGTCTGCAGCGGGCTGAGAGCGAACACCAGTGCCCCCGCGACCAGAGCCGAGCAGGCCGCGATGCGGGCCCGCGCGTTCAGGCGCACCAGGACGTACGCGGCGGCGACGCCGAGCCCGATCCACAGGCCGCGGTTGAGCGAGTAGACGACGGGGATCGCGGCCAGCGCGGTCAGCGGGATCATGGCCAGGCGCCTGCGCGGGCCGCCGTACACCCACCAGCCGATCACGAACCAGACGAGCAGCACCGAGATGTTGCCGCCCCAGGCGTTGGCCCACTCGAAAGGCGCCTCCGGGCGGGGGGAGGCGTGGCCGAGGACCTTCTGCACCTGGGCGGCGGTGGGATGGATCAGGTTGTGGACGAAGGGGTTGCCACTGATCCAGCCGGGGAGGATCAGCTCGACCGGTGAGGTGAACTCGGCGCGCGGGGCGAACACGCCCAGCAGGCCGCCCGCCACGGTCGTGACGAACAGCGCGCCGAGCATGCGCACCAGGGTGAGCTGGGGCAGCTCCTCCTCCGTCAGGTTGCCGAGGTAGAGCACCATGATCGTCAGTGACAGGTAGAGGCAGAGGCGCATCAGGTAGCCGGCGAGCCGCCCGGCGCCGAACTCGCCGTAGGTGCCCGGCGGCATCTCGCCGAGCATCAGCGCGCTGATCAGGTAGCCCGCCAGGAGCAGCAGCCAGAGCCCGAATCCGCGCGGCGCCCTGATCGGCCGCCTCCGCAGCAGGATCAGGGCCATCGCCGGGGCCGTCACGACCACCGACAGGCCGCCGAAACCGAGCGCCCACCAGACTGGATATCCCACCAGGAGCGCGGCGATCGGCCAGGCGGCCGGACGCAGCCTCCTCACAGCCGATGTCCCCTCCGCCCGGCCGTGGCCTGCCGTCCGGATGGGAGGTTCCCGGATGTTCCGGGTGCGACTCCGGTGTCCGGGGAGTCCGGTGCGGCCCGGTCACCGCCCGCCAGGCCCGCGAGGGGCCGTTCGGTTCTCCTGGGGCGGGCCGCGCCGGGCTGTGCCGCGGACGAGATGTGCGGGGTCCGCGCGGGGCCGGACGGGAGATCGGGCGGTGGGGCGTCACCGCGGCCGACGAAGGCGCCGATCACTCGGACTCCGCGGTCGTTCAGGGTCCGTACGGCGTCCCGCACCTCGCGTGAGGAGGTGCCGGGCACGGCGATCACGAGCACCGCACCCGCCAGGCCGCGGATCTCCTCGCCGCCGAGGGCGTCGAGACCGGTCAGACGCCTGACGTCGGCGGTGGTCCGCAGGGTGGTGTCGAGGCGGTCACGGAGCCAGGCGACCCCGACCCCGCAGAGCAGTCCCGCCATGAGGCCGCTGCCCAGGTAGAGGGGCGGGCGGGGGGCGCTGGGGGCGGTGGGCGCCACCGCCTTGCTGATCACCGATCCGGGGGTGACGGCGATGGTCTTGAGGGCGTCGTACCTGGCGGTGAGGGTTTGGGCCTGGCGGCCGAGGATGTCCTGCCGCTGGAGGGCGAGGGCTCGCTCCGTGGTGCCCCTGCTCAGCAGGGGGAGCGTGGTGGCGACCTTGGCGAGGCCCGCGTTGACCTGCCTCAGCTTGACCAGCACGGCCTTGAGCTGGGCCGTGAGCATCTGGGTGGACGACTCCCGGCGCTGGGCCAGGTAGGCGAGGGCGTAGGCGCTCGCGCCCGAGGCGGCCGCCTTCGGGTCGGCGGCGGTGCAGGAGATCTCCAGGACCGAGGTGTTGGGCGGCACGGAGACCACGGCGGGACAGCCGGGAGCGCCGGACAGCTCGTGGGCCTTCGCCGCGACCACTGCGGACCGGGCGACCTGGGCCTCGGTGTCGAGGTTGAGCGGTTCGCGCTGGCGGTTGGTGACCTGGTTGGTCTGTTCCGGCGAACCGGTGGCGGTCACCAGGACCTGAGCGGAGGCGGTGTAGGAGGGCGGGACGAGCCGTAGCAGGACTGCGCCGGCACCGGCTCCGGTGAGGAGCAGGGAGCAGATGATCAGCCATCGGCGGCGGAGGAACGACGCGTAGTCCGCCAGGTCTCCGCCTGCGCGGCGGCCGGGGGCGTCCGGTGACGGGCTCATGTCTCGCGAGTGCCTCTCCGGCGAACAGACGCTGGGAACCCTAGGAACTATAGGTCGGCCGCCCATTTCCCCGAACCAATACACAAGATTTTCTTCGCGTCGATCCCGCTAATCACGATGAGATAACAGCTATTTATCCGACATTTCCCACCGGCTGCTCCGGGGCTCCGGCACGGGCCGGTAAAGTCGGGGGCGAGGCACGTCCAGGCGGTGGGAAGGTGTTTCCGGTGATGGTCGAAGAATGCGTGCGCGCGACGGCTGTGAGGAACCGGTGCATCGGACAAATGCCACTATGGACATAATTCCACGTATGGTAAGAATTGCCGGTTCGGCTGTCATCCTGGTGCTGGGACTGGGCACTCTCGGACTGGGCATGGCGGGGCTGAGCGGGCTCGGCCGGACCTCCAGCGCCTCGAAGACCTCCGATGCCGCGGGTGCCCGGCAGGCGCCGAGTACGCCGGGCACACCGGGGGCGGAGAGTCCCGGTGCGTCCCGGGAGCCTCGGACGTCCGCGCGCGTACCGGATCCGGCGGGCGAGCGCCCACGGGCCGCCTGCGAGGTCACCGGCAGGCTCGTCCCCTCCTGCGGAGCCTGGTGGGGCGTCGCACCGGAGATCTTCACCGGGAGGCCTCCCGAGCGGGCGCTGGCCAGAGCCGAGCGGCGCATGGGCCGCCCGGCCGACATCATGCACGTCTACCACCGGGGGGACGAGCTCTTCCCGACCTCCGCGGAGCGTGCCATCGCCCGCGATCCGGACGGCCGCAGGCTCCTGCTGATCAACTGGAAGCCCTCCCTGGAGCACACCTGGGAGCAGATCGCGCACGGCGCGCTGGACGAGCGGATCGACCGGCTGGCCGCCCACATCGTGCGGACCTTCCCGGAGAAGTTCTTCCTCACGGTCCACCACGAGCCGGAGAACGACGTACGGGAGGCCCGCGGCGCGGGTATGTCCGCGGCCGACTACGCGGCGATGTTCCGGCATGTGGTGCGGCGCCTGCGGCACGGGGGTGTGACCAACGCCGTCACCGTGATGACCTACATGGGGGCGCCCAACTGGGCGTCGGAGCCCTGGTTCGAGAAGCTCTACCCCGGTGACGACGTGGTCGACTGGGTGGGGATGGACCCCTACGTCGACCACCGGGTGCACAGCTTCGACGGGCTGGTCAACAAGACCCGGCCCGACTTCCCCCGGTGGCCCGGGTTCTACCGCTGGATGAGTGGGCGCTTCCCGGGAAAGCCCGTCATGCTCGCCGAGTGGGGCGTCTTCGAGCGCCACGACCGGCCCGGGTTCAAGGAGTGGTTCTTCGCCTCGGTACGCGAGGAGATCCGCGACTACCCGCGGATCAAAGCCCTGGTCTACTTCGACTCGCCACGCGCCCCCCGGGGCGACACCCGCTTCGACACCACCCCCGGCGGCCGGCGGAGCTTCGCCGAACTCGCCCGCGACCCGTACCTCGACGCCGCCGTCCCCGCGGGCCGATCCTGACGTCGACGCGGGTCACGGGACCGGGATCCGTCAGCGGATCCAGCCGCCCTGGATCAGCGGGTCGAGCACCTGGTGCACGGCCCGGTCCACACTGATGCCCGTGGTGTCGATCTCCAGGTCGGCGTCGTCCGGCTCCTCGTACGGGTCGGAGACGCCGGTGAACCCGGGAATGAGCCCCGCGCGGGCCTTGGCGTAGAGCCCCTTGCGGTCGCGGCGCTCGCACTCCGCCAGCGGGGTGGAGACGTGGACCAGCAGGAAGTCGGCGCCGACGGCCTCGACCATCGCGCGCACCTCCTCGCGGGTGGCGGCGTAGGGCGCTATGGGGGCGCAGATCGCCAGGCCGCCGTGCCTGGCGGCCTCGGCGGCGACGAAGCCGATGCGGCGGATGTTGAGGTCGCGGTCCTCCTTGGAGAAGGTCAGCCCCGCCGACAGCAGGTGGCGCACCACGTCGCCGTCGAGGTAGGTCACCGTGCGGCTGCCACGCTCAAGCAGCGCGTCGCGCAGCCCTCGGGCGACGGTCGACTTGCCGGAGCCCGACAGGCCGGTGAAGAAGATCACCAGCCCCCGTCGGTGCGGGGGCCCGGGAATCGTCACGGGTTCCGGGCCCGCCAGGTGCTCGGTCGCGCCGTAGGCCTCGGCCACGCGCTCGCGCAACTCCAGGTCGATGGCGGGCTCCCTGGGCGCCAGCGGCACCACCGCCACGAGCGTGCCCTCCGGCAGCGCGTCACGGGCCTTGAGCGCGGCGCGGACCACCGCGGGACCACCCTCGCCGTACGCCAGCGGGAGAAGCAGGATCGACGCCTTCAGCTCCTGCGCGGTCGCCACGATCTCGTCGAGATCGCCCAGCGGCCCGCGCATGGTGACGGCCAGGACCGCCTCCTGCTCGCCCACCTCCTCGCGGACCCGCGCCGGAGTGTGGCGGAGCCGGGCGAACGGCCCGTGCTCGGGGGCGTCCAGAGCCTCCACGGGACCGGCGACGAAGCCGTCCTCGCGCCCGGTGACGGTCAGCACAGCCAGCGCCGCGCCCTCGGGGTCGCGCAGGGTGATCCGGTCGCCGGGGGCGGCGGGGTGGTCGTCGGGCAGCGTGAGGGTGACCGGCGCGGGCCACGGCGTGCCGTCGGCGAGCGTGCCGTGCTCGTCCACGGAGTGCGCGTCGGCCGAGCTCAGAAAGCCGGTCAGCGGGCTGAGGGCGCCGGAGAGCAGCAGTTCGAGGTCGGCCAGCTCACGGGCGTCGGGGGTCCACTCGAAAGGCGCCGTCATCTGCTCCCGCTCCACAATCCTGATCGTCGGACTTTCCGGTCCCGCCTGCTCAGGATGGGCGCCCCGTCCGGCGACCCCGGCTCCACCGCTCCGGCGGATCTCAGATCAGCCGGGCGAAATGGCTCTGGGGATTGCGGATCACCATGGTTATCTCGTCGTGAGACGCGGGCCGGCGTCCCCTGGAGAGGACCTCCACCACCGAGCAGGCGGCGCGGGCAAGCTTACCGAGAGGTCCGTTGAGCGCGGGCCCGCTGCTGGCGGAGATGTCCTCGGTCACCATCAGCCCGCGCACCAGGCAGAAGGAGTGCATCCCCTCGCGCGAGGCGATCTGCTCGTAGACGGCGGGCAGCGGGCCCACCGTTCCCGAGGGGACGAACCTGCGCCACAGCATCCGCCGCAGCCTCGACGGCGCCAGCCGGTCGCAGGCTCCGTACGCCGAGGCACGGTCGCGCATTCTGACCAGCAGCAGCCCGCCGGGGCGCAGACCGGTGAGCAGCCGGTCGAGCACCAGCTCGGAGTGTTCGATCCGCTCAAGCAGGAACGGCACGTAGACGACGTCGAACGCCCGCGGCGGCACCGGCACGGAGCGCAGGTCGCCCAGCGCCCACGAGTCCAGATCCTTGCGGGCGGACGTGCTCTTACGCAACGCGGGCAGGTCCTCGTCGATCCCGATGACCCTGGCCTCCGCCTGCCCCAGGTCGAGCGGTTCCGGCCATCCGCACCCGGCGATCAGGACATCGAGCCGCCGACCGAGCTGGCTGGTCCACTGTTCCCTGACCCGCTGACTCAACAGGTCGTCTCGATCGACGACCGATCTCACCTCTGACATGTAACCGAGAGTAGTCAACCCGGCACGATTCATCTACATGGCGACGCTGACGCGTCGCGGTTCGGCCGCTCTTGTCCGGCTCCTTCCCTCGTCTAGGGAGGCCGCTCGTTCCTCGCGAGTTGCCGGCGACGCTAACGCGTCGCGGTTCGGCCGCTCTTACCCGGCTCCTTCCCTCGTCGAGGAAGGCCGCTCGTACCTCGCGACCTCCCTCTCCTCAGTCCAGTCGCCGGCGCGGCCTCACGGCCCCGCTCTCCTCAGTCCAGTCGCCGGCGCGGCCTCACGGGTAGTCCCTCAAGGACAGGAGCATGAGGCACGTCCTCGGGGTGATTCTTGAGGTGGGAGAACGGTGCGTCCCTTCTCCTGGTCCGGTCTCCGGCGCGGCCTCACGGGTCGTTGGCGACGCGGGCACGTTGCGGTTCGGCCGCTGGAATCCGGCTCCCTCCCTCGTCGCTCATCTGCTTCGCTCCTTCACTCCTCGGGCCAGTCGCCGGCGCGGTCTTATGGGGTGCGGGCGGTCCCGGGCGCCCGAAGGCCGGAGCACCGGCCCGCAATTCGGTAGCCTTGACCAGGTACCCCCCGTGTCCGTACGGCTCGGGGCTGTCGTGTTGCCGTCGTGGGGCTGTGGGCGAATCTGATGAGTCTTTCCGGACTTCTGGACCTTGTCGCCGGGGAGCCTGAGCTGGCTTCCCTTCTTCGGGATGTGCGCGAGGGCGACTCGTCCGACGTGTCGCTGGTCGCGCCGCCGGCGCTCCGCCCCTTCGCGGTGGCCGCGCTGGCCAGGGAGGGCGCGGAGAGGGCGGCCAGGACCGTCCTCGCGGTGACCGCGACCGGCCGCGAGGCCGAGGATCTCGCCTCGGCCCTCACCAGCCTCCTGGACGAGAGCACCGTCGCGGTCTTCCCCGCCTGGGAGACGCTCCCGCACGAGCGCCTGTCGCCGCGCAGCGACACCGTGGGCCAGCGCCTGGCGGTGCTGCGCAGGCTGGCCCACCCGGTCGAGGGCGACCTCTCGGCCGGTCCGCTGCACGTGGTGGTCGCACCGATCAGGGCGCTGCTCCAGCCGATCGTGCGCGGCCTGGGCGACCTGCGGCCGGTGCGGCTGCGCGCCGGGGACGACGCCGACCTCGACGGCGTCGTCCACAGCCTGGTGGAGAACGGCTATCACCGGGTCGACATGGTGGAGAAGCGCGGGGAGGTCGCGGTCAGGGGCGGGCTGCTCGACGTCTTCCCGCCGACCCAGGAGCACCCGCTCCGGCTGGAGTTCTGGGGCGACACCGTCGAGGAGATCCGCTGGTTCAAGGTCGCCGACCAGCGCTCGCTGGAGGTGGCCGAGGACGGGCTGTTCGCCGCCCCCTGCCGGGAGCTGCTGCTGACCGCCGAGGTCAGGGAGAGGGCGAGGGAACTCGCCGAGACGCACCCCTCGCTGGCCGAGATCCTGGAGCAGCTGGCCGAGGGCGTGCCGATGGAGGGCATGGAGGCGTTCGCGCCTGTGCTCGCCGGGGAGATGGACCTGCTCGTCGACCACCTGGGGGAACGAGCGGCGATCTTCGTGTGCGACCCGGAGCGCATTCGCGGGCGCGCGGACGAGCTGGTGCGGACCAGCCAGGAGTTCCTGGAGGCGTCCTGGATCAACGCGGCCTCCGGCGGCGAGGCGCCGATCGACCTGGGCGGGGCGGCCTTCCGCACCCTGGAGGAGATCCGCGACCACGTGCGGCGGCTCGGCCAGCCCTGGTGGTCGCTCGCGCCGTTCGGTGTCGAAGGCGAGGGTGACGGTGCCCAGGGCGGCGGGCCGGACGGCGGGCTGGTGCTGAGGGCGCGCGAGGCGGAGGCGTACCGGGGCGACACCCAGCGGGCGCTGTCGGACATCAAGGGCTGGCTCGACTCCGAGCGGGTGGTCGTCCTGCTGAGCGAGGGCCACGGCCCCGCCGAGCGCATGGTCGAGCTGCTCAAGGGCGTCGACCTGCCCGCGCGCCTGGAGCCGGGCCTTGAGCGGATCCCCGACTCCAAGGTCGTCCACGTCACCACCGGCCTGATCGAGCACGGGTTCGTCACCCCGTCACTGGCCGTGCTGACCCACCTCGACCTGGTCGGCCAGAAGGCCTCGACCAAGGACATGCGGCGGTTGCCGTCCCGGCGCCGCAACATGGTCGATCCGCTCCAGCTCAAGGTCGGCGACAACGTCGTGCACGAGCAGCACGGCGTGGGCCGCTACGTCGAGATGGTGCAGCGCACCGTACAGGGCGCCACCCGTGAGTACCTGGTGATCGAGTACGCCAGGGGCGACCGGCTCTACGTGCCGACCGACCAGCTCGACGAGGTCACCCGCTACGTCGGTGGCGAGTCGCCCACCCTCAACCGGATGGGCGGTGCCGACTGGGCCAAGGCCAAGACCAAGGCCAAGAAGGCGGTCAAGGAGATCGCCGGGGAGCTGATCCGCCTGTACTCCGCCCGGATGGCCTCGCCGGGACACGCCTTCGCGCCCGACAGCCCGTGGCAGCGCGAGATGGAGGACGCCTTCCCCTACGCCGAGACCGGTGACCAGCTTGAGGCCATCGACGAGGTCAAGCGCGACATGGAGCGCCCGATCCCGATGGACCGGCTGATCTGCGGCGACGTGGGCTACGGCAAGACCGAGATCGCGGTGCGGGCGGCGTTCAAGGCGGTGCAGGACGGCAAGCAGGTGGCCGTCCTGGTGCCGACCACGCTGCTGGTGCAGCAGCACATGTCGACCTTCGCCGAGCGGTTCTCCGGATTCCCGCTCAACGTCAGGCCGATGTCGCGGTTCCAGAGCGACGGCGAGGTCTCCGCGACCCTGGAGGGGCTGCGCGAGGGCTCGGTCGACGTGGTGATCGGCACGCACCGGCTGTTCTCGTCCGAGGTCAGGTTCAAGCAGCTCGGCCTGATCATCATCGACGAGGAGCAGCGGTTCGGCGTCGAGCACAAGGAGGCCATGAAGCACATGCGCACCCAGGTCGACGTGCTGGCCATGTCCGCGACCCCGATCCCCCGCACGCTGGAGATGGGGCTCACCGGCATCAGGGAGATGTCCACGATCCTCACCCCGCCCGAGGAGCGGCACCCGATCCTCACCTTCGTCGGCCCGTACGACGAGAAGCAGATCGGTGCCGCGGTCCGACGCGAGCTGATGCGCGACGGCCAGGTCTTCTTCGTCCACAACCGGGTGGCCAGCATCAACAAGGTCGCGGCCATGTTGCGTGAGCTCGTGCCCGAGGCCAGGATCGCCGTCGCGCACGGCCAGATGCAGGAGCACCAGCTGGAAAAGATCATGGTGGGCTTCTGGGAGCGCGACTTCGACGTGCTCGTCTGCACCACGATCGTCGAGTCGGGCCTGGACGTGCCCAACGCCAACACCCTGATCGTCGACCGGGCCGACAACTACGGCCTCTCCCAGCTCCACCAGCTGCGCGGCCGGGTCGGCCGGGGCCGCGAGCGCGGCTACGCCTACTTCCTGTACCCGCCGGAGAAGCCGCTCACCGAGACCGCCCACGAGCGCCTGGCCACCATCTCCCAGCACACCGAGATGGGCGCGGGCATGTACGTGGCGATGAAGGACCTGGAGATCCGTGGCGCCGGCAACATCCTGGGCGCCGAGCAGTCGGGCTTCATCGCAGGCGTCGGCTTCGACCTGTACGTGCGGATGATGGCCGAGGCGGTGCAGGAGCAGAAGGCCAAGCTGGCCGGCACCTACCAGGAGGACGAGCGGCCCGACGTCAAGGTCGAGTTGCCGATCAACGCCCACATCCCGCACGACTACGTCACCTCCGAGCGACTGCGGCTGGAGGCGTACAAGCGGATCGCCGCGATCGGTTCCGACTCCGACATCGGCGCGGTGCGCGACGAGCTCGTCGACCGGTACGGACGGCCGCCCCAGCAGGTGGAGAACCTGCTGGAGGTCGCCCGCTTCCGGATTCGCGCCCGCCGCGCCGGGCTCACCGACGTCACCCTGCAGGGCCAGAACATCAAGTTCGCGCCGGTCGAGCTGAAGGACTCCCAGCAGGTCCGGCTCCAGAGGCTGTACCCGAAGGCACTGCTGAAGCAGGCGGCCGGTACGTTGCTGGTGCCCGTACCCAAGACCAGGCCCCTGGGCGGCCAGCCGCTGCGCGATCTGGACCTGCTCAAGTGGTGCGGCGATCTCGTCGAGGCGATGTTCCTCGAAACCGCGCGGGTAGAGTAAGCACGTTTGTCGTGAAGGGAACGCATGTGAAGTCGACCCGAGTGCGCGTCATCCTGGCGGTCGCCGCCGCCGGTGTCGCGTTGACCGCCTGCTCTCCGAACCAGATCGGCGCCGCCGCCGTCGTGGGTGGAGAGCGGATCAGCTCCAGCGAGCTGAACAGGAACGTCCGCGAGTACGAGGAGGCGCTGGCCAAGGCGGGCGTCTCCGCCTCGCAACTGCAGTTCCAGGACAGCGTCTCGCAGCTCGTGCTCTTCCAGCTGGCCAATGCCAAGCAGTACACGAAGGTCGCGGAGAGCAAGGGCATCACGGTCACCGACGGCGAGATCGACCAGGTGATCGCGGGCCAGGGCGGTCAGGAGAAGTTCGAGCAGCAGATGCTCCAGCAGGCGGTGGCCCCCTCGCACGCACGCGAGTTCATGAGGTCGCAGGTGCTGATCAGCAAGCTCGTCACCAAGTACGGCGGCGGCACCGACGAGGCGGCCGTCCAGCGCGGCCAGCAGCAGGCGATCAAGGACCTGCAGGCCGTGCCGATCACCTGGAACCCGCGTTACGGCCAGCTCAACCAGCAGCGGAGCCAGGAGCAGCCGAGTGTCTTCGTCGACGCCGGCCGTTTCGGTGCCGCCGGGGCTTCCGCCGCCCCTGCCGCCGAGCAGCCCGAGACTCCGCAGCAGTAACCTCCGGGCATGTCGCTGATCATCGTCACCACTTCGCCCCGGGTCGCCCCGGGGCTGCTCAGCCATCGCGCCTGGCAGGTTCTCGGACAGGGCCCGGTCCGCACCGGGGCCGCTGACCATCCGCACCTGCCGTACCTGGCGGAGGCCGGGATCGACGTCGAGGTGGTCACCTGCGACCCCGCCGCGCTGGTCCGTGAGGCGGCGGCGGCGACGGTCGTGTGGCTGGAGGCCGACGAGGCGCTGATGCGCTCCATCGGCCACGCCGCCGTGGCACTGGAGGACCCGCCGGTGATCGAGGTCGTCCCCGGCTCGTACGACCTGCCGGGCGCGCGGCTGCTCGACCTGGTCTCGGTGATGGACCGGCTGCGGGTCGAATGCCCGTGGGACGCCCGGCAGACCCACGAGTCCCTGGCCCCGTACCTCATCGAGGAGGCCTACGAGGTGCTGGAGACCATCGAGGAGGGCGACCATGAGGCCCTGCGTGAGGAGCTGGGCGACCTGCTCCTCCAGGTGGCCTTTCACGCGCGGGTCGCCCGCGAGCGGCCGGACGGGTTCGATGTCGACGACGTGGCCGACGGGATCGTCGCCAAGCTCATCCGCCGCCACCCGCACGTCTTCGCCGGCACCCGGGTGGAGGGCGCGGGCGAGGTCAGTGCCAACTGGGAGACCATCAAGGCGGCCGAGCGCGCGGCCAAGAGCGGCGGCGATCCGGGTTCGGCGGTCGACGGCGTCCCGATGGGCCAGCCCGCGCTCTCCCTCGTCGCGCAGCTCCTGCGCCGCGCCGAGCGTGCCGGCGCCCCGGCGGGCCTTCCCGAGGGGGTGCCCGCCGACGGCCTGGGAGCGAAGCTCTTCGAGCTCGTACGGCAGGGGCACGCGGCCGGTCTCGACCCCGAGGCCGAGTTGCGCGCCGTCGCCCGCGCCTACCGGCGGGCTATCGGCGACGCGAGTTGATTGCGACGCTGCGCGTCGCGGTTCGGACCTGCCTACAGCGACGCTAACGCGTCGCGGTGAGGCCGCTCTTGTCCGGCTCCTTCCCTCGTCGAGCGGGGCCGTTCGTTCCTCACGACCCCGCTCTCCTCAGTCCAGTCCCCGGCGCGGCCTCACGGGGAGTCCCCCAAGGAAGGGCATGGGGTACGTCCTCAGGGGCTCCTTGGGATGGTCTTCTCGGTTCAGTCTCCGGTGGGAGCTGAGTGTTGGGCGGGTCCTGGTGTCGGAGGTGGGGTGCCTTCGGGGCCTCGTACGGAAATTGCGCGAACATTGTTCGGCGGTGTCCCGGTCACCGTACTGGCATATAGATCTCGATAGGCTTCTGAAGCAAACTGTCCTGCGACTTTAGGAGCGCTTCGTGGCTTCCATCGAGGGCGTTACCGCCCGAGAGATCCTTGACTCCCGGGGTAACCCGACGGTCGAGGTCGACATCCTCCTGGACGACGGCAGCCAGGGGCGCGCCGCGGTTCCCAGTGGTGCGTCCACCGGCCAGTTCGAGGCCGTCGAGCTCCGTGACGGCGACGAGCGCTACGGCGGCAAGGGCGTGGAGAAGGCGGTCCTCGGCGTGACCGACGAGATCGCCGACGAGATCCTCGGGTTCGACGCCACCGAGCAGCGCAGCATTGACCAGATCATGATCGACCTGGACGCCACGCCCAACAAGGCACGTCTGGGCGCCAACGCGATCCTGGGTGTCTCGCTCGCCGTGGCCAAGGCCGCCGCGGACAGCGCCGAGCTGCCGCTCTTCCGCTACCTGGGCGGGCCGAACGCGCACCTGCTGCCCGTGCCGATGATGAACATCCTGAACGGCGGCGCGCACGCCGACACCAACGTCGACATCCAGGAATTCATGATCGCTCCGATCGGGGCGGAGACGTTCCGCGAGGCCGTGCGGATGGGCACCGAGGTCTACCACGCCCTCAAGGCGGTGCTGAAGGAGAAGGGCTACGCCACCGGTCTCGGCGACGAGGGCGGCTTCGCCCCGAACCTGCCCTCCAACCGTGACGCGCTCGACCTGATCCTGGTCGCCATCGAGAAGGCCGGGTACGTGCCCGGCGAGGACGTCGCGCTGGCCCTCGACGTGGCCGCCTCCGAGTTCCACACGGGCGGCGTCTACACCATCGACGGCAAGGGGCTGTCCGCCACCGAGCTGATCGCCTTCTACGAGGACCTGGTCGCGAACTATCCGCTGGTCTCCATCGAGGACCCGCTGGACGAGAGCGACTGGGAGGGCTGGAACGCCATCACCCGTGCCCTCGGCGACAAGGTCCAGCTGGTCGGCGACGACCTGTTCGTGACCAACCCCGAGCGCCTGGCCCGCGGCATCGCCGAGGGCACCGCCAACGCGCTGCTGGTCAAGGTCAACCAGATCGGCACCCTGACCGAGACCCTCGACGCGGTGGACCTGGCCCACCGCAGCGGTTACCGCTGCATGATGAGCCACCGCTCCGGCGAGACCGAGGACACCACGATCGCCGACCTCGCCGTGGCCACCAACTGCGGCCAGATCAAGACCGGTGCCCCGGCCCGCTCCGACCGGGTGGCCAAGTACAACCAGTTGCTCCGCATCGAGGAGCTTTTGGACGACGCGGCCCGTTACGCGGGTCGGGCGGCCTTCCCGCGTTTCCGGCGATAGTTTCTTCTGGCGGCTCGCACCCGTTCCGAGCGCGGGCCGCACTTCGGGAACGCCGGCCGCGGTCCGGCGTTCCCGAGGTGCGAAGATCGGCGATCGCCGGTGTCGGAGCCGCTGCGCGGGGCACGGTGGACACAGAGCACGACGGACGGGGCACGACGGACGGGGCCGCGAGAACGTGGGGACGAGGAGGGGCGCATGGCGACACGGCCGCAGTTGACGGGACGGGCCGCGGTCCTCGCGATCGTGGTGTGCGCGATCGCCATGAGCCTCGCCTACCCCATCAGGGAGTACGTCGCACAGCGCCGCCAGATCGCCCAGCTGGAGCAGGACAAGGCCAGGGAGATCGCCGCGATCAAAGCCCTGGACGACCGCCACAAGCAGCTCCTGGACCCCGGTTTCATCAAACGGCAGGGCAGGGAGCGGCTCTTCTACTGCGACCCCGGCCAGAAGTGCTACGTCGTCATGGGCGAGTCGCCCGCGCCGGGCAGGAACACGGTCGGTGAGCGGAAGGCCGTCGCCAGACCACCGTGGTACGAAACGCTGTGGGACTCGGTCAAGGCCGCCGACAGCGGCACCGGGCAGAAGGCGGCGAAGGCCGCCGGGTGACGCCGATACCCTGGTTGTCATCTTCTTGGGGGTGTCACGAATGGTTGATGACCGCGACGTGGCGGCGGTGGAGCGACAGCTCGGCCGGGCGCCGCGAGGACTGCGGGGGGTGGCGCACCGCTGCCCGTGCGGGCTGCCCGACGTCGTCGAGACCGCGCCGAGACTGCCCGACGGATCGCCCTTCCCGACCCTGTTCTATCTCACGTGCCCCAGGGCCGCCTCGGCCATCGGTACGCTGGAGACCTCGGGGATGATGCGGGAGATGCAGGCCAGGCTCGCCGACGACCCGGAGCTGGCCGAGGCGTACCGGGCCGCCCACGAGGACTACCTGGCGCGCCGTGACGCCGCGGCCGCCGAGGACGGCCTGGAGCCGCTGCCCCGTGACATGCAGAGCACCGGGGGCATGCCCACCCGGGTCAAATGCCTGCACGCCCTGGTCGGGCACGAGCTCGCGGTGCCGGGGAGCAACCCCTTCGGCCATGAGGCCCTTGACGCGCTCGGCGATTGGTGGGCCGCCGGGCCGTGTGTGGACGTCGAAGACGTAGAGGAGAGCAAGTGATCCGCGTCGCCGCGATCGACTGCGGTACCAACTCCGTCCGCCTGCTCATCGCCGAGGTCGGCAGGGACAGGCTGATCGACGTCGAGCGCCGAATGGAGATCGTCCGGCTGGGGCAGGGGGTCGACGAGACCGGCAGGCTGGCGGCGGACGCCCTGGAGCGCACGTTCACCGCCATGCGCGGCTATGCCGAGCTCATCGACCGGCACGCGGCCGCCTCGGTCCGCGTGGTCGCCACCAGCGCGACGAGGGACGCCGCCAACCGGCAGGACTTCGTGGACGGCGTACGCGAGATCTTCGGCGTCGAGCCCGAGGTGATCACGGGCGTCGAGGAGGCGGAGCTGTCGTTCGTCGGGGCCACCCGCGAGCTGGTGCGCTTCTCGCCCGAGACGGGACTGCCCGCACCGGAAGGCACTCGCCCCCCGTATCTCGTGGTCGACATCGGCGGCGGCTCGACCGAGTTCGTGCTCGGCTCGACGCATGTGGAGGCCGCGTTCTCCGTCGACATCGGGTGTGTCCGGCTGACCGAGCGTCACCTGCGCGGCGCGGGTGACCCGCCGTCGGCGGAGGCGATCGAGGCGATGACCGCCGACATCGACGACGCGCTCGACCGGGTCGCGGCCGAGGTGCCGGTGGAACGGGCGTTGACGCTGGTCGGGCTTGCCGGTTCGGTCACCACGGTCGCCGGAGTAGCGCTCGAACTATCCGAATATGACTCGCAGAAAATTCATCATTCGCGAATTACCGCAGGTCAGGTGCATGACATTGCCGGCAGATTGCTCGGAATGACCGTCGGGCAGCGGGCGGAGATTCCCGTCATGCACCCCGGCAGGGTCGACGTGATCGGGGCGGGCGCGCTCATCCTCGACCGGATAGTGACCCGTTACGGTTTCGGTGATGTGGTCGCCAGCGAGCGCGACATCCTCGATGGCATCGCGTGGTCCGCAGCCACGTCATAACAAGACCTAGACAATTCACCCGTTTAGGGAGTATTGAGGAAAGCTTCCCGTTTATGGTTAGGTAAAGAAGCTTTAGTGGGACTTTGCCGTGGGCCCGGCACAGCTTGTTGTCGGGGCGGCAACCGTCTCCAGGGCGAATCTTGCTTCCCAACGAACGGAGCATCCCCTCATGAAGTCCGGACTAGCAAGAAAGCTAGCCGCAGCAGGAGCCGGCGCGGCCATGCTGGCAACCATGGCAGTAGGCATGCTGGCCACGCCCGCAGCGGCGGCCAGTGGATCGGGTCAGGCGGTCTCGGCCGCCGCCAAGCCGAAGCCGAAGCCCGCGGTGTGGGCGGGCACTCCCAAGGCGTCTCCCTCGAAGTACGAGGGTGAGTGCCCGGTCAAGGTGACCTTCTCCTCGAAGATCAAGGTGAAGGCCGTCAAGGCCAAGACCACCGTCGCCTACCGGTGGTTGCGCGGAGACGGGTCCAAGGGCAAGGTCCAGACCTTCACCTTCCGCGGCAAGGGCGTCAAGAGCTTCACCGTCAAGGAGAAGGCGACCTTCAAGGGCGACGTCAAGGGCTGGCAGGCCATCCAGCTCCTGGCTCCGCGTGCCGCCACCTCCGCGAAGGGCCGCTTCTCGGTCTCCTGTGGCGCCGGTGAGGACGACTACGAGGTCGTCAGGCCCGGTGTCGGTGCGCAGGTGTGGGTCGACGAGGGCAACTGCGAGGCTGCCCTGATCGGCCGCATCACCACCTCCGACTCCCGCTGGGTGCGTTACCAGTGGGTCGTCAACGGCCGCGTCGTCGACCGTGACGCCGTTCACGTCAACGGCTCGCGCAAGGTCTACCACGTGATCAAGCCCCGTGACGACTTCAGGGGCTGGGCCGAGCTGGAGATCCTCAGCCCGGTCGGGACCTCGTCCAACCGCGCCTACTTCAAGATCTGGTGCAAGGACACGTCGCCGAAGGTGTCGGTCTCGGCCTACGCCCCGGCCGACTACGCCGGCACCTGCCCGGCGGCCCGTACGTTCACCGGCACGATCAGCGTCTCGCACCTCCGTGGCGCCGTGAAGTACCGCTGGATCCGCGACGGTGTCGCGGGCGACTGGCAGAGTGTCTACTTCGGCGGTCACGGTCCGCAGAGCCAGAGCGTGACCGACACCTGGACCGCCTCGGCGTCCGGTGAGGCCAAGCGCGCGATCGAGATCTACGGTGGCCCGACGAGTGGCACCGCGGTGGGCAAGGTCACCTGCGTGCCCCCTCCCACCCCGACCCCCACTCCTACCCCCGCCGCGAGTCTTCCCGCCTGATGGCCTGACAGTCGCGACAGCATGCCCGGCGACTGACGCCGGAACGTGTCCGGAGTGAAACAGGCGGCGTCCGCACCCAGCGGGCGCCGCCTGTCGCCTTTTCTCCCCGGCCACCCCGCGGAAGGCGAGCGGCCCGATGTGCTCCGCGGTCTCCCGCATCGGGCACCATCAAACTCATGACCTGTGTTCCTCCAGGATCCGGCTGGCCCGGTGATCCCGCCCAGCCCGACACCCCCGTCGCCCACGACCCCGCCGAGGTGCGCGAGCTCGCGGAGAAGAGCGGTACCCTCGCTGAGCTCACGGCCGCGCAGTCGGTCTGCAGGGCCTGTCCGCGCCTGGTCGAGTGGCGCGAGGAGGTGGCGACGGTCAAGAGACGGGCGTTCGCCGAGGAGACCTACTGGGGCCGGCCCATCGCCGGATGGGGCGCGGAGCGGCCCGAGATCCTGATCGTCGGACTGGCCCCGGCGGCGCACGGCGGCAACAGGACCGGGAGGATCTTCACCGGCGACCGCAGTGGTGACTGGCTGTTCGCCTCGCTGTACCGGACGGGGCTGGCCGTACAGGAGACCAGCCTGCACGCGGGCGACGGGCAGCGGCTCGTCGGCGCGCGGATGGTGGCGGCGGTCCGGTGCGCTCCGCCCGCGAACCGGCCAGAGCCGACCGAGCGGGCCACCTGCTTCCCCTGGCTGGCCCGTGAGGTCGCCCTGATCTCGGCGGACCTACGGGTGATCGTCGCGCTGGGAGGCTTCGCCTGGCAGGCGATCTGGCCCGCGCTGAAGGACGCCGGGTACGCCCTGCCCCGGCCGAGGCCGGCCTTCGGGCACGGCGCCGAAGTGGAGATCACCTCCCCCGGGGGAAGCCCCGTACACCTTCTCGGCTGCTACCACCCCAGCCAGCAGAACACCTTCACCGGCCGGGTGACCGCGCCGATGCTCGACGAGCTTTTCACCAGGGCGAACGCGCTCCGCAACTTGTGAAATCAATCACAACCAGAAGATCGGCAGGAATTTTCACGAGAAGAGGGGATGTTTCTAACCGTCGGCAGAAATTTCGGATAGGTTGCCAGGCTTGTGGCTGGCGCGACCGGGGCCGCGCACGTATGCTTGTGAAAGCTTTCACAAGCCTCGAGACTTAAGGAAGGCGTCGAAGTGGACCGCAACTCCAAGCACATCGTGGTGATCGGTGGAGGCTACGTCGGCCTTTACACCGTGCTGCGCCTGCAGCACACGCTCCGCAAGGAACTGCGCGAAGGAAGCGTGCGAATCACTGTTCTCACCCCCGAGTCCCACATGACCTACCAGCCCTTCCTGCCCGAGGCGGCCGCCGGAAACCTCTCGCCCCGGCACGTGGTCGTCCCGCTCAGGCGCGTGCTCTCGAAGGCGACGATCCTCAACGGCAAGGTGACCAAGGTCAACCACGCCGCCAAGAGTCTCACCTTCGCGCCCAACGTCGGCACGGCGCACGAGATCGACTACGACATCGTGGTCATGGCCGCGGGCTCGATCTCCCGTACGCTCCCCATTCCGGGCCTGGCCGACGCCGCGATCGGTTTCAAGACCGTCGGCGAGGCGATCGCGCTGCGCAACCGGGTGCTCGAACTCCTCGACCGGGCCGAGAGCGACGACGACGAGGCCCTGCGCAAGCGGGCGCTGACGTTCGTCGTGGTCGGCGGCGGCTTCGCGGGTGTCGAGGCGCTCGCGGAGCTGGAGGACATGGCGGTCGACGCCACCCGCTACTACCGCAACATCTCCCGCGAGGACATGCGCTGGGTCCTCGTGGAGGCCACCGACCGCATCCTGCCCGAGGTGGGCCCCGAGATGGGCAAGTGGACCGCCGAGCAGCTGCGCGAGCGCGGCATCGAGGTCAAGATGAACACCCGCCTCGACTCCTGCGAGGGCGGCCTGGTCAAGCTCTCCGACGGCGACGAGTTCGAATCCGCCACCATCGTGTGGACCGCCGGGGTGAAGCCCAGCCCGGTCGTCAACGCCGGAGACCTGCCCCTCGACGAGCGTGGCCGGATCAAGACGAGCACCCGGCTGACCGTGGTCGGCGTCGAGGACGCCTACGCGGCCGGAGACGTGGCGGGCGTGCCCGACGTGACCAACCCGGGCCAGTACTGCGCGCCCAACGCCCAGCACGCCGTACGGCAGGCCAAGGTCCTCGCGGACAACATCACCCGCAGGCTCCACGGGAAGGAGCAGGTCGACTACCGGCACAGGTACGTCGGCTCCGTCGCGGGACTGGGCCTGCACAAGGGGGTCGCCAACGTCTACGGGATCAAGCTCCGCGGGCTTGCCGCGTGGTTCATGCACCGCACCTATCATCTGTCGCGGGTGCCCACGATCAACCGAAAGGTCCGGGTGACGGCCGACTGGACCCTGGCGCTCTTCTTCAAGCGCGAGACCGTCTCTCTCGGAGAGATCGAGGAGCCACGTACGGAGTTCCGCGCCGCGGCGACGACCTGAACCTCTCCGGGGGTGGACAGGAGTGTCCACCCCCGGATTCGTCGTTGCCGACGGTGTGCTATTTCTTGACCGGGTTCCCGAATCCAGGGCGGGTCCGTAGATTTGGAGCAGTGAGTCATGCGACGGTTGGCTTGAGCAGTTACGCATGAGTGTTCCGTTACGTATGATTAGGCGCCCCCGTAGCCCAATGGCAGAGGCAAACCCCTTAAAAGGGTTCGAGTGAGGGTTCGAGTCCCTCCGGGGGTACCGCATTGCCCATTCGACAATCGGTCCGTGACCAGTGCAAATGTGGTCGCGGGCCGATTTTTCTTACTACTTGGGATTCGACGGGGCCCTGGTATAAAATAGTAACCATGGGGAACGAGGCGAACCTGGAGCCGATGCTCCGGGCCAATGGGATCGCCCGGCAGGTGATCGATCACATCGGGGACAAGTGGTCCCTGCTGGTGATCGCGGCCCTGGGGTACGAGGCCCAGCGGTTCTCCCGGCTCAAGGCGCGGATCGAGGGGATCAACCAGCGCATGCTGACCCGGACGCTGCGGGCGCTGGAGCGCGACGGCATCGTCGAGCGCAACGTCTATCCGACCTCGCCGCCCAGGGTGGAATACGTGCTCACCCGGATCGGCCGTGACCTCTCGGTCACCGTGACCGGCCTCTGCGAGTGGGCGCGCCGCAACCTCGACGAGGTCGAGGCGTCGCAGCGCCTTTTCGACGAGAGATCGGCGAAGGAGATGTGAGGTCCGGGAACCAGACGCGCCAACCGTTCGTTGGCAACATCGGCGGTAGCCGTACGGTCACTTGAACAACATGGATATCAGCACGATACGGCCGTGTGACAACCGATCTAATACGCTGATCGCGTAGGTCGCAGCGTGGAGGCAGCGATGGAGAGCAAGAACCCCGTATTCAGTCGGCAGGCCAAGGGGCATCAGCAGGGATGGGGCATGCCGACCCCCACCCCTGACCAGCTTCAGGGAATGTACAACACGCCGTCATACGCGCCGCCCGCACAGCGGACGATGACGATCGACGACGTGGTCGTGCGTGGCTTCATCACGCTCGGCACGCTCGTTGTCTCGGCGGCGGTCGCCTGGGCGCTCAACCTCGGCATGGGCGCGGCGATCGTCGGCGTCATCGCCGGCCTGGTGCTGGCCCTGATCATCTCGTTCAAACAGAGCACCAACCCCGCGTTGATCCTCGGCTACTCGGTGGCGTACGGCGTCGCCATCGGCGTGATCAGCCATGTCTACAATGATCTGTACAGCGGCATCGTCTTCCAGGCGGTGGTGGGTACGGCTCTGGCGTTCGGCGCCATGCTGACGGTCTACTCGTTGCGCATCATCCGGGTGACGCCGAAGTTCACCAAGTTCGTGGTGGCCGCCGGGCTGGGACTGATGGGCCTCATGCTCATCAACCTGCTCGCCGGTTTCTTCATCGAGGACGGCATCGGCATCCGGGCCGGCGGCCCGCTGGCCTACGTGTTCAGCATCGCCACGATCCTCATCGGCTGCTTCTTCCTGCTTCTCGACTTCGACGAGGTCGAGCGCGGGGTGCGGGCCGGCGCCCCGGAGAAGTACTCGTGGCTGATGGCCTTCGGCCTGACCGTCACCCTGGTCTGGATCTACCTGGAGATCCTGCGCCTGCTGAGCTACTTCTCAAGTAGTGACTGACCGTGACGCCAGGAGGCCCCGCCGGATCCGATCCGGCGGGGCCTCCTTTTTTCTGAGCGGATGCGTGAGTGAACGGAAGGCAACGGGGGATAGACGAACCGCGACGAGAGAGAGTGTCTCGGGGCTTGCTATCTGCGCTTTCGTGATGCACTGTCGAGCAAAGGAGCCTATCCGTGGAGGTGCCCATGTCGTTGAACCACTCAATGGAGACGCAGAACAAGCTGATCGCAAGGGTTCCGGATATCACGGGACGCGCACTCCCCGAGTGGTTCCGAGCAATCGACAACGGTCCGTCGTTCCTTCGTTGCGATGAGCGCGCCACCTGGCTCGCGGACGAGCACGGGCTGTCCCACGGCTATGCCGCCGCCATAGTGCACGAGCACGAGCGGCACCGCCGTACCCGCCACCTGTAGTCGACCGTCTTCGCCAAGCCCGCGCCACCTTGGTGGTGCGGGCTCTGTCATGTGCGCCATGATGAGTTCATGGATCATGAGAAGGCGCGCGGATTCATCCGTGCCAACCACCGCGCGGTAATGCTGACCACGCATGCGGATGGGCGTCCGCAGCTCTCCCCGGTCACCGTGGGGCTCGACGCGGAAGGGAACCCGATCGTCAGCACCCGGGAGACCGCGGCCAAGGTTCGCAACCTGCGCAGGGACCCGAGACTCTCGCTCTGCGTGACCACCGACGCCTTCTTCGGCGAATGGATCCAGATCGACGGCACCGCGGAGATCATCTCGCTGCCCGAGGCGATGGAGACCCTGGTCTCCTACTACCGCGACATCTCAGGTGAGCACCCCGACTGGGACGACTACCGGGCCGCCATGGAGCGGGACCGACGGGTGATCGTGAAGATCACGATCACCCGTGCCGGCCCCGACGTCCACGGCTGACCGAGGCGTCGGGGCCGGTCCCGGCCCGGCCTCAGCTGAGGCGTTCCAGGACCATGGCCATGCCCTGGCCGCCGCCGACGCACATGGTCTCCAGCCCGATCGACCTGTCGTGGAAAGCGAGGCTGTTGATCAGGGTGGAGGTGATGCGGGCCCCGGTCATCCCGAAGGGATGGCCCACCGCGATGGCGCCGCCGTTGACGTTGAGCCTGTCGAGGTCGATGCCGAGTTCCTGGTAGGACGGGATGACCTGGGCGGCGAACGCCTCGTTGATCTCGACGAGGTCCACGTCGCCGATGGACATGCCCGCCCTGGCCAGGGCCTGCTTCGAGGCCTCTACCGGGCCCAGGCCCATGATCTCGGGGGACAGGCCGGTCACGCCGGTGGAGACGATCCGGGCGAGCGGGGTGATGCCGAGCTCGGCTGCCCTGGTGTCGCTCATCACGATCACCGCGGCGGCGCCGTCGTTCAGCGCGCAGCAGTTGCCCGCGGTGACCGTGCCGTCGGGCCGGAAGACCGGCTTGAGGGTCGAGACGGCCTCGTAGGTGGTGCCGGCGCGGGGGCCGTCGTCCTTGCTCACCACGGTTCCGTCGGGCAGGGTCACCGGGGTGATGTCCTTCTCCCAGAAGCCGTTGGCGATGGCCTTCTCCGCCAGGTTCTGGGACCGGACGCCGAACTCGTCCTGCTCCTGCCGGGAGACGCCCTTCAGCCCGGCGAGGTTCTCCGCGGTCTGGCCCATCGCCACGTAGATGTCGGGCAGCAGACCGTCCTCGCGCGGGTCGTGCCAGACCTCGCCGCCGCCCTCGGCGGCCCTGGCCGAACGGGTGCGGGCATCGTCGAACAGCGCGTTCTGCGTGTCGGGCAGCGAGTCCGAGTTGCCCTTGGCGAAGCGGGAGACGCACTCCACGCCCGCCGAGACGAACACGTCGCCCTCGCCCGCCCTGATCGCGTGCAGTGCCATCCGGGTGGTCTGCAGGGAGGACGAGCAGTAGCGGGTCACGGTGGTGCCCGGCACGCCGTCCAGGCCGAGCAGGGTGGCGACCACGCGGCCGATGTTGAAGCCTTGCTCGCCGCCCGGCAGGCCACAGCCCAGCATGAGGTCGTCGATCGTGGTCGGGTCGAGTTGGGGGACCTTGGCAAGCGCGGCCTGGATGATCTGTGCTGTCAGGTCATCGGGGCGGATCTCCTTGAGGGACCCCTTGAAGGCGCGTCCGATGGGCGAGCGCGCGGTCGCGACGATGACTGCCTCGGGCATGTGGCTCTCCTGGGTTCGTATCTGCTCCTCCAGCGGAGCGTACCGCGCGGTATGCCCAAAGCCACGCCCAGGGCGGCATTGAAACAGAACTTTGTACTGGATGCACAGGGTCCCGCCCGGAGACGGGGCCCTGTCGCGGGTCGACCGCCCCTCGCGGGCCGCGGATGTCAGCCGTACATGCCGGGCGAGGTGCCGTCGCCGTCCTTGATCCCGTGGAGGCCGCCCTTCTCGTCGCGCCACATCCGCCAGCCGTTCTGGCTGCCGGTGAACCAGGCGGGCGGGACGCCCGGGCCGGACACCCGCTTGCCGTCGGCCAGCCTGAACTCGCACAGCGAGGCCACCGAGTAGAACCCGGAGTTCTGGCCCTTGAGCGCGAGCGGTTTGGGATCGGTCACGCAGAAGGACCAGCCGTGCTCGTCCTTGACGTCGGCGTTGCGGCCGGTGGCAAGGTCGAACGCGTTGCCCGGCTTGTCGTGTCGCAGGAAACCGACCTTCTCCATCCGGGTCGGGAAGGCAAGCCACCAACCGGACTCGGGAACCTGCTCGGCGGAGATCTGGCCGAGCACCCGGCCGCTGTCGGCCTCCAGTCGGGCGAACCCGCCGTACTGGCCCTCCTGGTCGACCGGGCGGACCACCGGTGCGAAGCCGGGGCTGCCGCTGGGATAGACGCGGACCACCGACGGGCGCATCCAGTTGACGGTGCCGTCGGCGAGCTTGACGGAGAACAGGCCGAAGGCGGAGACCTTGCTCGTCTTCGGGTTGGTGTAGGGGGCGACGTACCCGACGAGGTTTCCCGTCGTCGCGCCGAAGGACCAGCCGCCCGACAGGTCGACCCCGGAGCCGAGGGCCTGCTCGACGGGGGCCCGCCAGATGACCTTGCCGGTCCTCAGGTCGTGCGACTCCAGGACGGGATGGCGGGCGAGGCGGAGGAAGACCACGCGGGAGGTGTCGGACCACTCGACCTCGGCGATGCCGGGGAGCTTCCGCACGATCCTGCCGGTGACCGGATCGAGCACGACGACGCGGGCGCTCGCGAGCGCGGTGTGCTCGGACACGCACACGAAGGTTCCGCACCGCTGGGGGCCGAAGGTGGAGTGCACCGGGCGGCTCCACCTGCGAGTTCCGGTTCTGGCGTCGAGGCCGACGAGCGTGGCCTTCCAGCGCCCCCGCCTGGCGGGGTCGACCGTCACCGCGACGGTCTGCCCGGTGGCGGTCTCGACGATCGCGGGAGCGGGCACCCCCATCCCCGGCAGGCGGCCGGCCATGGTCGAGGGGTGGGACCACAGTTTCCTGCCGGTGGCGAGGTCGACGGCCACCGCCTCAAGCGTGCCGTCCGGCTTCATGGAGGTCGCCATGGCGACGCCATCGGCGACGGTGGTGCGGCTGACCACGTTCACCTCGGTGTTGTGCCAGGTGGGATGGTCGGGGGTGGCCGCTTCACTGCCGGAGCAGCCGCCCAGGGTCAGAGCTCCGGCGAGCACCAGGGCCGGTTTCGCGAGGGGCCGGATCACGGGTATTCCACTCCAATGCGGGCGAGGCGTTACGGCTTCGCGGCGGAGGGTGACCGTGTTCAGGCGCGGTCGGGTCGCTTTCCGGGCCTCCGGCCGAGCAAGGTCACCCATCGTCCCTGGGGTCCGGTCGCTCGACCGGCGACACGGGTCGCGGAGACCTCGGCGCCGGGCTCCTCCGCGGCCTTGGCCGCCGCGAGGTAGATCGACTCAGCACGCTGGACGCGAGGTTCGGGCCACAACTCCAACGCACTGCATACGGAAGGTAGCACTGCGTAAGCTGTCTGGAGATAGCCTTGGCTAGATGGGTGATAACGATCAAGGCCGAACATCTCCGCCGGGTTCATGTCGAACTCCGGCCCCAGCAGGTCCGCGAAGGCCACGGTCCGCCCGCCCGCCTCGACCACGGCGACGGTCTGCGCGGCGGCCAGTTGGCGGCTCCATCGCCTGGTCATCCAGCGCAGCGGCTGCGCGATCGGCCTGACCGTGCCGAGGTCGGGACAGGTGCCCACGACCACCTCGGCCCCCGCCTCCCGCAGCCTCCGGACCGCTTTCTGCAGGTGCCGTACGGCCTGGGCCGGTACGGCCTGCGAGGTGACGTCGTTGGCGCCGATGAAAACGACCGCGATCTCGGGCCGGGCCTTGAGCGCCTCGTCGACCTGGTCGCCCAGCTCCGCGGAGGTCGCCCCCGACCTGCCCACCACGGTCAGCCGTACCGGCCGCTCGGCGATCACGGCCAGCCCGTTGGCGATCAGCACGGCGGGTGTCTCCGCGGGGTTCGTGGTGCCCAGGCCGACGGAGGTGGAGTCGCCGAGCATGGCCATCCGGATCGGCTCGCCGCCGAAGGCCCCGTACACGCCGTCAGAAGGCGGTCCGTCCATGCCGTGCGGCCGGCCGACCGCACGGCGGGCCACCATCGCCTCGGCCAGCAGCAGCCCGTAGGTCGCCGCACCGAGCACGGTGACGCCTCCCCCTCCCAGCGCGGCCGCCGCGGCGATGCGACGGGCGGCTCGCGCCGTCCCGGGTGTCCAGATCACGTGACGTTGCTCCCTCCGTACGGGGCGGTAGCGTTGCCTTTGAAACATGGTCGAGGTCCCGCCACCCCCATGGGATCACGGCGATCAACACAACAAGCTGACAGAGCTTTGGTATTTCGAGGTGATATCCCGGTGCGCGTACATGACTCGCTCGTCGAACTGATGGGCAACACCCCTCTCGTCCGGCTGCAGAAGGTGACGGAGGGTGTTTCCGCCCAGGTGCTGGCGAAGGTGGAGTATTTCAACCCAGGCGGTTCGGTGAAGGACCGCATCGCGGTGCGGATGATCGACGCCGCCGAGAAGTCGGGCGAGTTGCGGCCGGGGGGCACGATCGTGGAGCCCACCTCGGGCAACACCGGAATCGGCCTGGCCATCGTGGCGCAGCAGCGGGGTTACAAGTGCCTGTTCGTGGTGCCGGACAAGGTGGCCCAGGACAAGATCGCGGTGTTGCGCGCCTACGGTGCCGAGGTCGTGGTCTGCCCGACGGCGGTCTCTCCCGATCACCCCGACTCCTACTACTCCGTCTCCGACCGGCTGGCCAAGGAGACGCCGAACGCCTGGAAGCCGGACCAGTACTCCAACCCGAACAACCCGGAGAGTCACTACCACTCCACGGGCCCGGAGATCTGGGAGCAGACCGAGGGCCGGATCACCCACTTCGTGGCGGGCGTCGGCACCGGTGGCACGATCAGCGGCACCGGCCGCTACCTCAAGGAGGTCTCCGGCGGCCGGGTTAAGATCATCGGTGCCGATCCGGAGGGTTCGGTCTACTCCGGCGGCACCGGGCGGCCGTACCTGGTGGAGGGCGTCGGCGAGGACATCTGGCCGGCCACCTACGACACCACGATCTGCGACGAGATCATCGCGGTCTCCGACAAGGACTCCTTCGGCATGACCCGCCGCCTGGCCCGCGAGGAGGCGCTCCTGGTGGGCGGCTCCTGCGGGATGGCGACGGTGGCGGCGCTGCGGGTGGCCTCGCAGGCCGGCCCGGACGACGTGGTCGTGGTGCTGCTGCCCGACGGTGGCCGCGGCTACCTTTCGAAGATCTTCAACGACGAGTGGATGGCCGACTACGGCTTCCTGACCACCTACAGCGACGAGGGCCTGGTCAAGGACGTGCTGACCCGGAAGAACTCCGGTATGCCGGAGTTCGTGCACACCCATCCGTACGAGTCGGTCGACACGGCCATCTCGATCATGCGCGAGTACGGCGTGTCGCAGCTTCCGGTGATGAAGGAGGAGCCGCCGGTCATGGCCGCCGAAGTGGTCGGCTCGATCCTGGAGCGAGACCTGCTGGACGCCCTTTACCGCGGCCGGGTGCGGCCGACCGACCCGCTGGCGGCCCACATGTCGCAGCCGCTGCCTACGATCGGCGCGGGGGAGCCGGTCTCCATCGCCGTCGATGCGCTGGAGAAGGCCGACGCCGCGGTCGTCCTCGACAACGGCAAGCCCGTCGGGCTGCTCACCCGCCAGGACCTGCTGGCCTTCCTCGCCAACCACTGAGCTCGCCGACCGCTGAGACCACCCGAATGCCGGCCGGGAGACCCAGGCCGGTATTCGGGCCGTCCCTGCGGATCAGAGGGGGAACTCGGCCGTCACCTCCCAGGCGCCGGAACGGGTGGGCCCGGCCATGAGCCTGCCGCCGAGCGCCTCGACGCGCTCGACCATGCCCACCAGGCCGAAGCCGCCGCCGAGGTGGGAGATCCTGGCATCGGACACCGAGCCGTAGTTGCGCACCCGCAGCCGCACGGCGTCCCCGGCCGCGTTCTCCCGGCTCCCCGGCTCCCAGCCCTTCCCCGCGCGCTCGCTCTCGGCCCAGGCGCGCAGGTCGGAGCCGTCGGTCAGTCTCAGGTCCGCCTCGACCCAGCCGGTGCCGGGAGCATGCCGGCGGACGTTGGTCAGCGACTCCTGGAGGACCCGGTGGAGGGTGGTCATCACCTCCGGGGCCAAGGTGCCGTCGGTGATGCCCTGACCGATGTCGAAGGCGACCTGGGGGCCGGCGGCGGAGAAACGCTCGACCATCGTGCGCATGTCCATGAGCGTGCTGCCCGGTGACCGGGCGGCCTCGTCCTGCGCGCGGAGCACGCTGACCAGGCGGCGCATCGAGGTCAGCGCGTCGGCCCCGGCACCGGCGATCGCCTCCAGGGAGGGGATCACGGCCTCCGGTTTCCGCTCGGCGACGATCTTGGCGGCCTGCGCCTGCACCACGATCCCGGTGATGTGGTGGGCGACCAGGTCGTGCAGTTCCCTGGCCAACTCCAGGCGCTCGGCCCGCCGTACCGACTCCACGGCCTCCCTGCGGCGCTCCTGCTGAAAGCGGAGGTAGGCGCCGACACCGGCGGCCAACGACCAGCTCACGAAGAGCAGGAAGCCGGTGACCAGGCTGGCGGTCGTCTCGTTCAGGCGTACGCAGGACGCCTCCAGCACGACCATCGCCGCCAGCGCGAACAGCGCGGCCCGCCGCACCGGCTCGATCGCCCGCAGCCCGCCGACGGTGAGGACCAGCAGCGTTCCGATCTCGGCCAGGCCGGGTCCGCCGTTACCCTCGGTGATGCCGACGGCCAGGCTGCACAGGAAGGACACCGTCAGCAGGGCGACGAACCCGCCGACCCGCAGGCGGCGGCGCCACAGCACCGCCGCGACGCCCAGCACGCCGCACAGCAGAACCGGCCACATCGCCTCCCCGTGCGAGCTCGTCACGATCAGAACGTCGAGCAGCAGGAGCAGGAGGAGCCAGCCGATCAACGCGATCTCGCTGAGCCGTTTGACCCAGTAGACGAGCCGGTTCGTTTCCCCCACGGTCCCAGAGCCTAAACCTGAAGGGGGAGGTGGCATATCGGCCGTTCGGCTGAGCCGTCCCGGTTCGAACCGGTCCTTCAGCGGAGGCGGTGCCAGGGCGGCCGCACCGATGCTTGACATGTCGAAGGGGGAGAGGGAAATGACTGTCATCGGAATTCTGCTGCCGGTCGCCGGCCTGCTGGTCGGCGTCGCCCTGACGCTCGCCGACCCGGTCCTGCTCTCGCGGATCACCGGGGAGCGCGCAGAGGGAGCCGAGGAAGGCGGTGCGGAGCGGTTGTACGTGCCCCTTGGCGGATGGGTGCGCCGAGGGAGTGGGGCGAGTGGTCTGCGTGCTCCCTAGCGGGGGCGCGTCGAGGGGTGGCGGGAGCGGTTTGCGTGCTCTGAGGGCGCCGATGTTGCGAGTAGCGTTGACCCCATGAACCAAGGATTCGAGACGCTGGCCATCCACGCAGGTCAGGAACCCGACCCCTACACCGGGGCGGTGGTTCCGCCGATCTACGCGGTGTCCACCTACAAGCAGGACGGCGTTGGTGGTCTGCGCGCCGGATATGAGTACAGCCGGTCGGCCAACCCGACCAGGACGGCGCTGGAAGAGGCCATGGCCGCGGTCGAGGGCGGCAGCCGCGGCCTGGCCTTCGCCTCGGGCCTGGCGGCCGAGGACACGGTGCTCCGCACGATCTGCAAGCCGGGCGACCATGTCATCATCCCGAACGACGCCTACGGGGGCACCTACCGCCTGTTCGCCAAGGTGCACGAGCGCTGGGGGCTGCACTACGACCCGGTGCCGCTGGGCGACCTGGCGGCGGTGGCGGCCGCGGTGACCCAGAAGACCAGGGTCATCTGGGTGGAGACGCCCACCAACCCGCTGCTCGGCATCGCGGACATCGCGGCCTTGGCCCAGCTCGCGCGCGACTGCGGCGCGTTGCTGGTGGTGGACAACACCTTCGCCTCTCCGTACCTGCAGCAGCCGCTGGCGCTGGGCGCGGACGTGGTCGTGCACTCCACCACCAAGTACGTGGGCGGCCACTCCGACGTGGTCGGCGGCGCGCTCGTCGCACGCGACGCCGGGCTGGGCGAGGAGCTCGCGTACCACCAGAACGCGATGGGCGCGGTGGCCGGGCCGTTCGACGCCTGGCTGACGCTGCGCGGTCTCAAGACGCTCGGGGTGCGGATGGACCGCCACTGCGAGAACGCCGAACGGGTGGTGGATCTGCTACTCGCCCATCCGCGGGTGACCTCGGTGCTCTATCCGGGCCTGGCCGAGCACCCCGGTCACGAGGTGGCGGCCAAGCAGATGAGGCGCTTCGGCGGCATGGTCTCCTTCCGGATGGCCGGAGGGGAGGCCGAGGCGGTCGAGGTGTGCGACCGGACCAGGCTGTTCACCCTGGGCGAGTCGCTCGGCGGTGTGGAGTCGCTGATCGAGCACCCCGGCCGGATGACCCATGCCTCCGTGGCGGGTTCGCCGCTGGAGGTCCCCGGCGACCTGGTCCGCCTGTCGGTCGGCATCGAGTCGGTCGACGACCTCCTCGCCGACCTCACCCAGGCGCTGGGGTAGGAGCGCGGGCGCGCTCAGACCGGGTTGAACCAGACCATCAGTGCCAGGATGACGATCCAGATCAGCACGATCACGCCGGAGAAGGCGGCGATCCGGCCGGTCTGAACCTTGGCGTCGTCCTCCGGGCTCTCGCTGGAGAGGACCCGGATGGCGGCGCCCTGGTCGCGGGCCACCATGAACAGCAGTCCCAAGGTGACGATGAAGAGCGTCATGGAGACCGACAGGTACGGCCTGCCGAGGAACTCGCGGCCCAGCAACAGGCCGAACAGGAAGATCCCCAGGGAGGCGAAGCCGTAGATACGGGTGGTCTTGTGCAGGTAGCGCAGGACGTCGACGTTCTTGGCACGGATGAATCTGGGAGTGGACATCATGGCGGCGGTCACCGGGCCCAGAGCGAAGATCGAAAAGCCGATGTGCAGCCAGAGCAGCAGGTCTGTCATGCGCCAGACATTAGTCTTCGTCGATCTCTTCTGGGTACGGCTCGCTCGGACGTCACCGACCAGCAGTGATCTTTTGAAGACGGTTCCGGTGCGGCGGGCGGGCGGGTCCCGGCCCCCTGGTCGTCCCGCGGGGGCCGTGCGGACCGGGCCGGTCGGACATTCGGGGGGATGTCACTCGCCGTCGATGGTGTCGTGCCTGTCCCGGCCGTGCGGGACCATGCACAACTCGAAGCAGACGCAGACAATGAGCATCAGTGCCACGAGAGTTCCCGCGAGCATCGGACTCATTCCTCCCCCTTGAATTGGTGAACTTTCTTTACTAGGTAGACGGCGGCAGCCCCGAAGACGTTGTTACGGAAGGGTCACGGTTTGCGAGGTGGTCGATCTTCGAATCCTGCTTCGAGCACACCCGGGGATGAGTAGGATCGAAAAGAGTCCGTTCCCGTGTGATGAGACCGGCGGCGAAGTCGTGGTCGTGCCGGGCGGGCCTTCCACCGAACAGAGATAAGACGGCACGAAGGAGTGCCAGCCGTGGCTGTCAAACACGTTGAGCCGTACACCGAGGAGTGGCGGGACCAGCCGGCCCACTATGTCGGCCTCGTCGTCGAAGCCCTGGGTGACCAGGTCGAGAGCTGGTGGCGGGGACCCTGCGACCCGCGCACCGTCACCGTCCGCCTGACCGGAGGCGACGCGCTGGTCTGGGACGAGGAGAGCGGCTGGCGCCGTGGCCGCTACGCGAGCGGTGACCCGGGCACCCCCACGGTCCTCGCCGAGGATCGCTATCTCGGCGGCGGCCTGCTGCTCTCTCCCCGGCGGATCCCCTCCGCGATCGCCGACGCCCGCGCGGGTGTCGGCAACAGCACGGCGTGGCGTCCCTGCTACCGCTCCTACCGCCACTACCACGACGGCTTCGACCTGGCACTCGACGGCTACGCCGACTTCTGAGCCCTCAGGCGGGCCGGGGGCCGTCAGCGCGTGCGACGGGCCCGCAGGAAGTCGCTGACGACGTACTCTCCCAGGCGGTCGGCGCCTGGAGAGAAGACCCGGCCGCCGTTGCGCCGCCCGACCTCGTTCACGAAATCCTTCAGACGCTCGTCATCGGCGAGCATGAAGACGTTGAGCGTCGCCCTGCGCCGGGTCATCTTGTCGACCTCGGCGAGCGTCAGCTCCAGCGTCTCCTGGGTGGGCGGCCACTCGAAGGCCGCCGAGCCGTTGCGCCGCAGGTGGGCGGTGGGCTCACCGTCGGTGACCACGAGCACGACCGGCTCGAAGTCGGGGTGGCGGTCCAGGTGGCGCCCGGCGATCAGCAGGGCGTGGTGCAGGTTCGTCCCCTGGACCATGTCCCACTCCAGGCCCGCCAGCTCGTCGGGCTGCAGCACGCGGGCGTAGTTGGAGAAGCCGATGATCTGCACCGAGTCCTGCGGGAACTTCGAGGCCACCAGCGCCTGCAGCGCCATCGCCGTCTGCTTGGCGGCCGCCCAGGTGCCGCGGAGCGCCATCGAGTAGGACAGGTCGACCAGCAGGCAGACCGCCGCCGCCGTACGCCGCTCGGTCTCGGCCACCTCGAAGTCGTCGACGGACAGGGTCACCGCGCCGGTGCTCCCTCCGCGCCGGACGCCGTTGATCACCGTGCGCACCACGTCGATCGGCTGCTCGTCGCCGAACCGCCAGGGCCGTGAGGAGCCGGTGAGCTCACCGGCCGAACCGGCGTCCACCTGGTCGTGGTCGCCGCGGCGTCCGCTCTCCAGGGAGGCGAAGACGCGGCGCAGCGCGGTCTCGCCCAGGCGCCTGACGGCCTTCGGGGTGAGCTCCAGCTTGCCGCGCCGGCGCAGCAGGTAGCCCTGCTGCTCCAGCTCGCGCTCGACCTGCCTGAGCGCCCGCAGGTCGTCGACGGCCGCCCGGCCGAGGGCACGCCGGATCGCGGCCTCGTCGATGTCGTCCATTCGGGCGCCGGGGTAGTCCTGGCGGAGCGCGGCCTCCAGCTGGGTCAGGTCGGCGAGCTCGTCCAGCGCGCTCACCGCGTCGGACATCCCCATCGGCTCGTCGCCGCTCAGCCGCTCCGGGGTGTTCCAGGCGAGGTCGGGGCGGCGGGCGTACAGGGACTCGCCCAGGCGGCGCATCTGCTCGTCCAGCCTGGCCTGGGCGAGCGTCTGCTCGATCAGCCGGCCCAGTTCCTCGCGCTGGGCCGGGGTCAGGGAGGCCAGCAGGCGCTGGGTGGCCGCGGCCCGCCGGGCGAGGGTGTCGACCAGCTCCTCCAGGTTCCGCGGCGACTCCGGAAACATGTCCCCATATTTCGACATGAAATTATCGAAATCAGCCTGAGTGTGCTCACCACGGGCGTCCCGGTCGAGCATGTCGTTCAGGTCGGACATCATCTCCCTGACCCGCTCCATGGCGGCGGGGTCGGGATTGGCCAGGGCCTGCCGCATGCCGCGGAACTGGCTGTCGAGCACCTCCCCGCGCAGCAGGTCGCGCAGTTCCTCGAAGGTCTGCCTGGCGGCGGCCGAGCGCCACCGGTAGTCCCCCAGCTCCCGGATGGCGCTCGCCGTGTCGTCGGGGAGGGCGGCCAGCTCCGCCTCGCGGAGCCTGGCCTCGTCCGAGGGGTCGGGGAACAGCTCGGCCCGCTCCTGGCCGATCGCCTTGTCCAGCAGCGCCCTGGCCCGCTCCAGCGTGCCGTCCAGGCGTCCGCGCTCGCGCAGCTCCCGGCGCCGGCGCCGCACCTCGCGGAGCAGATCGTCGAGCCCGCGCCGATTCTGCGCGCCCGGCAGGCCCTCCTTGAGCAGGTCACGCAGGGCGTGGGCGGGGTTGGAACCGGACAGGATCGCGTCGCCCATCCGATCCAGCGCCGAACGGACGTCGTACGGAGGGGCGAGCGGGTCGGGCCCGTCCCGGTATTCGCCGTAGCGATAGCTCATGCCAGACACCTCAGGTGCGGTAGGTCGTCGTGCCGTCCACCTCGTCCTTGGAGAGCCGACGCAGGAGATACAGGCCCTCCAGGGCGAATTCCAGCGCGGCGGCGGCGTGGCCGGGCGACTCGTCGCCGATGCCGAGCTGGGACATGATCTTCGCCAGGCCCTGCACCGGGCCGATCCTGCGCAGCAGCTCGGCCGCCGGGACCGCCACCCCCGACTCGACCTGGACGCCCTCCGCGAACCTGTCCAGCAACGGGGCCAGGTCCGTGCCGCCGAGCGTGCCGCGGAACGTCTCGGCCACCGCCCTGCGGAGCAGATGCGAGAGCACCTCGGTCTCCCGGCCCTCCTCGCTGACCTCGAACTCCACCTTGCCGCGGAGCGTGTGCACGATCCCCGGAAGGTCGGCGACCCTGGCCACCGCGTGGTCCTCGCCGGTCAGCGCCGCACGCCGGATGGCCGAGGCGGCCGCGGTCTCGGCCGCGGCGATGGAGAAGCGGGCCGAGACGCCAGAGCGCGCGTCCACGGCGGTGGACTCGCGGACCAGCCGGGTGAAGCGGGCGATCACCTCGATCAAATGGTCGGGCAGGTCGGCGCCCACCTGATCGAGAGCGGCCTCCTGACGGATCAGCACCAGCTCGGTCTCGATCGAGAGCGGGTAGTGGGTGCGGATCTCGGCGCCGAAACGGTCCTTCAGCGGGGTGATGATCCGGCCGCGGTTGGTGTAGTCCTCGGGGTTGGCGCTGGCGATCAGCAGGATGTCCAGGGGCAGGCGCAGGTTGTAGCCCCTGACCTGGATGTCGCGCTCCTCCAGCACGTTGAGCAGCGAGACCTGGATGCGCTCGGCCAGGTCGGGCAGTTCGTTGACGGAGAACACGCCCCGGTTGCTCCGGGGCACCAGGCCGTAGTGAACGGTCTCCGGGTCACCGAGCGTGCGTCCCTCAGCGATCTTGATCGGGTCGATGTCGCCGATCAGGTCGCCGACGGAGGTGTCCGGGGTGGCGAGTTTCTCGCCGTACCGTTCGTCCCGGTGTTTCCAGGAGATCGGCAGTTCCTCACCCGCCTCGTCGGCCAGGCGGCGGCAGCGGACGCACGAGGGCCGGTAGGGATGGTCGTTGATCTCGCAGCCCTCGACGACGGGGGTCCACTCGTCGAGGAGCCCGGTCACGGTGCGGATCAGCCGGGTCTTGCCCTGGCCACGCTCACCGAGCAGGACCAGGTCATGCCCGGCGAGAAGCGCCCGCTCCAGGTATGGCAGGACGGTGTCGTCGAAGCCCACGATGCCGGGGAACCGCGACTCCCCTGCCCGCAGGCGGGCCAGGAGGTTCTCACGGATCTCGGCCTTTACCGTACGGTGAATATGGCCGCTCGCGCGCAGCTCGCGCAGAGTACGTGGCTCTGGGATTTGAGGCACGGGATCGAGCCTACGTCCACAACACCCGATCCGGCACTCTCATCCCTCTTTCGGATCTTGACTATTGTGTGGGGCTCGACACGAGTGCTTGTGTCGGCAGTGGGGAGAATCGCTCCAAGACAAGACACCGGATGACTTCAGGATCAAGCGTCAGGACGGCCTCGGGGGGACGTCGGACGGTTCCGGCATTCACGAACTTCACGGCGAGCTTCGGGCGAGACCACGGTCACTCCCGGGCGAGCCGTCAGACAAGAGGGAGAGGCGAGACGAGTGGCGCTGATGACGAGCCGTTTCGCCGATGGCCTCGCGGTGGGGTCCGATCTGGTCGCCGCAGCCGAGACCGCGGTGCGCCAAGCTCTGTCCGGCCTGTCCGGACCCGCTGACCTGCTCTGCTTTTTCATCTGCGGGGACGATCCCGACGACGTCTCCCGCGCCGGACTGCGTGCGATGAGCATGGCACCGGGCGCCGCCGTCCTTGGCTGCAGCGCCACCGGGGTCATCGGTGACGGGCAGGGGGTGGAGGTCACCCCGGCGGTCAGTGCCTGGGCCGCCACCCTCGACGGGGCCAGGCTGACGACCTTCGCGCTCGACACGCTGCGGACCGACGACCGCTTCGTCGTGGTCGGCCTGCCCGACTGCGGCCCCGACGATCACGCCGCCATCCTGCTCGCCGACCCCTACACCTTCCCCACCGACGGTTTCGTCGAGCGCTCGGAGGAGGTCATGGGAGACCTTCCGCTGATCGGCGGCCTGGCCAACGCGATCCAGGGCCGCGGCGCGGTGCGGCTGTTCGCCGACGGGAGGATCTACACCGAGGGGGCCGTCGGGGTGCTGCTCAGCGGTGACCTCAACGTCAGCACCGTGGTCAGCCAGGGCTGCCGCCCGATCGGCCCGACGATGGCCGTCACCTCCGTCGAGGACAACCTGCTGCTCGAACTCGCGGGGCAGCCCGCTCTGGCCCGGTTGGAGGAGATCGTCAGCGCCCTGGACGAGGACGACCGCGACCTGGTCGCCTCGGGGCTGCAGATCGGCATCGCCATGGACGAGTACGCGGAACGGCACGAGCGCGGCGACTTCCTGATCAGGGGCGTGCTCGGCATCGACCCCGAACGCGAGGCGGTGGCCATCGGCGACGTCGTCGAGATCGGGCGTACCGTCCGGTTCCAGGTCCGCGACGCCGCCACCGCCGACGAGGACCTGTACGAGCTGCTCGACGCCCACAGAGAGGCGTTCGGCCGGGTGGACGGCGCCCTGCTGTTCTCCTGCAACGGCCGGGGCTCGGCCATGTTCGGCAGCGCCGACCACGACGCCGTCGCCGTCCGCGACACCCTGGGCCCCATCGGGGTGGCCGGATTCTTCGCCGCGGGAGAGGTGGGCCCGGTGGGCGGCCACAACCACGTCCACGGCTTCACCGCCTCGGTCCTGGTCTTCTCCGCCCGGCCGCCGGCCGGCCAGCCCTGAGATCAGCCGATCCTGGGCGGGCCGAGATACGGTCGACCCCGCCGTCCGGACTGGACGGTCATCGTGAGGCGAGGGCCCTGCTCGCGGTGTGGGCCGCTCGGTGTTCGGCGTCCACGATCTTCTCCAGCGCCTCGGGGTCCATGACGATGCCGGACTCGGGGATCTCGGCACGGCTGCGCGGGGAGATCGGCAGGCCGACGGCGGCGAACCGGTCCGCCAGGTGCCCGAACGCCGGGCCGTCGACGCCGGAATCGTTGAGCAACGCCTCAAGGAGGGTGCTGCCCCTCGGCGCGAAGAAGGTTCCCTCGCTGTCGATCGCGACGATCGGCGGCCGCTCCGCCCGCTCGTCCGGGTGCAGCCAGTATCCGTACACGCCGTCGCCGAGCGAGGGCGAGTTGAACGTCTCCACGACGGGGAACAGGTGGCTCAGTACCTCCGACCACGATCCGCCGATCTCCCGGTTGGCGGCGTCGTCGAACACCGGGTGGGTGCTTCCCGGCCCCAGCACGGTGATCTCCAGCTCGTGCAGCGGGTCGGCGTCCGGGCCCGCGTGGAGGGGCCGGGAGGCCTGGATGGCGACCATCCGCAGCAGCTCACCGGGGATCGGGCGGTCGCCGAGCCACCGCCTCGCCCATTCGACGTACTCCTCCTCCGTGAATCGCCCGTCCGTCATCTCAGGACACCTTGCTCCCCGGTGCAGGCCACCGCGTACATCTTGCGCTCCGTGTTGTCCAGGAACCGATGCCGATCCCGTCTCCGCCCGAGTCTGCCCGCACCGTCTTGTGAAGTCCTTGTAAGCGACTGGGGGCGATCGCGGGTGGTGGTCGCCCCGTCCGGCGAGCGCTCCCGCCAGGTCCGGTGCGAAAGCGCGAGCGCGCGCCGTACGATGGCCCGCATGTCGGAGTCTCGGGTGACCTACGAGGACGTGGTCGCCGCGCGCGAGTCGCTGGCCGACGTCGCTCTGCGCACCCCGCTGCTCCACTCACACGTGCTGTCGGGCATCGTCGGCGGGCCCGTCCACCTCAAGTGCGAGCACCTGCAGCGCTCGGGTTCCTTCAAGATCCGGGGGGCGTACGTCAGGATCGCCGGGCTGACCGAGAGCGAGCGGCGGCGAGGGGTGGTCGCGGCCAGTGCGGGCAACCACGCGCAGGGTGTGGCGCTCGCCTCCGGACTGGTCGGGACCTCCTCGACGGTCTACATGCCGCAGGGGGCGCCGCTGCCCAAGGTGGCCGCCACCCGCTCGTACGGCGCCGAGGTGATCTTCGCGGGCGACACCGTGGACGTCGCGCTGGAGCGGGCGGGGGAGCATGCCGAGCGGACCGGAGCGGTGTTCATCCATCCCTTCGACCACCCCGACGTCATCGCCGGGCAGGGCACGATCGGGCTGGAGATCGTGGAGCAGCTTCCCGAGGTCGGCACGATCGTGATGTCACTGGGCGGCGGCGGGCTGGCCGCCGGGGTCGCGCTGGCGGCCAAGTCGCTGAGGCCGGGCGTGCGGATCGTCGGGGTCCAGGCCGAGCGGGCCGCCGCCTACCCGGCGTCGCTGGCCGCCGGGCATCCGGTCGAGGTCCGGCCCGCCTCGACGATGGCCGACGGCATCGCCGTGGGCCGCCCGGGCGAGCTGCCCTTCGAGCTGATCCACTACCTGGTCGACAACGTCGTCACCGTCACCGAGAGCCAGATCTCCCAGGCGCTGGTGCTCTGCCTCGAACGGGCCAAGCAGGTCGTCGAGCCGGCGGGCGTGGCCGGGGTGGCCGCGATCCTGGCCCACCCGCGGGTCTTCGAGCCGCCCGTGGTGGCGGTGCTCTCCGGGGGCAACGTCGACCCGCTGCTGCTGGCCAAGGTCCTCCGGCACGGCCTGGCCGCGGCGGGGCGCTATCTCACCATGCGGGTGCCGCTCTCCGACAGGCCGGGTGCGTTGGCGAGGTTGCTGGCCAGGCTGGCGGAACTCGGCGCCAACGTGCTCGACGTCGTGCACGAGCGGCTGGGCATGCACCCCGGCGAGGTCGAGGTCCAGCTCCAACTGGAGACCAGGGGGCCGGCGCACTCCGCGGAGGTGCTGGGCTCCCTGCGGACGGACGGGTACAAGATCGTCTGTACCTGAGCCGTCACCGGGCGCCCGGCTCCTCGCCGCATCGGGCCCGCGTCACCAGGTGGACGGCTTCTCGGCGGTGAACAGCCAGGCGTCGAAGAGGGCTTCGAGGTTCTTGCCGGAGATCTTCTCGGCCATCGCGATGAATTCCGGGGTCGTGACACTCCCGTACTTGTGCGTGGCGACCCACTGCTTCAGGAGCTTGAAGAACGCCTGGTCGCCGATCCGCTGCCTGAGCGCGTGCAGCGTCATACCACCCCGGGTGTAGACGGAATTGTTGAACAGGTCCTCCGGCCTGGCCCGGCCGGGGGCGTAGCTCCAGATGGGGTCGCCGACGGCGGCGGCGTAGTGCCTGCGGAAGAGCTGCTCGGTGGTGGCCCGGCCCTCGTGCTCCGACCAGAGCCACTCGGCGTAGGTCGCGAAGCCCTCGTTGAGCCACAGGTCCTTCCACCGCTTGATGCTGAGGCTGTCGCCGAACCACTGGTGGGCCAGCTCGTGGGCGATGATGTCCTCGTCGGGGGCGAACCCGCCGTACATGGGCTTGGTCTGGTTCTCCAGCGCGTAGCCCGCGGGGAAGTCGTCGACCACGCCCCCGGTGGAGGAGAAGGGGTAGGGGCCGAAGAGCGTGCTCCAGTAGTCGGTGACCTTGCCCGACACGTCGTACAGCCTCCGCAGCGAACCACGGAAGATCGGGTCGACGGCCGCCAGGTTCTTCAGGCCCCCGGGGGTCTTGCCCTGGAGCACCTCGAACCTGCCCAGCGTCATGGTGGCCAGGTAACTGGCCATCGGGTGGCTCTCCCGCCACCGGAAGGTCGTCCTGCCCCCGGCGGTCTTCGGCTCGCCGACGAGCTCGCCGTTGGCCAGCGCCGTCAGCCCCGCGGGCACGGTGAGCTCGAAGTCGTAGCGCGCCTTGTCGGCGGGGTGGTCGTTGCTGGGGAACCAGGTCTTGGCGCCGTTGGGCTGGCCCGTGACGAACGCGCCGTCCTGGGTCGGGATGAAGCCGTACGTGCCCAGATTGGAGGAGTTCCGGACAGGTTTGGGCTCTCCGGCGTACGTGACGTCGACGGCGAACGTCGCGTCGTTCGGGATGGACTCGGCGGGGGTGACGGTGAGCTCGCTTCCGGCCCGATCGAATCTCGCGGGCCTGCCGTCCACGGTGACCCGGCTGACCGTGAAGCCTGAGAGGTCGAGGTTGAAGCTCGCCAGGTGCTGGGTGGCCCGGGCCTCGATCCTGGCCGTCCCGGCCAGGTGCTTGGCGGACGGGGTGTAGCCCAGCTTGAGCAGGTAGTGGTCGACGTCGTAGCCGCCGTTGCCGTCGGTGGGGAAGTCGGAGTCGCCGATCCCGGGGGCACCGGGCCTGGCCCTGGTGTCGGCGGCGGAGCTGGACAGGGGGGAGGCGGAGGGGCCCGACAGCGTCGAGTTCACCGTCGAGTTGACGGTCGAGCCCGCCGCCGGGGCGCTCTCCCCGCTCGACGCGGCACAGGCGACCGTGCCGATGGTGCCGAGCGTGCTGAGCAGAGCGGCGGTCGCCGTGGTGGCCAGCCGTTTGGACGCCATACCCCTAACACCCCTTCCCCGGCCCGCTGAGCCGAGCTCGTGCATGGCACACTACGCGACTGACCTGCGTCGATCAGGCGTCTATGACAAGCGTTCTGGCCGCGATGTCGTGCACGGCCTGCTTGCGTGACTGAAAAAGGATGAAAGCCAGGTCTATCCACCCCAGGCAGCAGGTGATGTACATCACCCACCGGACCAGCTCGCGAATCGCGGCCTGCCCGACGTCGGCCCTTCGCCCGCCGAGGTCGACCACGCGCAGGTGGAAGAGACGCTTGCCGAGCGTCTGCCCGTTCCAGAAGGCGGTCAGCAGCCAGTAGTACAGAAAGCCGATCACCGCCACCAGGAGGGTCTCCGCGCGGGGTGTTATCGCGACGAAGCCCTCGGAGCCCGTGACGGTGCTGATGGTCCGGTAGCTGAACGGTGTGGAGATGAGGCTGATGATGACGAGGTCGAGGATGCCCGCGAACAGGCGGCGCCATCGTCCGCCCAGTCGCATGCCCCCGTCCCGGGGGGCACCGCCGAACGGCCCCTCACCGTAGCCGGGGCCGGGACCGTGGCCGGGGCCGGGTTCCGGGCCGGGGCCGTGGTGTGGACCGGGGCCGGGACCCGGGTGGCCCGGCCCCGGTGGAGCGGGATCGGACCACGGGTCCGATCCCCGGTCATCCGGCGGTGGCGGTATTGATCCCATTTACGGGTGATTGCCGGAAGAGTGCCATCACAAAGCCAACGGCGGTTTTGGGTTACCTCTGAGCCGGGGTCACAGGTTTCCCCTGAGGTCCTGCTCACGCTCGATCGCCTCGAAGAGCGCCTTGAAGTTGCCCTTGCCGAAGCCGAGCGAGCCATGCCGCTCGATCAGCTCGAAGAACACGGTCGGACGGTCCTGCACCGGCTTGGTGAAGATCTGCAGCAGGTAGCCGTCCTCGTCCCGGTCGACCAGGATGCCGCGCTTCTTCAGCTCCTCGATCGGCGCGCGGACCTCGCCGATGCGCTTCCGCAGCTCCGGGTCGTCGTAGTAGGAGGCGGGAGTGTCCAGGAAGCCGACCCCGGCCTCGCGCATGCGGTCGACGGTGCCGAGGATGTCGTTGGTGGCCAGCGCGATGTGCTGCACGCCGGGGCCACCGTAGAACTCCAGGTACTCGTCGATCTGCGACTTCTTCTTGGAGATCGCCGGCTCGTTGAGCGGGAACTTCACCTTGCGGGTGCCGTCCGCGACCACCTTGGACATCAACGCCGAGTATTCGGTGGCGATGTCGTCGCCGATGAACTCCGCCATGTTGGTGAAGCCCATGACCCGCCTGTAGAACTCCACCCACTCGTCCATCTTGCCGAGTTCCACGTTGCCGACGCAGTGGTCGACGGCCTGGAACAGGCGGCCGTTCTTCACGTCGGGGGCCGCGACCAGAGGTTCCGCAGGGAGGTAGCCGGGCAGGTAGACGCCGCTGTAGTTGGACCTGTCGACGAGGGTGTGCCGGGTCTCGCCGTAGGTGGCGATCGCCGCGACCACCACCTTGCCGTGCTCGTCCTCCAGCACCTGCGGCTCCGACAGCCCCCGCGCGCCCTGGGCGAGCGCGTGGGCGTAGGCCGTGTCCACGTCGGGGACCTCGATGGCGAGGTCGATCACGCCGTCACCGTGCTCGGCCACATGGCGGGCGACCTCGGTGCCGGGGCGTACCGCCCCGCGGAACTCGAACCTGGCGGCGCCCGAGGTGAGGACGTACGCCACCTCGTCGCGGCTGCCGTTCTCCGGGCCCCGATAGGCCACGAGCCGCATGCCGAACGCGCTGGAGTAGTAGTGGGCGGCCTGCTTGGCGTTGCCCACCGCGAAAACCACGGAGTCCATGCCGTTCACCGGAAAGATGTCGCTCATGCGAGTACCTTCTGATTTGCTGGTCTGTTTGTGCAACACTCACTTGAAATAGTGCACAATATGCACAATCGATTGCCGATCATCGCGGAGTGCCTGTACATCATGACGATCGATCAGCTCGACGCCCGCCTCATCGCCCTGCTCGCGGCGGAGCCCAGACTCGGGGTGCTGGAGTGCTCGCGGCGGCTCGGAGTGGCCCGGGGGACCGTGCAGGCACGCCTCGACCGGCTGGTCGCCCGGGGGGTGGTCACCGGGTTCGGCCCGGACATCGCCCCCGCGGCGCTCGGCTACGACGTGACCGCGTTCGTGACCCTGCAGATCCGCCAGGTCAGCGGGCACGACCCGGTCGCCGTGCAACTCGCGGCCATCCCCGAGGTGCTGGAGGTGCACACGATCACCGGCGGTGACGACATGCACTGCCGCGTGGTGGCGCGCAGCAATGCCGATCTGCAGCGGGTAATTGACCTGATCGTTGACGTCCGGGGCGTGGTCAGGACCTCGTCGGTGATCGCCTTGGACACCCCTGTGCCATACCGTGTTCTGCCTTTGGTGGCCGATGTCCCGCGCAAGGGGAGGAGCTAGCCGTACCATGCCAAGCAGGGGCCAGACACCGTTATCCATCGTTTACCCTTAACGGTCCGCGCAGCCGTCGGGGGTCTGCGACGGATCCGATCGGGGGGTCACGCGTGCTAAAGGGCGGGACGGGCAGTCCCAGGAGGAAGCTCCTGCGGATCACACTCATCGTCTTCGGCGTCGGTGTCATCTCGGTGATCGGCCTGCTCGGGGTGGTGTGGGCGATGACCCCCATCCCGGACAGCACCCAGCCCAGGGCCACCGCGCAGGGCTCGGTGATCTTCTATCGCGACGGCAAGACCGTGCTGGCCAAGCAGGGTGTCAACCGCAAGAGCGTGACCCTCGACAAGGTCCCGCAGGGCCTGCGCAACGCGGTCATCGCCGCGGAGAACCGCTCGTTCTACGACGACCAGGGCATCTCCCTCAAGGGCACCTTCCGGGCCATGTGGTCCACGGTCACCGGGCAGCAGCTCCAGGGCGGCTCCACGATCACCCAGCAGATGGTCCGCAACTACTACAGCGGCCTCAGTCAGGAACGTTCCATAATCCGCAAACTCAAGGAGATCATGATCTCCCTGAAGGTGGACCAGTCGAAGTCGAAGGACTGGGTGCTGGAGCAGTACCTCAACACGATCTACTTCGGCCGGGGCGCCGACGGGGTCCAGGCGGCGGCCGACGCCTACTTCCGCAAGGACGTGGGCAAGCTGACCCTCGCCGAGGGCGCCTACCTCGCCGCGGTGATCCAGCAGCCCTCCAGGTTCGCCGACCCGCAGGGCGCGGACCTCTATGCGGCCAGGGACCGCTGGAGGTCGGTGATCGACGGGATGGTGGCCATCGGGGCCGTCACCTCCACCGAGGCCGCCGAGGTGACCTTCCCCACCCTCAGAAAGCCCAAGGCGATCTTCGCGCCCAAGGGGCAGGAGGGCTACATGCTCGACCAGGTGGCGGCCGAGCTCAAGAGCAGGGGCTACACCGACGAGGTCATCAACCAGGGCGGGCTGAAGATCGTATCGACCTTCGACAAGAACCTGATGGCCGCCGCCGAGCGCGCCGTCACCTCGGTCCTGCCGGAGAACACCCCCAGGAAGGTCCGCACCGGGCTGGCCGCCGTCGATCCCGCGTCCGGTGAGGTCCTCGCCTTCTACGGCGGCCGCGACTACGCCGCCAACAAGTTCGACAACTCGTTCTCGGCCAAGGTGCAGGCCGGATCGACCTTCAAGGCGTACACGCTGGCCGCGGCCCTGAACAACGGCTTCGGCCTGGACACCAGGGTCGACGGCAACTCGCCGCTGCGGATCGCCTCCGCCGACATCCCCAACTCGGGCGGCTACTCCTACGGCCAGGTCAACCTCGTCAAGGCGACCCAGAGCTCGGTGAACACCGCCTTCGTCGACCTCGCCCAGAAGGTCGGCCTGAACAAGGTGGTCAAGGTCGCCGAGGCCGCCGGAATCCCCAGCGGGCAGCTCGACCCGCATCGGGCCGCGGCCACCCTCCCGCTGGGCGTGGCCTCGGTGAGCGCGGTGCAGAACGCCTCGGGCTTCGCCACCTTCGCCGCGGAGGGCGTCCACCGCGAGGCCCATGTGATCCGCTCGGTCACCGACGCCGACGGAAAGGTGGTGAAGAGCTCCACCAAGGGGAAGCGCGCCTTCAGCGAGCAGGCCGCCATCGACGCCACCTACGCGCTGACCCAGGTCGTCGAGGCGGGCACCGGCTCGGGCGCCCGCCTGTACGACCGCCCCGTGGCGGGCAAGACCGGCACCACGGACGAGTCGGCGGCCGTGTGGTTCGCCGGGTTCACCCCGCAGCTGGCCACGGCGGTGAACATGTTCCGCGACGACAACAAGCCGGTGACCGTGAACGGCAGCGCCCAGTACGGCGGATCCTATCCCGCCCAGATCTGGCGCGCCTTCATGACGGAGGCGATGGACGGCAAGCCGGTCAAGGAGTTCAAGGAGCCGTCCAGCTACGGCTACTCCAACCCGTACGACGTCTACGGCTCCGACGGCCGGTACGACGACCAGGGCGGTGACCAGGGCACCGCCAGCCCCACCCCCGACGAGACCGGCACCTTCGGCCCCGGCCAGAGCGCGAGTCCCGGCCAGGAGACCCCCGGCCCCGGCCAGACCTCGGCTCCGGGCGACGACGGGCAGGGTGGCCCCGGTAACGGCCCGGAGGGCCAGGACGGAGGCGGCGACGAGCTCGACCTCAACGGCCTGGGCCGCCGCGTCGTCGCCCCCGTGGGGAGCGAGTGACCCTACGCCCCGCCCGCCAGCTCGGCTCGCAGGGCCGTGGGGGTGGTGACGGGCATCCGGCAGGTGAAGCCACGGCACACGTAGGCCGCGGGCGCGCCTCCCACCAGGCCCCGGCCGGCCAGGAGCGGGATCTCGCCGGAACCGGGCTCTCCGAGTGCCAGGACCAGGCCGGGCAGGGGTGACATCAGAGCGGCCCGGTGCAGGGCCGCCGTCGTCGGATCGTCGGCCGACCCCACGACCGCGACCTCGATCGGGCCGGTCACCGCCGCCTGTGCCACCGCGAGGCCCCACCCGGCGAACCGGGCGTGCCTGTCGGCCAGGACGGTGACCGTGCCCAGGGCCGCCTCGGCCGCCGCCCTGTGCCGGGACGAGCCGGTCAGCGCCGCGTACGACAGCAGCGCCCCCGCGGCGGCGAACCGGCCGGAGGGAGTGGCGTTGTCCGTCGGGTCCTGCGGGCGCTGGAAGAGCCGCTCGGCGTCGTCGGCGGTGTCGTAGAACCCGCCGGAGCCGTCGGAGAACCGCTCCAGGACGGTCTCCAGCAGCGACTCGGCCCGCCGGAACCAGCGGACCTCCCCGGTCACCCCGGAAAGGGCCAGCAGGCCCTCCGCGAGGTCGGCGTAGTCTTCCAGTACCCCCGCGTTGGTGCCGGCGCGGCCGTCGCGGGAGGTGCGCAGCAGCCGGTCACCGTCCAGGTGGAGGTCGTCGAGCAGGGTGGCCGCCTCGCGTGCCGCCTCGACGAGGTCCGGCCGGTCGAACAGGGCGCCGGTCTCGGCGAGGGCGGCGATGGCCAGGCCGTTCCAGGCGGCCACCACCTTGTCGTCGCGCCCGGGCCGCACCCGGCGGGCCCGCGCGGCCAGCAGCGCGGAGCGCACCCGGGCGAACCGCTCGGGGTCGGTGGGGTCGGAGCGGAGCTGGAGCACCGAGGTGCCGTGCTCGAACGTCCCCGTCACCTCGAACAGGTCGATCGCCCAGGCGCCGTCCTCCTCGTCGAGGACCTCGCGGAGCTCCCGGGGGGTCCAGGCGTAGAACCTGCCCTCCACGCCCTCGCTGTCGGCGTCCAGGGCGGAGGCGAAGCCCCCCTCGGGGGTGCGCATCTCGGCCAGCAGCCAGTCGGCGGTCTCCAGTGCCACCCGCCTGCCCAGGGCGGAGCCGGTGGAACGCCACCAGTGCGTGTAGACCCGCAGGAGCAGGGCGTTGTCGTAGAGCATCTTCTCGAAGTGCGGCACCACCCAGTCCGCGTCCACGCTGTAGCGGGCGAACCCGCCGCCGAGCTGGTCGTAGATGCCGCCCCTGGCCATGGCCTCCAGCGTCCGGTCGGCCATGGACATCGCCGCGTTCGCGGTCGTCCGCGCATCCTCGTCGGCGGGGGTCGCGCCGTAGCGCAGCAGGAACTCCAGGGCCATCGACGGCGGGAACTTGGGCGCTCCGCCGAAGCCGCCGCGGGCCGAGTCGAAGGACTCGGCCAGGCTCTGTACGGCCCGGGTGAGCGTGCTCGGCGCGGGCAGTGGACCCGACGGCATCGCCGACTGCTCGTTCAGCGCCTCCACGATCTTCGAGCTCTGTTCGAGCACCGCCTCCCGGTCGCCGTTCCAGGCGTTCGACACTCCGGCCAGCAGCCGCTGGAACTGCTGCCTGGGAAAGTAGGTGCCGGTGTAGAAGGGGTGGCCCTCCGGGGTGGCGAAGACGGTCATCGGCCACCCGCCCTGGCCCGTCATGGCCTGGGTGGCCGTCATGTAGACCGCGTCGACGTCCGGGCGCTCCTCGCGATCGACCTTGACGTTGACGAAGTGCTCGTTCATCAGCGCGGCCGTGCCGGGGTCCTCGAACGACTCGTGAGCCATCACGTGACACCAGTGACACGCCGAGTAACCGACACTGATCAGCAGGGGCACGTTCCGTCGTCGCGCCTCCGCGAAGGCCTCGTCCCCCCAGGGGAACCAGTCGACGGGATTGTCCGCGTGCTGCAGCAGGTAGGGGCTCGTCGCGTCCGTCAAACGGTTCATGAAGACCCTTCCTGGGTACGCGGTGCGTACTTCTCCTCGCGGGGTGCGCACAGGTCGCGCGTCCCGGTTTTTCCCACACTAGACCGAGGGTGCGGCCGAGCGGCCCGTGGTCGTGGTCCTTGACGTTCGGCCCTCTGGAGTCGTCGAAGGGAGTCCCGCCGAGCTGCTCGACGAGGGCGAGAAGGCCGGGACGGCGGTCGCTGGGAGCGTGGCCCTGAGCCCGGCCGGGCCCGCGCCGTGGACGGCGATCGTCTCGCCGGGCGTTCGGGGTTCACCGCCGCGTTCTCCCCTCCGGCCGCCCGGTGAAGGCCGTGCCGGCCGAGGGGCTGGAGGTGACACCGGGCAGGAAGGTGTGTTCATCGCGCTTCGGGCGTAGGCTCACTGGGCGTGGATCTCGACTTCGTCTGTGTGCACGCCGGAAGGGCGGCTTCCGAGCTGACCCGGCGTGATGTTGCCCGCGCGCTGCTCGCCGTGCCGTCCGGGGTGGCGCTGGTGGCGCTGCCCGATCTGAGGCGGGCGCTGCTGGCGGCGGGCAACCCGCTGTCGGTGCCGTTCTGGGACTCCGCGAAGGCGACCCTCAGCGCGATCGAGTCCGGCGGCGCGACCGTGGGGGACGTGCAGCGCTGGATGGAGTCCACGGGCACCGAGCCGCTCCTGCTCACCCGCAGCTTCTTCGTCTGGCCTGAGGAGGACGAACGGGGACCGGTCGGCGAGGAGATGTTCAACCGGCTGGTCGCCTACCTGGAGGAGCGGGTCGCCGCGGGGGAGATCGACCCGGACGCGCTCGCACGGGGTGACGAGCAGGCCAGGGAGGTCTACGCGGACTTCCAGGAGCGCTGGCTCACCGGTCCGCTGCCCGACGGGCGGGTCCCGGGAGCCGCGGTCTCCGACGAGCAGGACGAGGAGCTGTTCGCCGCCTGGGACGAGGAGGAGGCGTTCGCGCTGGGCGAGCTGCGGCGCATCCTGGCCGAGCTGCCCGAGCCCGAGCGGCCTGTCGGGGAGCTGCGGGCCGCGGCCACCCGGCTGCGCGAGGTGCTGGCCGGCCCCGGCTATCCGGGAAACGTGCTGCGGGCCTGCGCAGGGTACGAGGGGGAGCCGCTGCCGGCCGACGACGAGGAGCTCTGGCTGACCGTCACGGCGGGTATCGCAGGGCCGATCTCCGACCTGCCGGAGGAGGAGGACCGGCTGGAGGTCTTCACCGATCTGGACGGGGAGCTCAGCCACGAGGACTCGGTGCTGGCCGCCCTGTGCGCGATCCACCACGCCGACTGGCTGGCCGTGGTCGCGGCCCTGGCCAGGCGCGGTCCCGGGGTGCTGGCCTCACCCGAGCGGATCGCCCGGCTCATCGCCGAGTCGGAGGACATCGACGTCGACATGGACGAGCCGGAGGATCTGGAAGCGGCCGAGACGCTCTTCAGCTCGGTCACCCCGCTCTGGGCGTGTCTCGGGATCGTCGACAGGACCGAGGTGCTCACCCCGCTGGGTCGCTGGGGCCTGCCCAAGGCGCTGGAGCGAGCCTGGTCCTCGACGGACGCCCTCGGGGACTGAGGGGGCGAGGGCCGCGGACCGACGGCCGGGACGCGCGGAGGGGCCGGTCGGCCAGGCCCGGAGAACCGGGTGCCCGCCGCACGGCCGCCGAGGTCAGGCGTCCTCGTCCAGGAGGTCGAGGTAGCTCTCCGGCACCAGGTCCCGGTACTCGGGGTGGCGCCGGATGTAGCGGGCGACGAACGGGCAGAGCGGCACGACCATCCGGCCGGAGGCGCGGCTCGCGTCGAGAGCCGCGGCGGCCAGCCGCCCGCCCAGGCCCCTGCCCTCGAACTCGGGGAGGATCTCGGTGTGCGTGAAAATGATCTTCCCGGATCGGAGCCGGTACGCGGCGAACCCGGCGACCCCGCCGTCCAGCAGGATCTCGAAGCGGGCGGCCTCGTGGTTGTCGGAGACCTCGATGTCGTCGGCCATGCTCGTCCTTGGGGTGTCGGCCCTGCCGGGCGGGTTCTTCGCGCGTGCCGAGCCGTCACCGGCCGGGGTCACGGGTCCGGCGGTGTGGGTGATCGCCCCGATCACCCCCGCCCGTCCCTCGATCGCCCCCGGCGGGCCGGGGACGTACGCGGAACCGGACTAGGGGGCGGTCGGTGTCGTGGTGCCGGCGGTGCTCCGCTGCTTCCTCAGCTCGGCCTCGGAGGGGACCTCGATCCTGGAGATCTGCCTGCGCATCGACTTGACGAGCAGGTAGAGGGCGAACCCCATCGCTGCCACGACGAGGAAGCCCACGAGGCCCGGGTTGACGACGGACTCGTCGAGGACGTTTGGTGTAATCACACGTCAAGTCTGCCACCGCCACCCCACGGTCGCGTCAGTGGCAGGCGTGCGAGACCGTGTCCGCGTGGATTCCGGTGAACAGGTCGTCCTCGGGAAGCTCGACGTCCACGAGCGCGCGGGCCAGGTGGTAGTCCTCGGTCGGCCAGACCTCACGCTGCAGGTCACGCGGGCAGACGAACCAGAAGCCGTCCGGATCGACCTGGGTGGCGTGCGCGAGCAGCGCCTCGTCGCGGATCTCGAAGTAGTCGCCGCAGGGGACCCGGGTGGTCACCGGCCACTTCTGCGGGCGGTCCTCCCAGCGGGAGATCCAGTCGGCGTAGGGGGAGCCCATGCCGCGGGAGTTCATCGCCTCGTGCAGCGCCTCGAACCGGTCCTTGGTGAAACCCATGTGGTAGTAGAGCTTCAGGGGCTGCCAGGGCTCGCCGGTGCCCGGGTAACGGTCGGGGTCGCCCGCCGCCTCGAACGCCTCCACCGAGACCCGGTTGGTCATGATGTGGTCGGGGTGCGGATAGCCGCCGTCGTCGTCGTAGGTGAGGATGACGTGCGGCCTGAACTCGCGGACGGCCGCGACCAGCGAGGCCGAGGCGATCTGGAGGGGCTGCAGGGCGAAGCAGCCCTCGGGTAGCGGTTCGCTCTCGTCCTCGGGCAGGCCGGAGTCGACGAACCCCATGAAGCGCTGTCGTACGCCGAGGATCTCGCGGGCGCGCTCCATCTCCAGACGTCGCACCTCGCCGATGTTCTCCAGGATCTCCGGGCGCTCCATCTTGGGGTTCAGGATCGACCCGCGTTCGCCCCCGGTGAGCGTACAGACCAGCACGTCCACGCCCTCGGCCACGTAGCGCGCCATGGTGGCGGCGCCTTTGCTCGACTCGTCGTCGGGATGCGCGTGGACGGCCATCAGCCTGAGTGGTGCACTCACGGGCTCGGTGTCTCCTCTGTGTCGGTCGCGCTTCGGATCGTCGTCGGTCGCCTCGCGGACGGCCTAACCTGGCCGTATCCCCCGCTCCGCTCGACGCGGTACCCCGCGCGCCCTTGGCTTACGTCACTCTGTGAAGAGGTTAGTTTCTCTTGGGCGGTCGCGAGGGCGAGGCCCCCGCAGGGGACAATTGTCTCGGATAACACCGAGGTAGTGCAGGGAGATTCCGTCATGGCCACCAGCGAAGCCGAGAAGGGCCGTCAGAACGGCCCGATCCTTGGCACCCCGGACGATTTTCCCGACCGTCCGGAGCGCAGGGGACGCTTCGTCGTGCACGTCGTGATCGCGATCCTCTGCGCCGTGTGCGCGGGGGGCTGGGGCTATGTGATGTGGGCGTCCAAGGGCAACACGGAAGTCATCGACCAGCTCATCGCATTCGATGCCAGCCGCGGCGATTCTGTGCAGATCATGTTCGAGGTCGTCAAACCATCTGATCGCGCGGCGCTCTGCCGGCTGCGGGCCACCGACGTCAGCCACGTCGAGGTCGGCAGCAAGGAGGTCAATATTCCGGCTGGTGAGGGGTATGTTCGGCTTACTGAACAGCTAGAGACCAGTGCTCAGGCCACTTCTGGTCATGTCCAGTACTGCTATCTCGTATAGTGAGACATTTGAGGAGGCGGACGAAGGCCTAACTTGTTAGCCTGTCGAGATTCGACCGTCCGCAACCCCCAAGCACGAAGCCCCCTAGAGGAAGCAAGGAGAACCCGTGGCCGACTCCCACAACGAGAGCGTCACCTGGCTCACTCAGGAGGCGTACGACCGCCTGAAGGCTGAGTTCGAGCATCTCTCGGGGCCCGGGCGCGTCGACATCGCCAAGAAGATCGAGGCGGCCCGCGAAGAGGGCGACCTGAAGGAGAACGGTGGCTACCACGCCGCCAAGGACGAGCAGGGCAAGATGGAGGCCCGCATCTTCCATCTCCGTCAGATCCTGGACAGCGCCAAGGTCGGTGAGGCGCCCCGTACCGAAGGCGTGGTGGGCCCAGGAATGACGGTCACCGTCCGTTTCGAGGGCGACGACGAGGAGGTCGCCTTCCTGCTGGCCTCCCGCGAGGAGAGCGGCGCCCCGATCGACGTCTACTCGCCGAAGTCGCCTCTCGGCTCGGCGATCAACGGCAAGAAGATCGGTGAGAAGGCGACCTACACGATGCCGAACGGCCGGTCCAACACCGTCGAGATCCTCGAGGCCGTGCCGTACGTCGGCAACTGACCTCCCCACACTCCGTTGATCCGTTGATCCGCCGGGACGGGTGTCCCGGCGGATTGCCATGTCTTGGAGGATTTGGCGGGAGATTTGTAGTCTTTCGGCCATATTGCAGATAAGGCGCTTTTTGGTGGGTTCGCGTGCATCGCCGGGCGGTGTACGGCACCCTCGTAGGGCCGGACCGGTGGGAGAAGGGGATATGTCGTGTTCGATCGGCGGCCACGTGTCTCCGACCTGATTCGGGAGGCCCGCCAGGACCTCGCCTACCGTCCCCGTCTCCGCTACAGCCGCGCCGCCCGTCTGATGAGGCAGGCGGTCCCGATCCTCGCCGTTCTGCTCGTCGGCGTGCTGGCCATCGGCCTGATGATCTACACGCAGATGCCGGAGGCCGATCCGGAGACGGTCACCATGCGCAGATCCGTCGCCACCGTGCCGACCCAGGTGGCGAAGCCCGTCCAGCCCGCGCAGGCGCCCGCTCCGGTGGCGCCGCTGACCTCGATGCGGAAACCGCATCTTTTCGTGGTGGCGCCCAAGCCGCTCAGCTCGGCGGTGGTGGCCAAGGTCGCCCAGCTCTCCGGGGTGCGGGCGGTGGAGCGCGCCGACGCCGCGGAGGTGATCCTGGACGGCAAGCGAATTCAGACGCTCGGGGTGAACCCCTCGACGTTCCGCGCCTACACCCCCAAGCCGACGGCGCGCTCCGACAGGCTCTGGCGGAACGTCTCGGCGGGGGAGGTCGCCGTCTCCTTCGTCCTGGGCAACGACGGGGGCATGCCGCTGGGCAAGACGTTCACCACCGCCGGGCAGAACCTGAGGGTCGGCGCCTACGCCACGATGGGCATGGGCGCCATCGACGCGGTGGTCTCCCGGCCGACCGCCCGCGCACTGGGCATCCCGGAGAACAACGCGCTCGTGGTGAGCGCCCCGAAGGCCGACTCCGCGAAGCTGCGCCGCGCGCTTCTGCGCGTACTGCCCAAGGGAGGGCAGGTCGCCGTGATCAACCCGGTGCTGACGGTCTCCCGGAGCGCGAACTGGCCGGCCGGCTCCTTCCCGACCACTCCCCAGATCAGGACCGCGCTCACCGCCGCGATCAGCAAGCTCGGCCGCCCGTACGTGTGGGGCGCGGAAGGGCCGGACAGCTTCGACTGCTCGGGCCTGGTCCAGTGGGCGTACGCCCAGGCGGGGATCACGGTGCCCCGGGTGACGCACCAGCAGTTCGTCTCGGGCCCGCAGATCCCGCTCGCCCAGGCCCAGCCGGGGGACCTGCTGTTCTGGCGGCACGACCCCACCAACCCCGGTTACGTCTCGCACGTGGCGATCTACTGGGGGGACGGCAAGATGCTGCACGCTCCCAGGACCGGCGACGTGGTCAAGCTCGTCCCCGTCACCACCCGCAACTTCGCCGGGGCCGTGCGCGTCAGCCCGGCGGTCGCCGCCCGCGTCCGTTAGGCCCCCTTGGACCTTTCGCCTACCGCGTGCCGGTGAGCGGGAGGCCGGCGGCGAGCTGGACCAGGGCGGTGTCAAGGAGGTCGGGCAGGTTCTCCGAGGGGTTCGCGGCCCAGCGGGCGACGGAGGGGAGCATGGCCCCGAGCACCGCGGCGGCGAAGGTCTCGACGGAGAGGTCGCGGGGATCGCGGCCGGTACGGGAGGCGATCTGCTCGACGGTCGTGGCCTCGTATCCCCGCTCGGCGAACAGACGCAGCGCGTGCTCCTGAATCGCACAGCGGGTCTTCGCCTTCTTGCGCTCGCGCAGCCCTCCGGCGCGTTGGGGTGATCTCATTCGCCGATTCTCGCGCCTGTGCGGGCCAGCGTGGACAGCGGCCGTGAACGTTGTAATCTAAATTACATGGAAAAAGATAAAACAATGGAGAGGCTGCGCGGCTGGTTCTCGGGAAGGCTGCCCCGGGAATGGTTCGAAGGCGAGCCCGAGATCGTGCTGGACCGCGAGGAGATCGCGGTGGTCGGCCGGCTTCGGGCTCCCGCGCTCGGCGACGACGTCTCGGAGGTGGAGCGTTCCGCCGCGCTGGAGGGCGGCATCCTGCGCTTCCGCGAGGAGACCAGGGAGCGGCGCGTGGAGATCGCTCTGGAGGCCGAACACCTGTTCCGCAGGAAGGTCTCCTGGGGGGTCGCGGTCGGCGGCGAGACGGTGATGTTCACCACACTGTCGGTGCCCGTCATGACCAGGCTCAGACAGTCGGAGCGCCGGGTGCTCGACACCCTCGTGGCCGCGGGGGTGGCCCGCAGTCGCAGTGACGCGCTCGCCTGGTGCGTACGTCTGGTGGGCGACCACACCGACACCTGGCTGGCGGATCTGAGGGACGCGCTACGGCATGTCGACCGCGTCCGGGCCGCCGGACCCGACGTGAATTCCTGAGGCTGGGCAGCGGGAATGGTCGATAAATTGGTCTGAACCTGTCGGCCGATTGGTTTAGACCTTTCTCATTGGCCTATACCAGTGCGGGAAAAGCTTTTTTAGGGCCGTTTTTTCTGGGTAGGGGGCTGCACAGCCCTGCGGCTCCTGCCAGGCTATACATCGCTGGAGACGCCGGGCCGGAAGCGCCTTGACATCTGATCGCGCGAATTCACTGGTCTATGCCAATTGGATTAAGCGCGGTTCCGTCGTTAATGATGTTTTGGCCCCGTGAAGCGTAAAGGAGCCCGAGCAGTGTCCCTTACCGTAGACGTGAACACCACCAGCCCGACCAGTCATGCGGAACTGGCCGAATGGGTCAGGGAGATCGCCGAGCTGACACAGCCGGACCGGATCGAATGGTGCGACGGCTCCGAGGTCGAATGGACGCGCCTGACGAACCTGCTGGTCGAGCGAGGGACCTTCACACGCCTGGCCAAGCGGCAGAACAGCTTCCACGCCGCCTCCGACCCCGGCGACGTCGCCCGGGTCGAGGACCGGACCTACATCTGCTCGGAGCGCGAGGAGGACGCCGGGCCGACCAACAACTGGATCGCCCCCGCCGAGATGCGCCGCACCTTCGGCGAGATCTTCAAGGGCAGCATGCGCGGCCGGACGATGTACGTCGTGCCGTTCTGCATGGGGCCGCTGGGCGGTGAGATCTCCCAGCTCGGTGTGGAGATCACCGACTCGCCGTACGTGGTCGTGTCGATGCGCGTCATGACCCGGATGGGCGAGGACGCGCTGCGGCTCATCGAGGAGCGCGGCGGCTACGTCAAGGCGGTCCACTCGGTCGGCGCCCCGCTCGAACCCGGCCAGGACGACGTGCCGTGGCCGTGCAACGCCACCAAGTACATCAGCCACTTCCCCGAGACCCGCGAGATCTGGTCCTACGGCTCGGGGTACGGCGGCAACGCCCTGCTCGGCAAGAAGTGCTACGCGCTGCGAATCGCCAGCACGATGGCCCGGGACGAGGGCTGGCTGGCCGAGCACATGCTCATCCTCAAGCTCACCCCGCCTTCGGGGGAGACGCGCTACGTCGCGGCGGCCTTCCCGAGCGCGTGCGGCAAGACGAACCTCGCCATGCTCCAGCCGACCATCCCGGGCTGGAAGGTCGAGACGATCGGCGACGACATCGCCTGGATGCGCTTCGGTGCCGACGGAAGGCTGCGGGCCATCAACCCCGAGGCGGGCTTCTTCGGCGTCGCTCCCGGCACCGGCGAGTCCACCAACGCCAACGCGATCGAGACGCTCTGGGGCAACAGCATCTTCACGAACGTCGCCCTCACCGACGACGGTGACGTGTGGTGGGAGGGACTCACCGACCAGCCCCCGGCGCACCTGACCGACTGGAGGGGCCGGGACTGGACGCCGGAGTCCGGCGAGCCGGCCGCGCACCCCAACGCCCGCTTCACGGTCCCGGCCGCGCAGTGCCCGACGATCGCCCGTGAGTGGCAGGATCCCGCGGGCGTGCCGATCTCGGCGATCCTGTTCGGCGGGCGCCGCGCCAGCGCGGTCCCGCTGGTGACGGAGGCGCTGAGCTGGCAGCACGGCGTCTTCATCGGGGCCAACATCGCCTCGGAGAAGACCGCCGCCGCCGAGGGCAAGGTCGGCGAGCTGCGCCGCGACCCGTTCGCGATGCTGCCCTTCTGCGGCTACAACATGGGCGACTACTTCGCCCACTGGCTCAAGATCGGCCAGCGTGAGAACGCCGAGCTGCCGCGCGTCTACTACGTGAACTGGTTCCGCAAGAACGACGAGGGCAAGTTCATCTGGCCCGGGTTCGGGGAGAACTCCCGCGTGCTCAAGTGGATCGTCGACCGTCTCAACGGCCAGGCGGAGGCGGTGCGCACCCCCATCGGCCTGCTCCCCGCCGAGCTCGACACCGACGGTCTCGCGGTCTCCGAAGAGGACATGCGGACGCTGCTCAGCGTCGACGAGGAGATCTGGCGGCAGGAGGCGGCGCTCATGCCCGCCTTCTTCCAGACCTTCGGCGACCACCTGCCCCGCGAGCTCTGGGAGGAGCACGAGGCACTCGTCGCCCGCCTGGGCTGACAGCTGCAAAGGGGTCGAAGACGGGGGAAACTTCTGACAGGCTGTGCCCGTCCAATCGGATACACGGGACGTCACGCCTGTGATCCCTTTCCCCCGAGGAGGCGGATATGGGGTTCCCGCTGTTCGTCATCGCCTTCGCCGCCGCCCTGGCCATCGTCTTCACGGCGTTCACGCTCGGCCGTGAGCACCGCCGGGTCCGCTCGGCGGTGACCCGCCACCACGGCGGGCCACCGACCCCCTACGAGCTCGCCTACCTCTCCGGAGGCCCGCGCCGAGTGGTCAACACCGCGCTCGGCATGCTGGCCAAAGCCGGGGTGATCCGGGTCTCGCGAGGCGGTCAGGTCAGCCTGGTCGCCGGGGCCGTGCCCTCTCCCGACCCGATCGAACACGCCGTCACGGCGGCGCTCGCCCAGCGTGGGGGCGCCGCCCCAGTGGGCGAGCTCCGCCACGCGGTGGCCGCCGGACAGGCCGTCGACGGCCTGCGCTACCGGCTGCTGGGGCTGGGCCTGCTGGTGCCCGAGAGCGCGCTCGACCACGCGCGGGGACTGCTGAACCGGCTCCTGGTCACCTCGATCGTCACGCTGGTCCTCGCGGTGGGCATCCTGATCGCGGGCGCCAGGGGAAGGCTCGGCGCCGCGGCGCTGCTGGTCGGACTGATCGCGGCGCTCCTCGGGTTCTCCGTCTACGCGCGGCACAAGCGGCTGCTGCGCGACGTCCTGAGCCACGCGGGTCACGACGTGCTCACCTCCGCCCGCGGGACCTATGTCCGGGGCGCCCGCCCCGTCGCGCCCGACCTGGCCTTCGCCGTCGGCATTCCCGTCGCCCTGTACGGGCTGGGGGAGCTCGACGAGCCCGGCCTTGTGGAGGAGCTCCAGCGCCAGAGCGCGAGTGGTTCCGGGAGCGGCTGCGCGGTCGGCGCCTGCGGTGGCGGCGGCGGTGACTTCGGATCCGGGAGCTGGGGCGACTCAGGCGGCGGGTCGAGTGACGGTGGCGGATCGAGTGACGGTGGCGGGTCCGGTTGCGGGTCCGGTTGCGGGTCCGGTTGCGGTGGCGGGTGCGGGGGCGGCTGCGGTGGGTGAGCGTCCCCCGGTCGCCGCGGCGAGGACGGTCGCCGGCGGGGTGCTCCCGGCGGCGGCCGGGCCGGCCGTGGGCATCGGCTGGCGGCCGGAGATCGACCTGACCGTGGAACGGCTGCCCGGGGTCGACTTCGTCGAGGTCGTCGCCGAGAACGTCGACCCGGCCCGGCTCCCCGAGTCACTGCGGGTGCTCCGCGCCCGGGGCGTGCCGGTGATCCCGCACGGCGTCGGGCTGGGCATCGGCGGTGCCGGGCATCCCGACCCCCGGCGGCTGGCGCGGCTGGCGGACTGCGCGCGCGCCCTGGAGGCGCCGCTGGTCAGCGAGCACCTGGCCTTCGTCAGGGCGGGCGGCATGGAGGCCGGCCACCTGTTGCCGGTGCCGCGTACCAGGGCCGCGCTGGCCGTTGTCGCGGAGAACGTGCGGCGGGCACAGGAGGCGCTTCCCGTCCCGCTGGCCCTGGAGAACGTCGCGGCACTGTTCGGCTGGCCGGAGGACGAGATGACCGAGGCCGCCTTTCTCGGAGAGCTGGTGGAGATGACCGGCGTCGGACTCCTGGTCGACGTGGCGAACCTCTACACGAACCAGGTCAATCTGGGTCTGTCGGCCACCGCCGCGCTGGACGGCCTGCCGCTGTCCGAACTCGCCTACGTCCATGTCGCCGGGGGTCACTCTCGTGGAGGGCTGTGGCACGACACCCACACCGCCCGCGTCCCCGAGGAGGTGCTGGACATCCTCGCGGAGCTGTGCGCCAGGGTGGATCCGCCGGGAGTGCTGCTCGAATGGGACGACGACTACCCCAGCGACGGCGCGCTGGAGCGGGAGCTGGGCCGGATCCGCGGCGCGATGTCCGGTGTCTGAGGACGCGGCCAGGGAGGCGCTGGCCGGGGCGCAGGCAGCGCTGCTGGCCGCCCTGGTGGCGGGGGAGGAGGCACCGCCGGGGTTCGACAGGGAGCGGCTGCTGATCCAGGAGTCCAGCCTGATCTCCAAGCGGCGCAGAACGGTGGCCCGTCTCCGGCCCGACCTGGCCGCGCTGCTCGGCGACGGCTTCGCCGCGGAGTTCGACGCGTACGCGCGAGGCCGCCCCAAGCCGCCGGGCGGCTCGCACGCCGACGCCCGCGACTTCGCCGACCGGCTGCGCGCGGCGGGACGGCTGCCGGAGGAGTCCGTCGCCCCTGAGCCCCGCCGATGGTCGCCTTTCACCAGGCGCCGTTAGAAACTTGCGGCCTTCCCTGTTCGTCCACTGGGTAGTGGACCTCGGGAAGGGAATTCGTCCCGGAGGTCGGCATGCACATCGCAAAGATCATCATCACCGTGCTCGTCGTGCTCCTCCTGGTCGCCGGGCTGGTCGCGCTACGCCTGGCCGTGCACTCCTCGCGCGCACGCCGTTCGACCGGCACCGGGGGCCGGAAGGCCGGAGCGACGGCCGCCAGGGGCTCTATGCCGCGGAGGCGCCGTCGGTTAGGTTGAGCCGGTACATGATCGAGTGCCTGTGCCGGGAGCGACCGTGGGGAATTCCGCCGATCACGCGACCTGGCCGCTGCGCCCCGAGGACGAGGGGACGCATCCGGCCGGTGCCGAGCCGCTGTGGAGCGAGTCGGTCTACCTGGACTTCACGACCGAGGACGGTGCGCTCGCCGGTTACGTCCGGCTGGGCCTGTATCCCAACTGGAACCGCGCCTGGTACTGGGCGTGCCTGGTCGGCGTGGGCAGGCCCACGGTGCTGCTGGTCGACCACCACGTCCCGCTCCCCGGTCCCGACCTCGCGGTGCGGGGTGAGAACTTCCAGGCCACCCACGACGTGACGCTCCCCATGCGGTCCCTGCGGGTGAGCCTTGAGGCGGGGGCGGCCGCCGTCCTCTCCGACCCCGCCCTGGCGTACCGGGACCTGGACGGCGCCGCCACGACCTCCCTGGCGTTCGACCTGGAGTGGCGGAGCGCCGGCGAGGCGTACCCCTACGGCTTCGTCCCGCGCTACGAGGTCCCCTGCGAGGTCGAGGGGACCATCCGGGTCGGTGGCGAGGAGATCGCCTTCTCCGGTCATGGTGAGCGCGACCACAGCTGGGGAGAGCGTGACTGGTGGGGGCCGTCGTGGCTGTGGAGCTCGGGCCGGCTCGACGACGGCACGTTCTTCCACGGCATGCGGGCGAACGTCGGCTTCGAGATGCCCTGGCCCTGCTTCACGGCTCCGCCGGGCGGGGCGCTGGAGCACCGTGAGGGCTTCACCGCGGCGAGCGAGTTCGGGGAGGACGGATTCCCGTCCGGGGCGCGGCTGGAGGTGCCGGGGATGCCGATGACCGTCGTCCCGCTCGCCTTCGCCCCGGTCGCCATGACGTCGCCGGACGGGGAGGTCGCCCGCTTCCCACGTGCCCTGTGCCGGTTCGAGGCCTCCGACGGGCGCCTGGGGTACGGATGGACCGAGTGGCACCAGCCGCCTGGCTGGCGGGGACATGGATGGCGTTGATCACGTTTTGATGGTCTGAGCCGGGGATACCCTCTCTGAGGTGGGGGGAGTGCGTTGTCTTGATGGTTCTTATCTGACCGTTACGCCGGTGGCGTGCCGGGACAGTGTCGGTACGCCGTACGAGATAACGCTCGAACTCCATCGCGACGGCGCGTTGTACGGGACGGTGGGGGAGCGCTGCGGCTGGATTCTCAGCCGGCTGGCGCGCGGGGTCGCCGAGGCCCGCGCCGGCCACGAGGCGCGGTGGCCCGATCCCGACGACCGCTTCCCCGGTGACGCGGAACTGTTCGCCTTTCGTTACCGGGCCAGGAACGGGGTCGTCGGCGGGGGTGAACTCCGCTGCCAACTGCGCACCATTCCGATCTGGGTTCCCGGACGGCGCGGCCCGGCCGGGGCATGGCGGCTCACCAGGAGAGCGTTCCTGGAGGCATGGGGTGGCGGCGGAGTGGGTATGCGCGCCGTGCTCACTTCTGCTGAGCTGGGGGTTTTCGTGGAAGACATCATCACGGAAGCCGAAGGATGCCTAGGACCATACAAACCAGGCAAGTCGGCCAGATCCCTGTAGAGGGGGCGGAGGGGTCCGCGGGACGGCGATAATTGCCTGTCAGCGCCCATTCATGGCGGGTGCTGAGGGAGGGGCTCCAATGGGCGTGCGCGATCTCGTCTATCGACTCTACGAGCGCCGGCTCGAAGCGAAGCTGTCCCGTCAGCGGGAGATGTTTCCCCGGCACGTCGGCGTGATCGTTGACGGTAACCGCCGCTGGGCACGCTCGATGGGCATCGACGACGTGAGCCGCGGACATCGCAAGGGCGCGGACAAGATCTCGGAGCTGCTCGGCTGGTGCCGCGAGGCCGGTGTCGAGGTCGTCACCGTGTGGCTGCTCTCCAGCGAGAACATCAACCGTTCCAAGGACGAGCTGGACCCCCTGATGAAGATCATCGAGGATGTGGTCCAGGAACTCGTGGCAGACGGCTGGCACATCAAGCCCATGGGTGCGCTAGATCTTTTGCCGGATCACACGGCCCGTGTGCTTAAAGATGCAAAAGAAGCGACATCACATCGTCCCGGTTTGATTGTGAACGTTGCCGTTGGGTATGGAGGAAGGCGTGAGATCGCTGATGCGGTGCGCTCCCTTCTCCAGGAGCACGCGAGCAAGGGCGCGAGCATCGAGGACCTTGTCGAGGTCCTCGATGTGGAGCACATCGCGAAGCATCTCTACACGCGCGGCCAGCCCGACCCGGATCTGGTCATCCGTACTTCGGGAGAGCAGCGGCTCTCCGGCTTCCTGCTCTGGCAGAGCGCCCACTCCGAGTTCTACTTCTGCGAGGCCTACTGGCCTGACTTCCGCAGGGTCGACTTCTTGCGGGCCCTCCGCTCGTACGCCGCGCGGCACCGTAGGTACGGTTCCTGAAACAGCACATGAACGACCCCTTTCGGTCAGTCTTAAGCAGTTGGAAGTAGGGCATTCAGGACGTACCGTAAGAAGTAGGAGAGCACGACTCACCTACGCCGGAGAGGGCCCGCCTTTGCGTCACGATTCGCTGAGGAGGGCCGGTCACCGGTCCCTGCTCGGCATTCTCGTGAGCGGGTCCGAGGCCGGTCCGCATCCCAGCTCATGGCAGGGCGCCGTCCTTGGCGCCCGGGGGAGAACGCGTGGCAAACCCTTCGTCCTCACCCACGTCGCCGGCAGTCAAGCGGCGCACGTACGTCCTGGACACCTCGGTGCTCCTGGCGGATCCAACGGCGATGAGCCGTTTCGCCGAGCATGAGGTGGTCATCCCGATCGTCGTCATCACCGAGTTGGAGGGCAAACGCCATCATCCAGAGCTCGGATACTTCGCGCGCAAGGCGCTGAGGTACCTCGACGACCTGAGGGTGACGCACGGACGGCTGGACGAGCCCATGCCGATCGGCGAGGGCACCATCCGGGTCGAGCTCAACCACAGTGACCCGTCCATCCTGCCCGTCGGGTTCCGGCTCGGCGACAACGACACCCGCATCCTGACCGTGGCCCGCACCCTCGCCGCCGAGGGACACGACGTGGTACTGGTCTCCAAGGACCTGCCGATGCGGGTGAAGGCCGCCTCCATCGGTCTCGCCGCGGACGAGTACCGCGCCGAACTCGTGGTCGAGTCCGGCTGGACAGGCATGGCGGAACTCCAGGTGACCTCCGAAGACGTGGAGGTGCTCTTCGAGCACGGCACCGCCGACCTGGAGGAGGCTCGCGACCTGCCCACCCACACCGGTCTGCGGCTGCTGTCGAGCAGAGGGTCGGCACTGGGCAGGGTGCTGCCCGACAAGTCGGTGCGGCTGGTGCGCGGCGACCGCGAGGTGTTCGGCCTGCACGGCCGCTCCGCCGAACAGCGGATCGCGCTCGACCTGCTGATGGACCCCGAGGTCGGCATCGTCTCGATGGGCGGCCGGGCGGGCACCGGAAAGTCCGCGCTCGCCCTCTGCGCGGGCCTGGAGGCGGTACTGGAGCGCCGCCAGCACCGCAAGGTCATCGTCTTCCGCCCGCTGTACGCCGTGGGCGGCCAGGAGCTGGGCTACCTGCCGGGTTCCGAGAACGAGAAGATGAGCCCGTGGGCACAGGCCGTCTACGACACCCTGGGCGCGGTCACCACGCCCGAGGTGATCGAGGAGGTGATGGACCGGGGCATGCTGGAGGTGCTCCCGCTCACCCACATCCGCGGCCGTTCCCTGCACGACGCCTTCGTCATCGTGGACGAGGCGCAGTCGCTGGAGCGCGGGGTGCTGCTCACCGTGCTGAGCCGGATCGGCGCCAACTCCCGGGTCGTCCTCACCCATGACATCGCCCAGCGCGACAACCTGCGGGTGGGCCGGCACGACGGCGTCGTGGCGGTGGTGGAGAAGCTCAAGGGGCACCCGCTGTTCGCGCACGTCACGCTGACCCGCTCGGAGCGCTCGCCGATCGCGGCGCTGGTCACCGAGATGCTGGAGGACATCACGATGTGACGGGTGTCCTGGACCTCCAGGCATGATCGCGCGAAGCGCGGTCGCGGATGCCTCAAGGCATCCGCGACCGCGCTTCGCGCGTCGTTCGCGGGTCGGCGGACGCCGGCCGTGGACCACGGCACCGGGCGTCAGGGAGCGCTCACGGCGGCAGTCGTACGCCGGGGGCCGCGAGTTTGCGGAACTCGAAGCAGGTGTGCTCGCCCATCGACTCCGGGACTCCGGGGAAGAGCCGGGTGATCTCGACGCTCCAGATGCTCTCCTGCTTGTTCTGCCGGATGGTGCAGGTGATCTGGGCGAGGCCCTCCTTGGAGATCTTGCCCTCGCCCGTGATGATCACATTCAACCGGTAGCCCAGGCTGTCGTCCGGATCGTTGCGCTGATCGGTGTTGTCGGAGTATCGGGTGGTCTTGGTGTCGTAGTGGCTGAAGTTGTTGAGCGCGCTGGTCAGCCCCCGTTTCGGCGGCTGCTTGCCCGCCCGGAAGAGGGTGTCGATGATGTTCTTGGCCGAGTCGGAGACCACCGGGATCCTGGCCGGTTCAAGCCGTCCGTCACGGAGCAGATAGACGGTCACCCAGGTCGGGCTGTAGCTGATCACCGGCGGGCGGCCGTAGTCCTGGACCTCGGTGGGAGAGATGCCGCATCCACACAGGACCGCGAGGGCGACGAGCAGACAGGTGAGGCGTCTCATGCCGGGGGCAGCCAGACGGTGAAGAGGGTTCCCGGCCGCTGCGCGCGGACCGAGATCGTGCCGCCGTGCAACTGGGCGTTGGCCCGCGCGATGGACAGGCCGAGTCCGCTGCCGTCGCCCCGGGCGCCCGCCTTGTAGAAGCGGTTGAACACAAACGGCAGATCCTTGGCCGGGATGCCCTTGCCGTGGTCGCGCACCTTCACCTCCAGGCCGTTCGGGGTGCTGCGGGCGGTCACCATCACGGGGGGCTCCCCGTGGCGTAGGGCGTTGCCCACCAGGTTGGCCACGATGACGTCGAATCGCCTGGGGTCGACGGAGAAGACCAGTCCCTGGGGCACGTTCACCCGCACCTGGTCCGACCAGCCGCGCATCTCCAGGCAGTCCCAGATCACGTCGACGATGTTCACCGTGTCCACGTTCAGCGTCGCGGTGCCCGAGTCGAACCGGCTCGCCTCGATGAGCTGCTCCACCAGGGTCCGCAGCCGCGCGATCTCCCGCAGCACCAGCTGCACGGCGGCCGCGGGTTCGGGGGGCAGCCGCTCGGCCTCCTCGGAGAGCATGTCGGTGACCGCGGTCATCGCGGTCAGCGGGGTCCTGAGCTCGTGGGAGACGTCGGCGACGAAGCGGCGGGACATCGCCTCCAGCGAGCGGAGCTCGGAGACGCTCCGCTCCAGGGCGGCGGCGGTGTCGTTGAACGTGGCGGTGAGTTCGGCGAGCTCGTCCTTACCGTGTACGGGCAGGCGGGTGTCCAGGTGACCGGCGCCGAGCGCGCGGGCCGCGGAGCCGAGCCGCCTTACCGGCAGCAGGAGCTGCCGGGCCGACAGCAGTCCCAGGGCCAGCGCGATGATCAGCATGGCGACGCTGGCGACGGCCAGCGGCTGCCGCAGGCCGCTGAGAAGACGCTCCTCCTCGATGAGGGGGGCGAACACGTAGACGGTCATCCCGGTGGGCTGGGCGGTGTGGATGGGCTCGATCCGCCACACGGGGGTGCCGATGAGCAGCCACATGTCGCCGTTGATGATCTGCCGCTTGGCGACCATCCGCTGGGTGGCCCTGGCGGCGAGGTCGCCGGGGACGTCCCTGATGCCGAATTCGCCGTCGGGGTAGAGGTAGTCCTCGTAGCGGACCACCACCCTGCCGCCCTGCGGGCGCAGGCTCTTCTGCAGCGCGCTGATCTCGTCGTCGGTCGGCGGGCTGTCCCCGGGCCAGAGCGCGCCGATGGGCACTCTGATGCCCTCCAGGATGTCGCGCACGTCGCTCACGGCGACCTGCTCGGCGCGTCCGATCATGCGGATCTTGACGAACTCGTAGCCGATCCCGGCGACCAGCGAGGAGGCGGTGACGGCGATCAGGGTGAAGGTGATCACCAGACGGCCACGCAGGCCGGTGTGGGTGCGTTTCACGGTGGGCTGAACCGGTAGCCGAATCCCCGTACCGTGTGGATGAACTCGGGCTCGGCGGGAACCGCCTCTATCTTGGCGCGAACCCGCTGGACGCAGGCGTCGACCAGCCGGGAGTCCGCGACGTGCGTGTGGTCCCAGACGGCCCGCAGCAGGTACCTGCGGTTGAGCACCTGGCCGGGATGGCGGACGAGTTCGAGCAGGAGCCGCAGTTCGGTGGGGGTGAGGTGGACCTCGCGGCCGCTCAGCGACACCTTGAGCGCGCCCCTGTCGATGACCAGGTCGCCGAAGGTGATGCGGTCGGAGGCGACCGACTCCATCCGGCGCAGGACGGCGCGGATGCGGGCGTCCAGTACCCGAGGCTCGACCGGCTTGACCACGTAGTCGTCGGCCCCGGCCTCCAGTCCCACGACCACGTCGAGGTCGTCGCCCCTGGCGGTGAGCAGGATCACCGGCAGCTGGTCCAGCCTGCGGATGCGGCGGCACACCTCGACGCCGTCGATGCCGGGCAGCATGACGTCCAGGATGGCGATCTCGGGGCGGCGGGACCTGATGTGCTCAAGCGCCTCCTCACCGCTGGCGCATGCGGTGACGGAATGGCCCTGCCGGGTGAGCGCCAGCTCCAGCCCGGTCCTGACCGAGGGGTCGTCTTCGACGAGGAGGATGCCTGCCACCGGGTAATCATTCTCTCAAGGCTTGGATGGATCTGCCAGGTCATGAACCCCGACATAGGGCAAACAGTACCTGAACAAGGCAGTCAAGCCGTGATTCGGGCGCTCCTGTGATCACATAGAGAGGCGAAGGGGCACCGTAGGGTAAAATGTGAGCAAAATCACTCCCATCTTTTCCTTGCCGGGAAAGCGCTCTGGCCTGGTGATTAGCTCAGGAGAGGCCCGGTGGATCTCGTACGGTGCCGACCAACTCTTACGTTCCGGTTGCGGACCACCCCCCTCCGCACGGCAAGCTCATAGGTCGTGAGTCCAGGATCACAGCAACTGAAGGACCGCTCGGCGGCGCCCCGTGCCCGTCGTTCCAATCGCAGAACGGCCAAGACGAAGACGCCGGGCCGTCTGACCCCCAAGCGCGTCCTGATCCTGGGCACCGCGGTCGTGATCCTGGTGGGTGGCGGAGCCTTCACCGCCTACACCGCGGTGCAGAACGCCTCGGCGCCGCCCACGCAGCCGCTCACCCTGGAAGAGATGGCGCAGGTGCTCGGCTCCGACCCGTTCGGCTCCGACCTGGAGTCCGACATGCTGAAGGCCCAGGCGGCCCAGGCGCTCAAGGCCGACAAGATCGCCGCCGAGCGGGAGAACCGCAAGGTGCTCAGCCCGGTCAAGATCGTTGACGAGGCGCCGGGCGGTGGCGGGTTCAACCCGCAGCGGCTCCCCCCGGGCACCGCCAACCCGACCGGCAACAGGGCACTGGGCAAGCAGATGCTGGAGTCCCGGGGCTGGGCCGACCAGTGGGGTTGCCTGGAGAAGCTCTGGATGAAGGAGAGCGGCTGGAACGAGCGCGCCATGAACACCTCCAGCGGCGCCTACGGCATCCCCCAGTCCCTCCCCGGCCACAAGATGGCCAGCTCGGGAAGCGACTGGCAGACCAACCCGGCCACCCAGATCGAGTGGGGGCTCACCTACATCAAGGGCCGCTACGGCACGCCCTGCGGGGCCTGGGCCCATTCCCAGGCCAAAGGCTGGTACTGAGAGACCAGGACTCGGCAAGTCTGACCGTCTCCCGGCCCCGGGCATCGCACCCTTGGCCGCATGGATGTGAAGGTCAGCGTGGTAGTGCCGGTGCACAACCCCGGTGATGGCGCCGACGCCTGTATCCGGTCGGTGCTGGAACAGTCGATGGCCTCCGACGACTACGAGGTGATCTTCGCCGACGACGGCTCCGACGACGGGATCCAGCAGCGCCTCGACGCCGTGGCCGCGGTGCGGTCGAACGTCAAGGTGCTCCACCTTGAGCGGACCGGCTCGCCGATGCGCGGCCGCAATGTCGCCCTCATGGTGGCCAGGGGCGAGTACGTCTACATGCTCGGCCAGACCGACCGCCTGGAACGGACGGCCCTGGAGCTGATGTACCGGCGTGCCGTGGAGACCGAGGCCGACATCCTCATCGGGCGGCTGGTCGACGACCGGAAGCCGCCCTCCCCGGTCTTCGACGTCAACCGTGAGCGCGCCGACGTGGTCAAGGACCGGCTGCTCACGCTGCTCACCCCGCACAAGCTGTTCCGCAGGGCCTTTCTCGACGACGAGGCGCTGAACTTCTCCGACCCCGGCGGGCGCCTGGCCGAACAGGCCTTCGTCGTCCGCGCCTACCTGCGGGCCAAGGTCGTCGTGGTCATGGCCGACCAGGTCTGCTGTCACGTCGCCGAGCGGCCCGAGCCGCAGGAGGACCCGTACGTCTGGGCCGCCGAGCTGCGCGAGCTGCTCGACATCATCGACGACGAGGTCCCCGAGGGCCGCAGACGCGACCGGATGTACGCCCAGTGGTTCCGTACCGCGGTGCTGCGGCGGCTCGGCGGGGGTGCGTTCGCCACCTCCTCCCTGGGCCGGGCGGCCACCTTCACGACCCTGCGCGAGCTGGTGGTCCAGCGCTTCCCCCCGCGCCTCGACCTGCTGCTGCCGGTGCAGTTGCGGGCTCGCGCCGCGCTGCTGCGGGCGGGCAGGCTCGACCAGCTCGTCATGCTGGCCGGAGCCAGCCAGGGCATCCACCTCCAGGCCGACCTGACGGACGTCGTCTGGGACGACGGCGTGCTCACCATGGGGCTGACCGTGGAGATCATGCAGTCCGACGGCACCCCGATGCGCTTCATCCCCTACGGGGAGGACGGCCTGCTCTGGGAGCCTCCGGTGCCCCTGGACGGGCTCCGCCTCCCCCCCGAGATGGCCGACGTCAGCCAGGCCGCGGCCAGGGCGCGGTTCGAGGTGTACATCAGACACGAGGAGACCGGGGTCGTCTACTTCCTGCCGGTGGAGTGCTCGATGATCCGCTGCCGGCACCGCAACGGGGTCAGGCTCCAGGTCACCGGCACGGCCCGGCTGGACGTCGACTCGGCGGCCGTGGACGGCCCGCTGCCGCCGGGGCTCTGGGAGATCCACGTACGCATGTACGGGGGGGCTCAGCAGGCCCGTACCCGGGTGACCGGGTCCCCGTTGAACTGCACCGGGGTGGTCGCCGACTACTCCAAGCGGCTGGTCGTCCCCTGGTGGTCGGACCGGGGGGAGCTGGGGATCTGCGTGGAGCCCCGCTCGTTCTCCGAGTCGATCGTCCTGGTCTCGCCGGGTACGACGGTCATCAGGCAGCGCAAGTACGTCTTCGTGGTCGTGCCCGTGCCGTACGTGCCGCCGAGCGGGGGGCCGCCCGTGGAACTGGTGCTCCGCCAGACCACCGGCAGGGAACGCGAGGTCGCCGCGCCCGCCCTGGTCGAGCCGGGTGTCCCCGGGCAGCTCGCCGGGAGGCTGATCGCCAAGATTCCGACCCGGCTGGCGTACCGGGAGGGGTTCCTCGCGCCGGGCGCCTGGGCGCCCTTCCTACGGGTGGACGGCAAGGAGACCGGGCTCCGCTTCAAGATGGAGATGAACCGCGGCGGGCGGGTGGAGATCCTCAAGTCCGCCGCGGCCCGGCCCCCCGAGCCCTGGTACCCGCTGCTGAAACGCCTCGCGCTGCGGATACCGGGGGTCAGGAACGCGGTCCGGGTCACCAAGACGGTGCAGCGCCGCTACATGCTCAGCTGAGACGGTGACCCGTACCGCACGGCCACGTCAGGCGCCGAGCCGGCACTCGTTGGGCAGGTCACCGCCGGAGGGCCTCGGCAGGGTCGCGCTCGGCGGCGGGTTCTGCCCGCGCTCCACCCAGCCCTCCATGGCCTCGAACGCGCTGCGGAAGCACGGCAGCAGCGGGCGAAGCCTGTCGGGGTAGGCGGCGTAGAGGCTGTCCACATGGGTTCCGTCGGTGATCCGGTAGTACCGGAACGGCCGGTGCCCGCCGACCATCTCCGCGTAGACGTCACCGGAGCGGGAGATCGGCAGCAGCGTGTCCAGCGTGCCGTGGATCGTGATCAGCGGCTTGCCGATCCGGCCGGTGAGCCCGATCTTCCGCACCGCCGCGTACGGCTTGCGCGCGTCGTAGTCGTAGTCGGCGTCGCAGGCGGGGGTGCCCGAGGCGCAGAACGGGGTGCCCGCCTCGGTGTCGCCGTCGAAGGCGGGGTCGAGCTCCTCACGGTAGACGCGCTGGGTCAGGTCCCAGTAGTACTGGTAGTGGAAGGGCCACAGGAACTCCGACCCGCGTGCGAACCCGGCGTCGTACATCGCCTGGGTGTCGCCCGCCGGGTAGGCCCGCAGCGCCGGAGGCAGGTAGTTGAGCAGGTTGTCGCCCTTGACCCGCCAGAGCGTGCCCTCCCAGTCGATCCCGCCGTCGTAGAGCCAGGCCCGGTTCTCCAGCTGCCAGCGGACCAGGTATCCGCCGTTGGAGATGCCCGCCGCGTAGGTCCGCTTCGGAAGCCTGCCGTAGCGCTGCGCGACGACGGCCTTGGCCGCGACCGCGACCTGCGTGACCCGGTCGTTCCACTCCGCGACCGCGTCGCCGGGCCTGCGGCCGTCCTGGTGGAAGGTGACGCCGACGTTGCCCTTGTCCGTCACGGCGTAGGCGTAGCCCCTGGCCAGTGCCCAGTCGGAGATGGTGAAGTCGTTCGCGTACTGCTCCCTGTTGCCGGGGGTGCCCGCGACCACCAGCCCGCCGTTCCAGTCGTCGGGCAGCCGGAGCACGAACTGCGAGTCGTGGTTCCAGCCGTGCGTCGTGTTGGAGGTCGAGGTGTCGGGGAAGTAGCCGTCGACCTGGATGCCGGGCACGCCGGTGGGGTTGACCGCCCCCGCCGGGTGTAGACCCGCCCAGTCGGCCGGGTCGGTGTGCCCGGAGGCGATCGTGCCGGCCGTCGTGAGGTCGTCCAGGCACGCCTTCACCTGGTGCTCGGCCCCCGGCACCAGCACCCGGTCCAACCGGGCGCAGTGCGCGGGAGAGGACCCCGCACTCGCCGCGGGACCGCCCGCCAGCAGGGCCGCGAACAGGGCGACGGCGAGTGCTCCAGCCCAACCGCGACGTGATGGTGCTGCCATGGACACTGTCAGCTCCGCTTCAGATGGTTCATGAGGGCGGTGCGGAACTCTTCGGGGCGCTCGATGTGGGGGCTGTGACCGGTGTCCAGGACGATCTCGGTGTACGGGCCGTACCGTTCCAGGACGGCGCGGGTCTGGGCGACCATCGGCTGCGCCGGGGTGCCGGGGGAGCCGGGGACGACCCCCAGGGCGCCCAGATGGGCCAGGTCGAACAGCGAGGTGTCGGAGACGATCACGTCGGCCTCGCCCCTGATCCACAGGATCGGCGGCTTCGGGTCGATCGTGTGCAGGTCGTCGAGCCGGAAGTTCGGCGGCGAGAAGGAGTTGAGCACGCCCCGCGTGCCGGGACGCACCCCCGGCCACTCCTCCGACGCCACCACGTCGCCCGGGTAGTGGTCGTCGCCGACCCTCGTGGAGAGCATCGACGCGACCAGGGCGTCTTCGTCCTTGATCACGGTGCCGGGCTTCACGTACGTGGTCCGCATCACGTTCCTCGGTGATGCCGGGGAGTCGTCGGAGGTGTCCCCCGCCGCGAGCAGCTTCACGAAGTCCGGGTTCGCCGACCCGCCGCCGGCGCCCGTGCCGTCGGGGTGGTTCAGCGCCCCGTCGAGGCCGTGCGTGCCGCCGAAGCCGTACGGGGAGACCGGGTTGACCAGCGTCACGCTCCGCACGCCGGCCGGCCGGTCCCGCAGCGCCTGCAGCACCACCCCGCCGCCCATGCTCCAGCCGACCAGGTGCACGTCGTCCAGCCCGAGGGCGTCGATGAGGGCGAGCACGTCGTCCGAGTAGTCCCGCAGGCCGCGGGTGGCGTCGACCGGGGCCGGCTCGGTGTCGCCGAAGCCCCGCAGGTCGACGGCGAGCGGCCGGTGGCCCGCCTCCGCCAGGGCGAGCAGCGTGTCCCGCCAGAAGGCGGAGCTCGACACGTTCCCGTGCACGAGCAGCACCGTCTCGCCACTCGCCGTTCCATCGGCGGCGGACAGCACGTTCTGGGTGATGCGGGCGGTGGGTACCCGCCGGTTCTCGATGCGCATCGGATGCCTCTCCATCATGTTCAGCGGGTGGTCGGGGCCTCGTCGCGGGCGCCGAGGGTGACGAGGTCACGTCCCCGGGTCTCACGTGAGACGTACACGGTGATCAGGGTGAGTACGGCGGCTCCGACCACGTACAGCATGACCGGCAGCGACGACTCGTAGGCGCTCAGCAGGGCCACCGCGATCAGCGGGGCCAGGCCGCCCGCGATGATCGAGGCGAGCTGCGAGCCGATCGACACGCCCGAGTAGCGCATCCTGGTGGCGAACAACTCGGAGAAGAACGCCGCCTGCGGGCCGTACATCGCACCGTGCAGGATCAGCCCGACGGTCACCGCCAGGGTGACCGCGGCGAAGTTCTTCGTGTCGATCAGAGGGAAGAAGGCGAAGGCCCACAGGCCCACTCCGGCGGCGCCGAGCAGGTAGACCGGGCGGCGGCCGAGCCGGTCGGAGAGCGCCCCCCACAGCGGGATCGAGACGAAGTGGACGGCCGACCCGATCAGCACCGCGTTGAGCACGACGGGCTTCGTCAGCCCCGCCGACGTCGTCGCGTAGACCAGCACGAACGCGGTGAGGATGTAGTAGGAGACGTTCTCCGCGAAACGGGCGCCGATCGCGGTGATCACGTCCCGCCAGTGGTGCCTGAACACCTCGACGATCGGCATGGACGGGGCGGGCTCGGCGTTGGCGACCGCCTGCTGGAAGACCGGCGACTCGCTGATGGACAGCCGGATCCACATGCCGACCAGTACCAGCACGCCGGAGAGCAGGAACGGCACCCGCCATCCCCAGCTCAGGAAGGTCTCGTCCGTCTGGATCGCGGCCAGCGCCGCCAGCACGGCGGTGGCCAGCAGGTTGCCGCCGGGGGCGCCCGCCTGCGGCCAGGAGGCCCAGAAGCCGCGGCGCTCCGCGTCGCCGTGCTCGGAGACGATGAGCACCGCGCCTCCCCACTCGCCCCCGAGGGCGAAGCCCTGGACGAGCCGGAGCAGGGTCAGCAGCAGCGGCGCCACCATGCCGATCGCGGCGTGGGTCGGCAGGCAGCCGATCAGGAAGGTGGCCCCGCCCATCAGCAGCAGGCTGAACACCAGCAGCTTCTTGCGGCCGACCCGGTCGCCGTAGTGCCCGAAGACCAGCGCGCCCAGCGGGCGGGCCACGAAGCCCACCGCGTAGGTCAGGAACGCCAGCAGGGTGCCGGTCAGCGGCTCCGACTCGGGGAAGAAGAGTTTCGGGAAGACCAGGGCGGCGGCGGAACCGTAAAGGAAGAAGTCGTACCACTCGATCGTGGTGCCGATGAGGCTGGCACCGACGATCTTTCCGATGGGGCTTCGGGTTTTCTCTGCCATCTCACTCACCAGGGGGAGTCGCTGTTGGGGGGATTCCGGCTACCGTACGTAGTGACCGGCGTCACTCCTATGGGGATGACAGCCATAGCCGACAAGCGTCCTATGTGGGTGTTCGGAGCCGCCGCGCGGTACACCCGGGACGGGCCACGACGCCGTACGGGCAGGGCCTGGCGCGGCCGTGGCCGACCATCGGGCCGAGGCCGGGGCCGGGATCGGGCAGGGCGTGACCGGGTGGCCGCCGGCCCGGTTTCGACCGCCGAGGTGGGTGCGGCCGCGGGATCAGCCGCTGAGGCGGTGCAGGCGGAGGGCGAGTTGGATCTCCAGGGCTCGGTCGGGGGCCTGCCAGTCGTCGCCGAGGAGCTGGCCGATCCGATCCAGGCGCTGGGTGACCGTGTTGACATGGATGTGCAGGGCCTCGCTCGTACGCGACAGCGAGCCGCCCACGCCGAAGTACGCGGCGAGCGTCCGCACCAGCGCGGTGCCCTTGCGGGCGTCGTAGTCGATCACCGGGCCGAGCGTCGAGGTGAGGAACGCCCCGATGTCGCGTCCCTCGCCGACCAGCAGTCCGACGAAGCCGAGCTCTCCGGCGTCGGCGCCGTCTCCGGCCCGCCCCAGGGCCACCAGGGCGTCGGCGCAGCGCTGGGCCTCCCGGTGCCCTGCGGCAACCTCCGCGGCGCCGCGTACCGGGCCTCCGGCGCCCGCCGTGGCCGGGTGGCCCAGCGAGGCGCTCAGTTCGGCCGCCACCCGCTTCGCCAGGGGGCCGGGCCGGTCCCCCGGCAGCAGCAGGACCACCTCGTCACCGCGCTGGGCGGCCAGGCCGTGGTGCAGGGCCGCCTGGGAGGACGCCCAGAACGCGGCCCGCTCCCGCCCGCCGCCGTGGCGGACCACGACCACCACGTGGTCGGCGTCCAGGTTCACCCCCACCCGCCGGGCACGGTCGGCCAGGCCGGCGAGGGCGGGCCGCGAGATCAGGTCGTCGAGCAGCTCGCCCCTGACCCGGCCCTCCGCCTCGGCCACCGTACGCCGGAACAGCAGCAGTAGCGCGGTGACCAGCGCGGCCCGCTCCAGGATGCGATGATCGGCGTCCGACATCCGCACGCCGTTGCGCAACACCAGCGTGCACAGCGGTTCCGTGCTCACCTCCACCGACGCGACCAGCAGGTTCCCCCGCCACACGGTGCGCCCGAGTGCCCTCGACGACCGTGCGGCGTCCGCGATCACATCCGCCGCCTTCCGCGGCGGCTGTCCGGCGCCCTCCTTGCGCCCGGCGCCGGACCTCCTGGCCGGCTTCCGCGCCGACCTCTGTGCGGATCTCTGCTCGGACTCCGCCCGGTCGAGCGTCTCCTCGTCCAGCGTGCCCTCCAGCACGCTCGCGTCCCCGGCGATCGGGCGTCCGGCGTCGTCGAGCACCGTCAGCGAGCCGCCGAGCACCTCCGTCACCACCGCCGCCACGTCCTCGACCCCGCCGCCGCGCAGCACCAGACCGGTCATCCGGTCGTGCGCGAGAGCAGCGCGTTCCACCGCCTGGCTGTGCGCGTTCACCTGCCGGCTGGCCTCGCTGAGCTCCTCCAGCGCGTTCCTGGTCTCCTGCAGCAGCCGGGCGTTGTCGATCGCCACCGCCGCGTGCGCGGCCAGCGAGCCCAGCAACACGACCTCGTCCTGGGTGAAGGGCCGCACGCTCCGGTTGGCCGCGAACAGCACTCCGATCACCCGCGTGCCCAGCTTGAGCGGCACGCCGAGGATGGCGACCAGCCCCTCCTCAAGCACCGCGTCGTCGATGTCGCTCTTGTGCCGGAAGCGCGCGTCGGCGAAGTAGTCGGCGGTCGAGTACGGGGTGGCGGTCTGGGCCACCAGCCCGCCGAGACCCGCGCCCATGGGCAGCCTCAGCGCCCGGAACTTCGCCGAGACCGATCCGTCGGTCACCCGCATCCAGGTGTCGCCCCGCTCGGGGTCGTGCAGCGTCATGTAGGCGGCATCGGTGCCGAGCAGCTGCCTGGCCCGGTGCACGATGGCCTCCAGGACGGCGTCCAGATCCCGCAGTCCCGCGAGGTCGCCGGCGGTGTCGAAGAGCGCGGACAACTCCGCCTCACGCTTCGCCCTGCGCCGCAGCAACGCCCGTACCTTCAACGCGGTGAGCTTGGCCTCCTCCAGCTCGGCCAGTGCCTCCGCGCCGATCCCGGCGCTCCTCGCCGCGAGAACGGGTCCCTCGAACTCGACCGCCGACGCCTCCCTGGCCAGCAGCTCAAGGAAGACGGTATTGAATGCGACGCTGGCGCGTCGCGGTTCGGACGCTCTTGTCTGGCTCCTTCCCTCGTCACTCATCCGCTTCGCTCTGTGTTGTCGGCGACGCTGCGCGTCGCGGTGAGGCCGCTCTTGTCCGGCTCCTTCCCTCGTCACTCATCCGCTTCGCTCCTTCGTTCCTCAGTCCAGTCCCCGGCGCGGCCTCACGGCTGGTCCCTTGGGAGCGGATCATTTGGCCCGTCCCTTATGTCGCGTTCTTGTGCGTTGTTTGCGACGCTAGCGCGTCGAGGTGAGGACGGTCTTACCTGGAACCCTTTTCTTCTCAGCCCGGTTCCGGCACGGTCTCATGGGGGTCAGCGGGCGGTCCAGCCGCCGTCCAGGGGGAGGGAGACGCCGGTTATGGAGGAGGCGTGCGGGCCGCAGAGGTAGGCGACGAGTTCGGCGACCTCCGCGGGTTCGATGAGCCGTTTGATGGCGGCGGGGGCGAGCATGATCTGCTCGACCACCTCGTCCCTGCCGATGCCGTGGGTTCCGGCCTGGGCGCCGATCTGGTTCTCCACCAGGGGGGTGCGGACGTAGGCGGGGCTGACACAGTTGGAGGTGACGCCGTGCGGGGCGCCCTCCAGGGCGATCACCTTGGACAGCCCCTCCAGGGCGTGCTTGGCGGTGACGTACGCGGACTTGTAGGGCGAGGCGCGGAGCCCGTGGACCGAGGAGATGTTGACGATCCGGCCCCAGCCGCGCTCGTACATTCCCGGCAGCGTCTCCCTGGCCAGCAGGAAGGGCGCCTCCACCATCACCTTGAGTATTTTGGAGAACACCTCGGGGGGGAACTTCTCGATCGGGGCGACGTGCTGGAATCCCGCGTTGTTCACCAGGATGTCCGTGCCGGACGGGATCGCCCGGGTGAAGTCCGGTGCCGACAGGTCCGCGACGACGGGTGTTCCCGAGATCTCCGCGGCGACCTTGGCCGCGGCCTCGGCGTCGATGTCGACCACCAGTACGTGTGCTCCGGCCGCGGCCAGCCGGTGCGCGCAGGCGCGCCCGATCCCGCTGCCCGCCCCGGTCACCACGGCTCGCCGACCCGCTAGGTCCATCATGCTGCCGAATCTAGGCAATGACCTGAATCCCAGCCCATGTCGCCCACCCCCACACTCCATTCCCGGTATATGTGGCCTGACTCCGTCTTCCCGCCCGGTTCGGGGAGATGCCGACGGGGGGCGGAGTACGAACCTCCCGGGGCGGCCACCGCCGAGGGGAGGGCGGCGTCTCAGATGGTGACCGGATACATGAGCGTCAGCTCGTCGCCGGGGAGACCGCGGATGCCCCAGTTGACCTTGGGCGACTCCAGGATCACGATCTCCAGGTCCTCGGCGGGGAGATCGAGTGCCTCCCCGGCCCTGGCGAACAGGGTGCGGATCAGCGCGCGCTTGGCCTCGTCCGACCGGCCGCCGAAACAGACGATCTCCACGATGAGGTACCGCTCGCTCCGCTGCGGGCAGACCAGGTCCTCGGCGTCCAGCAGCAGGAAGCGGTGGAACCGCTTGTCCTCGGGGAGTCGCCAGACGTCCACCAGGCAGCCGTGGACGGTGTCGGAGATCTCCTGACGCCGGCCGGACCACACGTCCCGGCGGCCGTAGAACTTGATCTGGGTCATGTTCCGCAGTCTCGCAGGTGACCGGGTGCACGGCGCAGGCCGGGTCGCGGCTCCGGGCGCCGTCCCGCGAATCCCGCCGTGGCGTGGGCCGGCCAGGCGGTGTCTCGCGAGGCGGGGAGGGAGCAGCGGCGTGCCGCGCCGACCCGCGTGACGCGGCGGGACGCGTCCGGGCGGCCGCGGCGAGCGGAGGCGCGGTGGGCGGGAGCTAGGACGGAGGCCGGGTCATGGACAGCACGTCGAGCAGGTCGTCGAGCCGTTCCTCGGTGAGGGCGCCGTTGGCGACGTGGCCGCGCTCGATGACGACCTCGCGGATGGTCTTGCGCTCGGCCAGGGCCTGCTTCGCTATCTTGGCGGCCTCCTCGTACCCGACGTAGGGGTTGAGCGGGGTGACGATCGACGGCGAGGACTCCGCGTACTCGCGCAGGCGGTCGACGTTGGCGGTTATGCCGTGCACGCACCGGTCGGCCAGTAGCCGGGAGGCGTTGGCGATCAGCCGGATGGACTCCAGGATGTTGCGCGCGATGACCGGGAGCATCACGTTGAGCTCGAAGGTGCCCGAGGCTCCGGAGAAGGCGATGGCCGCGTCGTTCCCGACGACCTGGGCGACGACCATGGTCACCGCCTCGGGGACGACCGGGTTGACCTTGCCCGGCATGATCGACGAACCGGGCTGGAGGTCGGGCAGGTTGATCTCGCCCAGTCCCGCCCGGGGGCCGGAGCCCATCCAGCGGAGATCGTTGGCGATCTTGTTGAGCGAGACCGCGACCGTACGGAGCTGGCCGGAGAGCTCCACGATGGCGTCCCGGGCCCCCTGGGCCTCGAAGTGGTCGGGAGCCTCGGAGAACGGCAACCCGGTGGCCTCGCGCAGCTTCTCGATGACCTTGGCCGCGAAGCCGGGAGGGGTGTTGACGCCGGTGCCCACCGCCGTACCGCCCAGGGGCAGCTGGGCGAGGTGCGGGAGCGCGCCGCGCACCCGCCCGATGGCGTTGTCGATCTGCGTGGCGTACCCGCCGAACTCCTGGCCCAGCGTGACCGGGGTGGCGTCCATCAGGTGCGTGCGCCCCGCCTTCACCACGCCGTCGAACTCCAGCGACTTGTCCCGCAGCGCGGTGGCCAGGTGCCTCAGGGAGGGGATCAGGTGGTACGACACCTCGGTCATGGCGGCGACGTGGATGGAGGTGGGAAACACGTCGTTGGACGACTGCGAGGCGTTCACGTGGTCGTTGGGGTGGACGGGGCGGCCCAGCCGCTCCTCGGCGAGGGTGGCGATCACCTCGTTGGCGTTCATGTTGGAGGAGGTGCCGGAGCCGGTCTGGAAGACGTCGACGGGGAACTCGCCGTCCCACTCGTTCTCCGCGACGTCGGTGGCGGCCTCGGCGATCGCCTGCGCCATCTCCTTGTCGAGCACCCCCAGCTCGGCGTTGACCTCGGCGGAGAGGGCCTTGATCAGGCCGAGTGCGGAGATGTGCGGAACCTCCAGCCCGCGCCCGGAGACGGGGAAGTTCTCCACCGCCCGCTGGGTCTGCGCCCGCCACTTCGCGCCCGCAGGCACCCGCACCTCGCCCATCGAGTCATGCTCGATCCGATACTCGCTCATACGTCCAGTCTGCGTCCCAGGGAGGGAATCAAACCGGCGGGTGCTGGTCCTTACCGGGGAGCACTCAGGAGAAGGCGGCCACCACCAGGATCATGATCACTACCAGTGCGATCGCGGCCACGCCCATGAGGACGAGGATGCCGATCGGGGGCTTTTTCGAGGGGGCCTGCCGCTCCCCGGGAGCACCGGGGGCACCGGGGATGCCGGGGACCTGCCGGCCGTTCTGACCCGCGATCGCGAACAGGTCGGTGCCCAGGCCGGGAGAGCGGCCGAAGGCGCCGTCGGCGGACTCGGGCCCCGGCGGGCGCCAGGGCTGCGAGAACATCGGGGCTCCCGGGTCGGCGGGTCGGTTGCCGGGGGGCGGGCCGTGTGGCGGGAGGGCGGCGGGGGCTTCCGGGCGTCCGGGGACGGGCGCCCCGAACTCCGGATCGACCGGGGGGAAGCCGTGCGGCGGGGTGGCGGAGAGATCAGGCTTTCCGTCGTCGAGGAATCCGTGCTCGTTTTCCTGCCGCCCGAAGGCGCCCGGGCCGCGACCGGCGACCGCGGGTCCCCGGGCGACCGGAGTCCCAAGACCGGGAGGGCCCTGCCGCCCCGGGGCCGGCCTGCCCGGCTCCGCGGGGGGCGGGCTGTCCGGGTAGGGCGAGGTGGTCGGGCGGCCGGGGGCCGCGGCGGAGGGAGGGGAGGCGGGAGGTTCCGCGGCGGGCGCCGTTCCGCCGGGGATGCGCAGGCCGCCCTTGGGACGGATGACCACCATGGTGCGGTCGGCGTCGAAGCCGTCGGCGTCGTCCTCCTCCGCGTCCGGTGCGAGGGGTGTCTCCGGGGCGGGAGGGGACGGTGCGGGGGCGGGGACGGCGGGGATGGAGTCCACGAGGTGCGAGGGGGTGTCCGCCACGGCCCGGAGCATCGCGCCCGCCTGAGCGGCCGTCAGCCGCGCCGTGTGGTCCTTCTCCAGCAGCTGTTCGAGCACCGGGCGCAGCGGCCCCGCCTGGGTCGGCGGGTCGACCTGCTCGCTCATCAGCGCGGCCAGGGTCTCCGCCACCGAGGCCCGCTCGTAGGCCGGGCGGCCCTCGACCGCGAAGTACAGCGTGGCGCCGAGGGACCACAGGTCCGACTCGGGGCCGTTGTGCTCGCCGCGGGCCCGCTCGGGCGCGGTGTATCCGGGAGAGCCGATCACCATGCCGGTCTTGGTGAGGCTCGTGTCGCCCTCGGCCTTGGCGATGCCGAAGTCGGTGAGAACCACCCGGCCGTTCTCGGTGATCAGCACGTTGCCGGGCTTGACGTCGCGGTGCAGCACTCCCTGGGCGTGGGCCGCGCGAAGCGCCCCCAGCAGGTCGGCCCCGATCTCGGCGACCAGGCGGGGCGGGAGCGGCCCCTCCTCCTCGATCACCTGTTCCAGGGAGCGTGCCTGCACGAGCTCCATGATGATCCAGGGGCTGCCGTCCTCGACGATGGCGTCGTGGACCGTGGCCACCGAGGGATGACTGATGCGGGCGGCCGTGCGACCCTCGCGGATCATCCGCTCCCGAAGTTCGGCGCGTTGCGCCTCGCTGAGGCCGGGCTCCTGACGGATCTCCTTGATCGCTACCTCACGGCCGAGGGAACGGTCATGGGCTTTCCAAACTGTGCCCATCGTGCCCCGGCCGAGCGGCGCGATCAGCTCGTAACGGTCCGCGAGCACGCGCATCTGCTGTTCCGGCATGAGAAGAAGATAGCCATTCCACCTTGAGAAGCGCTTTACCCGCGCTTACGGAGTTCCCTCGGCCAGAGAAGACGCGGGAGCATCAACCTTATAAGGGGTGTCATAAAACGGACAAATGGGCGATAGGTTGGCGAAACCTCCGCCGGCTTTCTGTGTACCCCCTCACCCGGGCGCCGGTGCGCGCGAGGCTGGGACACCGGTGCCGACATCGGTCCGGACGGCGGCGGGGCCGACATGGGAGACGAGAGCCGCGGCGCCGACGTCGGCGTCGGCACCGAGCCGAACCGGTGCAGCCCGCGGTGCTGGGAACGACGGCTGAACGGCGGAACCGGGGTCCCGCCGGACCCGCCCACGGGGGGCCTGCCGTCGGGGCGCCTGGCGGGCCTGATGTCGGGCCTGACGTCGGGCCGTGCGGGCCTGCCGTCGGGCCGGGCCGGAGGCATGGTGAAGGAGTCCTCGACCAGCCCGCCGGCCGCCACCCGGGCGAGCATCAACGAGGCCCGTCCCGTGTCGAGCCGGGCGTTCGGGTCGATCGTGAGGAGACCCCGCAGCACCGGCGTCAGCGGGCCCGCCCGCTCCATGGGGATCGGCTCGCCGCTGGTCAGCGCGGCGAGCGCGGCGGCGGCCGTACGGCGGCCGTGCAGGCCGCGGCCCTCGACGGCGGTGTAGAGGGTCGCGCCGAGTGACCACAGGTCGCCGGCCGGGCTGGCCTTGGCGCCCAGCACGCGCTCGGGGGCGATGTATCCGGCCGAGCCCAGCACGATGCCCGCCTGGGTGATCGACACGTCGCCTTCCAACGCGGCCAGGCCGAAGTCGGTGAGCACCGCCCGGTCGTCGGTCACCAGGACGTTGCTGGGCTTCACGTCGCGGTGCAGGATCCCCTTGGCGTGCACGGCGCGCAGCGCCCCCAGGACCTGACGGCCGATCTCCGCCACCTGGCGTGGCGGCAGCGGGCCGTGGTCCTGCAGGAGCTGCTCCAGCGACCTGGCACGGAGCAGCTCCATCACGATCCAGGGACGCTCGTCCTCGGTGACGACGTCGAAGACCGTGATGACCGAGGGGTGGGCGACCATCGCGGTCGCCCGTCCCTCGCGTTCGGTCCTGGCGCACAGCTCGGCGCGGAGATCCTCGTCGAGGATCAGCGGGAGGCGGACCTCCTTGACGGCCACCTCGCGGTTGAGCAACTCGTCGTGCGCGCGCCAGACAGTGCCCATGCCACCGCGCCCAACCGGTTCTGACAGCCGGTAGCGCGCTGCAAGAAGGTATCCGGGCGGCGCACGCATGTGGTGCAGCTTACCGATTTGCGTAATGAGACCAGTAGAGACCGGGCCGAATATTCTTGCCAACTTCAGTCAGATTTTCGCGCTCGTAACTGTTGGGAAACGCTGCGTGATATTTGGTGAATTGCCGCGGGACCCCTGCTTCTCCTGAAAATATGGACATGTGTAGTGATAGTGAAGGCAATAGGCATATTTCCGGCATCGAGGGCGGTGATGGGTGCCCGAGGTCGAGTCTGCGTAACCTGCTCATCTGGGCGGGGGGCATGCACACCGGGCAGGCGGTGAACATGACCGTCCCAGTGATCGACAAGTCGTTCTCCAGCGTCCGCATCTAGCGTCGTTCGGGGGCTTCGTGCCGGGCGCGACACAAAAGCCGGCTCCAGGCATGCGAGCACCTTAAGGAGAGACGGCGATGAGGTCCGGGAGATGAAGAGCGTGAGCCGGCGTCAGTGGAGCGGATGGCAGCGGGCGGTCACAGGACTGACGATCGGCGTACTGGTCGTTGCCTCCTGGTTGGCGTGGCGGGCGGTGACGGCGACCGCGCCCGTGATCCCCTCCTGGACCTACGACGTCGGCTTCGGATCCTCCACGCCGGCGGTGGCCGACGGTGTGGTGTACGTCCTCGGAGGCGAACTCGGCGAGAACAGGATGTACGCCCTGGACGCGGCCACCGGCAAGCAACGCTGGACCCGCAAACTTCCCAATGTTCCCTCAATCGGCTACTCCGATCCGGTGGTGGCCGGAGGTGTCGTGTACACCACCAGTGACGGCAGGATGTACGCCCTGGACGCGGCGACCGGTGAGCAACGCTGGACCTATGACACCCGTAACCGCGCCAAGGTCGACTTCAGCCCGGTGGTAACCGGCGATGCCGTGTACTTCAGTGACGATGCCGGCAGGGTGTACGTCCTGGACGCGGCGACCGGCAAGCGCCGCTGGAGCTACGAAAACCGTGACCTCGTCGACATCACCTCCAGTCCGGTGGTGGCCGGCGATGCCGTGTACTTCGGCGACGATGCCGGCAGGGTGCATGCCCTGGACGCGGCCACCGGCAAGCGCCGCTGGAGCTACGAAACCGGTTACCGCGCTGAGGTCGACTCCAGTCCGGTGGTGGCCGGCGATGCCGTGTACTTCGACGACGATGCCGGCAGGGTGTACGCCCTGGACGCGGTGACCGGCAAGCACCGCTGGACCTACAGGAAACACAGCCTCCTCGACACCATCTTCAGCCCGGTGGTGGCCGAGGGTGCCGTGTACTTCACCGCTAGCAGTATGCATGCCCTGGACGCGGCGACCGGCGAGCAACGCTGGATCGATGAGATTCGCGGCATCCCCTACTCCAGCGTGGTACTGGCCGACGGCGTGGTGTATGCCGTACATGCCCGCAAAGACGAGAAGAGGGTGTACGCCCTGGACGCGGCGACCGGCACCGAACGCTGGACCCACAAGTTTTCCGGAACTCTCGGAGGCAGGTACCTCGATCCGGTGGTGGCCGACGGTGTGGTGTACCTCTCCGATGACAAGGAGAACAGGGTGCACGCCCTGGACGCGGCCACCGGCGAGCACCGCTGGACCTATGAAACCGGCGACCGTACCTTCAGGCCGGTGGTGGCCGGCGGTGTCGTGTACATCTCCACCGGTCACACGGTGAGTGCCGTGAAAGCGCCGGCGGGATAGGGGCGACCAGGGGTTTCTGTCCACCGACCGGCGACATCTGCGACAGCGCCACCTCACGACCCGCGATCGGACCTACCGGCGGGCGGCGAGGATGGCATCGGCCCTGTCACGCCCCCCGGTTCCCGCACCGTCACCGGTCTCGGCATGGCCGCCGCCGGATCGTACCCCGCTGTGATCCGCGCCCCGGTCCGGCCGGGCGAGAAACGGCGGCCCGCGACTCGGCCGATACTCAGGGACGCGACCGGCCGGCACACAACGGTGTGACCGGCCGGTGTACCCGGACGCCGGATCGTCGCGACCTCGTGGACGATGCCTGAGAGAGCCGGGGATGGTCAGCGGCGGCCGATGCTCAGGACGGGCCCGGTCGTGTCCGTGAAGAAGTCCTCGCCCTTGTCGTCGACCACGATGAAGGCGGGGAAGTCCTCGACCTCGATCTTCCAGACGGCCTCCATGCCCAGCTCGGGGTATTCCAGCACCTCCACCTTCTTGATGCAGTCCTGGGCGAGGCGGGCGGCGGGGCCGCCGATGGAGCCGAGGTAGAAGCCGCCGTGGGTTTTGCAGGCGTCCGTGACCTGCTTGGAGCGGTTGCCCTTGGCGAGCATGATCTTGGAGCCGCCGGCCGCCTGGAAGCGTTCGACGTAGGAGTCCATCCGGCCCGCGGTGGTCGGGCCGAAGGAGCCGGAGGCGTAGCCCTCGGGGGTCTTGGCGGGGCCGGCGTAGTAGACCGCGTGGTCCTTGAGGTACTGCGGCATCTCGCCGCCGGCGTCCAGCAGCTCACCGATCTTGGCGTGCGCGATGTCACGGGCCACCACGAGCGGCCCGGTCAGCGACAGACGGGTCTTGACCGGGTACCTGGTCAGCTCGGCGAGGATCTCCTGCATCGGGCGGTTGAGGTCGATCTTCACCACGTCGTCCGACAGGTGCTCGTCCGTGGTCTCGGGCAGGAACCTGGCCGGGTCGGTCTCCAGCCGCTCCAGGAAGACCCCCTCGGGGGTGATCTTCGCCAGGGCCTGGCGGTCGGCGCTGCAGGAGACCGCGATGGCGACGGGGCAGGAGGCGCCGTGGCGGGGGAGGCGGATGACGCGGACATCGTGGCAGAAGTACTTGCCGCCGAACTGCGCGCCGATGCCGAGCTTCTGGGTGAGCTCGAAGACCTTGGCCTCCAGCTCGGTGTCGCGGAAGCCGTGGCCGGAGGGGGAGCCTTCGGTGGGGATGGAGTCCAGGTAGCGGGCGCTGGCGTACTTGGCGGTCTTCAGGGCGTACTCGGCGGATGTGCCGCCGACGACGATCGCCAGGTGGTACGGCGGGCAGGCGGCGGTGCCGAGGGAGCGGATCTTCTCCTCCAGGAACTGGAGCATCCGCCTCTCGTTGAGCACGGCCTTCGTCTCCTGGTACAGGAACGACTTGTTGGCGCTGCCGCCGCCCTTGGCCATGAACAGCAGCTTGTACTCGTCGGGGTGGCCGAGCGGGTCCTCGGCGTAGAGCTCGATCTGCGCGGGGAGGTTGGAGCCGGTGTTCTTCTCCTCCCACATGGTGATGGGGGCCATCTGGGAGTAGCGCAGGTTCAGCCGGGTGTAGGCGTCGTAGACGCCGCGGGAGATGTGTTCGGCGTCGGCGCCGTCGGTGAGCACGTGGCGGCCGCGCTTGCCCATCACGATCGCGGTGCCGGTGTCCTGGCACATCGGGAGTACGCCGCCCGCCGAGATCGAGGCGTTCTTCAGCAGGTCGAGGGCGACGAAGCGGTCGTTCCCACTCGACTCGGGATCCTCGATGATCTTGCGGAGCTGGGCCAGGTGGGACGACCGCAGGTAGTGGGAGATGTCGTGGACGGCGGTCTCGGTGAGCAGCCGCAGTGCCTCGGGTTCGACCTCCAGGAACCTGCGCCCCGCGGCCTCGACGACCCGCACCCCCTCGGTGGTGATCAGGCGGTACTCCGTCTCGTCCGGTCCCATGGGAAGCAGGTCGGTGTAGTCGAACTCGGGCATCGTGGTAGGTCCTCCGTGCGGGCGCCGTTTTCCTAGAGGGTACGGCCCTCGCGATCGGGCCCGACCTTCGCGGTCGGGTGGGAGCCGACTCTCCCTTTCTCCACGCGAGCGCCAGTGGACAGATCGTATGAAAACCACATATTTGGGACAAGCATTAATGGCATATGCGTCTTTTGTCCACACGTGTCCGAAGAAACGAGAGAAGCTGGAAGAGGGCCGGGCCGAGCGTCCGGTGGAGGTTGGGAGGCATCATGGACATTGGAAACACCCTTATGACCGGTGACATCGTCCTGCTGATCCTCGTGGCCGTCTTCGTGGTGGCAGGACTCGCCGTATCACTGATAGCCATCACGCTGACAAGTATCAAAGAGGGCGACGGGCGGACTCCCCAGTGGCCGGTGAGCTGGCCGGACTCCCAGCGGAGCGTCCCCAGGCAGCGGATCAGCGCCGAGTCCGGACAGATCGTCCTGCCACCGCACCAGGGGGCGGTCCCCCCGCAGCGGGACGGCAGCATCGCCGAGCGGGTCAGCCTGCCCCCGCAGGACGAGGAGCCTTCGCAGGAGGCGAACCTGCCCCGGCAGCGGGTGCACCGGCTCTGAGGCCGAGGACGATGCCGGCGACCACGAGCGCCGCGCCGAGCAGGTCGGGCGGCGAGGGCGCACCGAGGCCGAGGACCGCGCCGGTGGCGATGGCGCCGACCGGGATCAGCCCGGCGAACAGCCCCGCGGTCCCCGGGCCGAGTCGGGGCAGGGCGTCGTACCAGAGGAAGAACGCCACGGCGGTCACGACCAGCGACTGGTAGCCGAGGCCCGCGATCTCGGGTGCGGTCGGCACCCGGATCATCGCGGTGCCGTCCGCGAGCAGGCCCGCGACGACCAGCAGCGGTACGGCCAGTGACGCCGAATAGGCCGAGACGCGCACGGCGCCCAGCTTCGGCAGCAGCGGGATGGCCAGCAGGGAGAAGCAGATCTCGCAGCCCAGCGCGCCCAGCGACCAGAGCAGTCCGGCCGCCTCACCGCTGCCCAGCCCGGTGGCCACCGTCGCTCCGGTGACGACGACCGCCGCCGCCGACAGGAGCCGGGGCGAGGGGCGCCCGCCGAGCAGGGCCAGTGCCAGTGGCACGGTGCCGAGGACGGTGCCGACCAGGGCCGGGCCGCCGTGCCGGGTGGCCTCGATCACGCACACGTTGAAGATCACCAGCCCGGTCAGGGAGAGCGCCGCCAGCAGCGCCGTCTCACCAGGTGTGAGCCGCACGAACCGCAGCCCCGCCATCCGGGCGACCGCGAGAAGGACCACGGCCGCCAGCAGGTAGCGCATGGCCTGGCCGCCGTAGACCGGATAGTCCCCGATCACTCCGGAGACCCCCGCCAGGGTTCCCACCAGGAACATCGCTCCTGCGGCCTCACTCAGGCCGCGTAACTCCGGCCGGGAGACGGTACTGACATCCACCTTCATGTGCGGAATGCTAGGAAGCCAATGGCTCCCCTGTCGGGTCCAATGAAGCATCGGAACAGAGGACCAATTGGCCGATCTGCATCTCGTCGTCGACCGTGCGGCGGGCGGTGTCGCCGCCCAGATCGCCCGCGAGCTCCGCGAGGCGGTGCGGCGTGGACGGCTGGCGGCCGGGGTCCGGCTGCCCGCCAGCCGTGAGCTGGCCAGAGATCTCGGGCTCTCCCGGGGGGTGGTGGTCGAGGCGTACGAGCAGCTCGTGGCCGAGGGCTTCCTGATCTCCAGGACCGGGGTGGGCACCACGGTGGCTCCGGCCGCGAGCCACCAGGCAGTCCTTCCAGGGAGCCTTTCCCGGCCGCAGGACAGCGCGCCCTCGCCCGCCGGTCCCGGGATGACGAGCCCCGCGGAGGGCCGCGAGCCGTATCACGAGCGCCGCTCCACCGCGCCCGACCTGAGGGCGTTCCCCAGGGAGCGGTGGCTGGCCTCGATGCGGCGTACGCTCGCCGCGCTGCCCGTCGAGGCCCTGGACTACGGCGACCCCGGCGGTGTCCCCGCGCTCCGCGAGGAGCTGGCCGCCTACCTCGGGAGGGTCCGGGCGGCCGACGTGGTCCCGGACAACCTGGTGATCGTGGGCGGGGTCGCCCAGGGGCTGAGCCTCACGGTCCAGGCGCTCGCGGGGCGGCTTCCCCAGGTCCGGGCGCGCCCCGACCTCGACTGGTTCGTCCAGCGGGTCGAGTACCCCGTGCCCTCCCCGGGCCGGATCCTGCTGGCGGTCGAGGACCCGGCCGGGGTGCGCCAGCTCCCGCTGCTCCGCGCGGCGGGAGCCGACCTGGTCGCCGTCCCGGTGGACGACGAGGGCATCGATGTCGGGGCACTGGCCGAGACCGGGGCGCGGGCGGTGATGCTCACTCCCGCGCACCAGTACCCGACGGGGGTCGTGCTCTCGCCCCGCCGCCGTGCCGAGCTGATCGAGTGGGCCGTCGCGACCGGCGCGATGATCCTGGAGGACGACTACGACGCGGAGTTCCGCTTCGACCGCGACCCGGTGGGTTGTCTGCAGGGGCTGGCCGCCGACCGGGTGGTCCTGGTCGGGAGCGTCAGCAAGTCGCTGGCCCCCGGCCTCCGCCTGGGCTGGGCGGTCGCTCCGCCCCGGATCGCCGGGTCGCTGCGGCTGGCCCGCGGCGAGCTGGACATGGGGTCGCCCGTCCTGGAGCAGTACGTCCTGGCCGACTTCGTGGCCACCGGCGACTACGACCGGCACCTGAGGAGGATGCGCCGGCAGTACCGCGCCCGCCGCGACGCCCTGGTGCTGGCCCTCGGCGAGCACCTTCCCGAGATCACCGTGCGGGGCGTCTCCGCCGGGCTCAACCTGTTCGCCGAGCTGCCGTACGGCTGGGACGAGGCATCGGTGGTGGCCAGGGCAGAGGAGTGCGGGCTGGCGGTCGAGCCGGTGGAGCCGATGCGGCACGCCCCCGGTCCGCCCGCGCTGTTGATGGGCTTCGCCCGACTGCCCGGACACCGCGCCGGCCAGGCGGTCCGCGCCCTCGCGAGAGCCCTAGGGGCGCGCGGCGAGTTCCGGTTCCGGCTGGAAACCCCTGGCTAGGAACACGATCAGGGCCACCAGCACCACGGCGGGTACGAACGCCACGCGGACGTTCACCTCGTCGTTGAGGGTGCCGACCACGGCGGCACCGACCAGGAAGCCGACGTAGTTGAACATGTTGACCCGCGCGATCGCGGTCTCCGCCCCGGCACCGAGGCGCCCGGCGGCCGAGAACGACTGCGGGGCGATGATGGACAGGCCGACGCCGACCAGGCCGAACGACACGACGGCCAGCACGACGCCGGGCGCGACGACGACGCCCAGCGTGCCCACGGCCGCGATCACCGCGCCCGCGCGGACGACCGGCGCGGGTCCGTACCTGCGTACCGCGAGGTCACCGGGGACCCGTGCGAGAAGCATGGTCGCCTGGTAGACGAGGTAGGCGAACGGAACCAGCCAGCCGCTCGCCGCCAGCGCCTTCTCCATGTAGATCGTGCTGTAGTTGGAGACCGCCGCGTCACCGACGTACAGGAACGCCATCGCCAGGCAGAGCGGGATGATCGGCCGCCACGGCACCCTGGCCGCCACCTGCGCGGCCTGTTCGCCGGCCCGCTCCGCGTCCCGCCCGTAGAGGCGGGGGAGCATGACCACGGAGATCACCGCGCCGATCAGCACCGGGACGGAGAAGGACCAGCCCAGCTCGACGCCGAGCGCGCTGAAGGCGGAGTTGAATCCGGCGCCCAGCATCGAGCCGACACTCCACACGGCGTGGAAGCCGGTCAGCACGCTCATGCCGTACCGGCGCTCCACCGCGACCGCCTGCATGTTCATCGCCGCGTCCACCGCGCCGACGAACAGGCCGAACGCGGCGCTGAGCGCGTACAGCCCGGCGAGCTGATCGTTCCAGCCCGACAGCGCCACGATGACGCAGACGCCGACCTGGGAGACGCGCAGGATCGGGGCACTGCCGTACCGGCTCGCCAGCGGGCCCGCGATCGCGCTGCCGGCACCGGCGATCACCGGTACGAGCAGCAGGACCAGGGTGAGGTCGCCGTCGCTGAGCCCGAACCTGTGCTGGAGGTCGATCACATGGGTGAGCAGGGTGGCGAAGCAGAGGCCCTGGACGAAGAAGGCCGCCCAGGTCGCCACGCGCGCCTGTCTGTCACGCGGGAGGGGCACGACGGCCTCCGGAGAACATGAGGGGGGTTCAAGTTCTCGCCAGGCTAGGTGTGCCGCCCCCGGCGGTCAATGCCCTGTGCCGCTCGGGACCCGCGACCGGGCGGACGAGGCATGGCTCCACCGGTTCGCGGCAGAGGCCCCGGGGCCGCGCGGGCCGGGGCCGAGGAGCGGACGGCCGGGCGGTGCTGGGACGCTCGGGGCGGCCCAGCAGGGATTAGGGTCGAGGGGTGGAGAGTCCCCGCCCGCCCGCGAACCGCCGTCGCAATCGTGAACCTGCCCCCGCCGACCTACGGGCGGCGGACGCCGACCGCGAGAGGGTGGCCGCCGTGCTGGGCGACGCGCTCGCCGACGGGCGCCTGAACCACGACGAGTACGAGGAGCGCGTCGAGGCGGTCTACCGCGCCCGCACCCTGGGAGAGCTCTCCGCGCTCACCACGGACCTGCTGCCGCCCGAGGCGCAGCCGCTCCGCACCGACGTCCGTCCGGTGACGGCGTTCTTCGGCTCCGAGGAGCGTTCGGGCCGCTGGGTCGTGCCGACCCACTTCTCCGCCACCGCGATCTGCGCGAACGTCAAGCTCGACCTGTGCGAGGCGCTGCTCCAGTCCAGCCGGGTGACCCTGCAGGTCACCGTGATGGGCGGCACCCTCACCCTGATCGTCCCCGAGGGCGTGCGGATCGAGATGCCCGCCTCGTCCTTCATGGGGGGCAAGAAGAACCAGGTCCCCCCGGGCGCGCCCGACGGCCCGGTCATCGAGATCACCGGCGTCGTCACGCTCGGGAACATCGTGGCCAAGTCCCCCAAACGTCCTCGCCGACCCTGGTTCCGCCGCTGAGGTCACCTCCGGCTCCGGTTCCGATGCCGTTCCGGGATGCCGGACGACACCGGTTCCAGTGCCGGTCCTCAGCTGGCGCTGTCGAAGTTGATCGCGCTGTACGCCCGCAGCTTCCAGAGCTGGTGCTCGCTCTCGATCTTCCGGATCGTCCCGGAACGGCCGCGCATGACCAGGGAGTTGGTGATGGCCCGCCCCGCGCGGTAACGGACACCCTGCATCAGTTCGCCGTCGGTGATCCCGGTGGCCGCGAAGAACACGTCGTCGGACCTGACCAGGTCGTCGGTGCTCAGCGTGGCGTCGAGGTCGAGGCCCGCGTCCAGCGCCCGGCGGCGCTCGGCGTCGTCCTGCGGCCAGAGCCTGCCCTGGATGACGCCGCCCAGGCACTTGAGCGCGCACGCGGCGATGATGCCCTCCGGCGTGCCGCCGATGCCGAGCATCAGGTCGACACCGGTGCCCACCCGGGCCGCCATGATCGCACCGGCCACGTCGCCGTCGGTGATGAGCCTGATCCGGGCGCCGGTCTCCCGGATCTCCCGGATGATCTTTTCGTGGCGGGGCCGGTCGAGGATGACCACGGTCACGTCCGAGGGCTCGCCGCCCTTGGCGCGGGCCACCGCGGCGATGTTGTCGGCCACCGGTGCGTTGATGTCCACGGACGAGGCGGCCTCGGGACCGGTGACCAGCTTGTCCATGTAGAAGACGGCGGACGGGTCGTACATCGAGCCGCGCTCGCTGACCGCGATCACCGAGATCCCGTTGGGCATGCCGAGCGCGGTCAGCCGGGTGCCGTCGATCGGGTCGACGGCCACGTCGCACGCCGCGCCGCTGCCGTCACCCACCTGCTCGCCGTTGTAGAGCATCGGCGCGTTGTCCTTCTCGCCCTCGCCGATCACCACCACGCCGCGCATCGAGACCGTGTTGATCAACTGGCGCATCGCGTTGACCGCGGCGCCGTCGGCGCCGTTCTTGTCACCCCGCCCGACCCAGCGGGCCGCGGCCATCGCGGCCGCCTCCGTGACCCGGACCAACTCCAGGGCGAGGTTTCGATCAGGGGCGTGCTCGCCCGTGGCAAGGGCGGCAGGAACGGACGTCTGATCAGACATGGTGGGAAACCCCTCTCGTGGCTAATGCAACGATCGTAGTTGGCGCCCCTCTGACCGGTCGGCGGAGGATAATGTGCCCACCATGAGCAGCGACGCGGAACGGCTGGTGAAAGGCGTGGGTGCGCGGACCTCCGAGCGGGGGGCCGCCACGCGCGCCGCGTTGCTGTCCGCCGCCAGGGAGATTTTCGTCACAAGCGGATTCGCCGAGACCGGGGTCACCGACGTGGTCGCCCGCGCGGGGGCGAGCGTCGGAAGTCTTTACCATCATTTCTCCGGCAAGGCCGACCTCTACCTCACGCTCTTCGACGAGTTCCAGGCCCGGCAGACCCAGCGGACCAAGCAGGCGGTCGGCCAGGCCAGGGCGGCCGGCGAGAGCGACCCGATGCGGCTGTTCATCGCCGGGGCCCGCGCCTACCTGGAGGGTTGCCTGGCCGAGCGGGAGATCTCCGCGCTGTTCCTGCGCGGTGACGGGCCGCCGGGGTTCGAGGTCATCGTGCGCGACCGGCTCCGGCAGTGGGCCAAGCGCAACGCCGCCCTGTTCGAGGGTGACGAGGGAGCGCTGGTCGTGGTCCTCACCGGGGCGCTCGCCGCCGCGGTCTCCGAGGTCGCCCTGTCCGACGACGAGGACGCCTCACGGGCGCTCGTCGAGGACGTGCTGGCCATCATCGCCCAGATCCGCCGCCCCTGAGGGCGGACCACCTCCCTGAACGGATAGTGTCGACAGTCGTGCGAAGGTTCACTCAGGGCTTTTACGGCTATGTGGTCGCGATGGCGATCTGCCTGGCCGCCGTCGGCCTGTTCCTGCTGGTCACACCGCAGAGCAGGACCGAGCACATCCCCAGGGTCGACTACTCGATAGCGTTGGCCGATCTGCGCCGTACGGCGCCCTTCCAGATGTGGGCCCCCGAGCCCGTCGCCGCAGGGTGGATCCCGAACAGCTCCCGGAGCACCCGTGAGAACGGCGCCACCACCTGGAAGCTCGGTTTCGCCACCGCCAAGCGCTTCCACGCGATGCTCGCCCAGAGCGACGAGAAGCCCGCGGCCGAGTTCGCCGGCAGGCTCTCCAACACCTCCACGGTCACCGGTACCGTCCAGATCGACGGCGTGACCTGGGAGCAGCGCGTCCGCGAGGACAAGAACCAGCGCGCCCTCGTACGGTTCCTGCCCGACGTCACGATCGTCGTCACCGGCACCGCCCCCTGGGACGAGCTGTCCACCCTGGCGGGCTCCCTCAAGCAGCAGCCGAGGAACGACTCCTAGCGCGGGACAGGACCTAGAAGGGGGTCTCTCCGGCCGGGTCGGAGTGCCGCCGCTGGGCCATGGCGGCCGCGAGCTTCACCCGGGCACCCTGGAGCCACTCCTCGCAGACCGCGGCCAGCTTCTCGCCGCGCTCCCAGAGTTCGATCGACTGTTCCAGGGTGAGTCCGCCCGCCTCAAGACTGCGGACCACCTCGGTCAGCTCCTCGCGCGCCTGCTCGTACGACGGTCTCTTCTCATCGGCCACGCACCCCACCTTAGATCGTGACGCCCACCCGATGACGCCGTGCCGTACCGGGAGCCGAGGCGCCCCCCGCGACGGCGTGATCGACAAGGTGCCTCCCCGGTCGCTCCGCGGGGGAGCACGGCTGGGAGAATGCCCAGGTGAACGTTCGTGACGCGACCGCCGGGGACATCCCCGAGCTGGTGCGCCTTCGTGAGATCCTGGCCGACCGGATGGCAAGGGACGGCAACCTCCCCATCGAGACGGAGTGGCAGCAGACCTACGCCGAGAGCCTCGAAGAGCGGCTGGGCAGCCTCGACACCGCCGTCTACGTGGTGGACTCCCCGGAGAGGGGACTGGCGGCCTGCGGGATCGGCCTCATCTTCGAGCGGTTTCCCGGCCCCAGCCTTCCCGACGGCCGCTACGGCTACGTCCAGGGCATGACCACCGACCCGCGCCACCGGCGCAGGGGGCACGGCCGGGCCATCATGGGAGCCCTCCTGAAGTGGTACCGCGACAGCGGGGTCCGCAGGGTCGACCTGCACGCCACCTCGGACGCCGAGTCGCTCTACCGGCAGCTGGGGTTCGTCGACGACGGCTACCCCTCGCTCACCTGGCGGGATCACTCCTGACCCGCACCCGGTCGTCGGGGAAGCGCACGGTCAGCTCGTCGCCGGGGGAGACCTCGCTCGCGAGCCGTACGACATCGCCCGAGGGACGCTGCACGATCGCGTAGCCGCGCTCCAGTGTGGCGGCGGGAGAGAGCGAGACCAGCCGGGCGCGCAGGTGCTCCAGCGAATCGGCGGCGCGGTCCAGGGAACCGGTGAGGGAACGTCGGGCCCGGTCCCTGAGCTGCTCGGCCTGCTCGGCCCTGCGCTCGATCTCACGGACCGGGTCCGCGAGGGAGGGGCGGGAGCGGGCCGCGGCCAGCCAGGCCGTCTCGCGATCCAGCCAGCCGCCCACCACCCTGCGGCCCCGGTCCCTGAGCTGGCGGATCAGCGTCATCTGCTCGCCGACGTCCGGCACCACCTTCTTCGCCGCGTCCGTGGGCGTGGACGCGCGCACGTCGGCGACCAGGTCGAGCAGCGGGTTGTCCTGCTCGTGGCCGATCGCGCTGACCACGGGCGTGCGGCAGGCCGCGACCGCCCGGACGAGCGCCTCGTCGGAGAAGGGCAGCAGGTCCTCCATCGATCCGCCGCCCCGCGCGACCACGATGACGTCGACCTCGCTGTCGGCGTCGAACTTGCGCAGCGCCTCGATGACCTCGCCGACCGCGTACGGCCCCTGCACGGCCGCCGGCTCGACCTTGAACCGCACCGCCGGCCAGCGGCGCCGTGAGTTCTCCAGCACGTCGCGTTCGGCGGCCGAGTCCCGGCCGCAGATCAGGCCGACCGTGCCCGGCAGGAACGGCAGCCGGCGTTTCCTGTCGACGCCGAAGAGCCCCTCGGCGGCGAGCAACCGGCGCAACCGCTCCAGCCGCGCCAGCAGCTCGCCCACCCCGACCGGCCGCATCTCCAGCGCGGTGAACGCGAACGAGCCCTTGTTGACCCAGAAATCGGGCTTCAGGTGGGCCACGATCCTCGCGCCGTCGACCGGCCGGGGGACGGTCGCCTCGTAGACACCACGCGGGCAGGTGACCCGGGCGGACACGTTGGCCACCGGGTCACGCAACGTCAGGAACACCGTGCCGCCTCGGGCGGTCAGCTCGGTGATCTGCCCCTCGACCCAGACGGTGCCGAGCTTGCCGATCCAGCCGCCGACCATCTGCAACACCGTGCGAACCGGGAGCGGCTGCTCAGGGGTGGTGTTCGAACTCATGGCCGGGAGCCTACGCGCCGGAGGCGACTATTCCGCGGCCTCCAGCTTGGCCAGGCGGTTCTCGTACATCCGCACGACGGCCTCGCGGCCTGCGGTGGCGCGCTCGTAGGCGAGCAGCTCCTGGATCTGCTCGGACGTCCTGCCCCGCATCCGCGCCCGCAGCGACGCGACGGTCAGCCCCGCGTAGCCGGGCAGCGGCTCGGCCGTCTCGGGTGCCGCGACCCTGGTCTCCGTCACCTCGACCGCCGCGGCGTCGGTGCTCTCGGGCTTCGCGGTCTCGACCCGCTCGACCTCGACCTTCACCGCCGCGGGCGTCTCGACGGGGGCATCGCTCTCCGCCACCGGGGTCGCCGGGGCGGCGGTCTTGGCGGTCTTGCGTGCCCTGGTCGCCTTGGCCTTCGGGGCGGCCTTGGGGGCGGTGGCCTCGGACTCCACAGCCTCCACAGGCTCCACAGGCTCGGTGGCCTTGGGCTTGGCCCGGGTGGCCCTGGGCTTCTTCGCGGCGGGGGCCTCGGCGGCCGGGGTCTCCGCGGGCTTCTCCTCGGCGGCGGTTTCGGCGGCCTTCGCCTCGGCGGCGGGGGCCTTCGCGGCCTCCGGCTCGGCGGTGGCGGTTTCGGCGGCTTCCGGTTCGGCGGCGGCCGGGGTTTCCGCGGCCTTCGCCTCGGCGGCCGGGGTCTCCGCGGCCTTCGCCTCGGTGGTGGGGGCCTCCGCGGCCTCCGGCTCGGCGGCGGCCGGGGTCTCCGCGGGGATCGGGGCCTTGGCGGCCTGTGCCTCGGTGGTGGAGGGCTCCGCGCTGGGGGCCTCGGCGGGCTTGGTCTCGGCGGCCTCGGTGGCGGCCTCGGTGGGCGCCTCGGTGGCGGAGGGCTCCGCGGCCTTGGGCTTGGCGGGGCTGAAGATGACCGGCTCGCGGGTGGTCTTGGCGCCGTTGCTCTCGGCGGCGGTCGCCGTGTCCGCGGCCTTCTCCGGGCGCGGCGCGAAGATGACGGGTGCGCGGCGGGCGGGCTTCTCCACCTGCTCCGCGGCCTTCTCACCCGTCTCCGCCGACTGGCCGCCGAGCGTCTCGCGGGACTCGCCGGGCTCTTCTCCCTGGCCGGAGGTCCCCTTGATCTTGGACCGTACGCGGTCGCCGAGGAGCAGGGCCTGACCCATCCCGCTCAGTGCGGTCTGCAGCATGTGCAGCGGCAGATCTTTTGCCTTCTGCGTGACATTGCGGATCATGTCGGGGACTGACATATCGTCTCCCTGGGAGGTCTGTATCGAGAAAGGCTAGTGTGGCAAGACTGTGCCGCATGAGCTTGTGGGACGTATGGGCTGTCTCGCGGGCGTCTCCACGTAGCATAAGAGCATGACTTCCAAGACCTCCGCGACCCGACGCGTACTGGTGGCGAAGCCCCGCGGTTACTGCGCGGGGGTCGATCGTGCTGTTCAGGCCGTGGAGAAGGCGTTGGAGCAGTATGGTGCCCCGATCTACGTCCGCAAGCAGATCGTCCACAACACCCACGTGGTCAAGACGCTGGAGGCACGTGGAGCGATCTTCGTCGAGGAGACCGAGCAGGTGCCCGAGGGGGCCATCGTGGTCTTCTCCGCCCACGGCGTCTCTCCGGCGGTCCACCAGGAGGCCGCCCGGCGCAGCCTCAAGACGATCGACGCCACCTGCCCGCTGGTGACCAAGGTGCACAACGAGGCCAGGCGCTTCGCCTCCCAGGACTACGACATCCTCCTCATCGGCCACGAGGGTCACGAGGAGGTCGAGGGCACCGCGGGCGAGGCACCCGACCACATCCAGCTCGTCGACGGTCTGGAGTCGGTCGGCGCCGTGCGGGTCAAGGACCCCGAGCGGCTGGTCTGGCTGTCGCAGACCACGCTCTCCGTGGACGAGACGGTCGAGACGGTCTCCCGTCTCAAGGAGCGCTTCCCGAACCTGATCGACCCGCCGAGCGACGACATCTGCTATGCCACCCAGAACCGTCAGGTCGCCGTCAAGGAGATCGCCGCACAGGCGGAGCTGGTCATCGTGGTCGGCTCGGAGAACTCCTCCAACTCCAAGCGGCTGGTCGAGGTCGCCCTCGACCACGGGGCCGACGCCTCCTACCTCGTCGACGACGCCGCGTTCATCGAGGACGCCTGGCTCGACGGTGTCACCACGGTCGGCGTGACGAGCGGCGCCTCGGTGCCGGAGGAGCTCGTCACCGAAGTCCTGGCCCGCCTCGCCAGGCATGGCTTCGAGGACGTCGAGGAGGTCGAGTCCGTCCAGGAGAGCGTGCGCTTCGCGCTCCCGCACGAGCTGCGCAAGGACCTGCGCGTCACGGCCTGACCGTACCGCTGTTCGAGGGGTTCCGCCGCCGCTACGGGCACGGTGCCGCGCCCGGCCCGTCGCGGCAGGCCACAGCCGGTCAGGAGCCTTCGCGCGGTGTGCCGTACACCTTGGGCTCGAAGTACCCCTCGGGCTCGGGGGCGAAGGCGCCCTCGCCGCTCCTCGGCGCGGGAACGGAGGCCTTGCCGGCTCTGAGCTCGTCGCGCAGCTCACGGACGCAGTGGGTCAGACCGCGGCGCCAGGCGATGACCAGCACCAGGAGCGAGCCGCCGAACAACCACGGGGCACCCTGCGAGAGCGCGGTGTACATGCCCAGGCCGAAGGCCTGGACGGGCGTGGACGCGAACAGGGAACGGACCGCCTCGATGAGCACGGTGGTCACGAAGAAGACCAGGGGCGGAGAGACCACCAGCGTCAGCAGGTCCCTGCGGTTCACCAGCGCCGCCGCGGCCACGCAGCCGGCCACGAACGCCGCCCCGGTCAGCGCCGCCACCCCGAACAGCGCCTGCAGCACGCTGCCCACCAGCGTGGACGCCAGCACGAGGGCCAGCGCGCCCCGGACGGTCAGCCGGACGCCGCCGGTGGTCCGGCCAAGTTCACTCATACGATCACCCCGCCGGCCGGCTGTAGGCCGCCTCGCTCGTCCACCACTCGCTCCCCATGACCTCGGACCCCACGTCGTCAACCCCGTCGCCTCCAGTGTCCGGCCGTCGGCGCCTTGGGAGAACAGTTTCAGGGCAGGTCGTTGGCCAACCTACCGTTCAGGCGGGATACGAGAGGCGAGCTTGGCTCCTCTTCCGCGAGCAGTTCCGGCGAGGTCAGTGCGCGTGGCAGGTCCTCGACCGCCTGCGGCCTGTCCAGATCGGTCTCGACCAGTCCCAGATCGTTTAGTTTGCGCGCGCTCACCAGCACCCGGGTCTCCAGCGAGCCGACGGTCCTGTTGTACGACTCCACGGCCCGGTTCAGCGAGCGGCCCAGAGCGTCGACGTTACGTCCCATGCTGCTCAGCCGCTCGTACAGCTCCTTGCCGACCTCGAAGATCGCCCGTGCGTTCTCGCTGAGCGCGGCCTGCTGCCAGGCGTACTGCGCGGTGCGGAGCATGGTGATCAGCGTGGTGGGGGTGGCGATGTGGACCCGCCGCCGCATGGCGTATTCCAACAGGGCGGGGTCGCGCTCCAGCGCCGGGGCGAGGAACGCCTCGCCGGGGATGAACAGCACCATGAACTCCGGTGCCGGGTTGAACGCCTGCCAGTAGGTCTTGGCGGCCAGCCGGTCCACGTGCTCGCGCACGTGACGGGCGTGGGAGTCGAGCCGGGCCGACTGGTGGCCGGGGTCGGCGGACTCGGCGGCCTCCAGGTAGGCGGCGAGGGAGACCTTGGAGTCCACCACGATGTTCTTGCCGCCGGCCAGCCGTACCACCATGTCGGGCCGTAACACGCCGTCCGGCGTGGTGACGCTCACCTGCTCGTCGAAGTCGCAGAACCGCTGCATCCCGGCGATCTCGGCGACCCTGCGGAGCTGGAGCTCTCCCCACCGGCCCCGGGCCTCGGGGCGTTGCAGGGCCCGTACCAGGGAGCTCGTCTGGGCGCGGAGCTGCTCGTTGCTCTCGCGGACGACGTCGATGTGCTTGGCCAACTCCGCGTGGGCGGCCCGCTGGCCGGTCTGCGTGTCGCGCAGCTGCGTCTCGACGCGGGCCAGGGTGTCCTTCAACGGCTCGATCAGGTGCTCGACCGCCTGCTTGCGCTGCTCCAGCTCACCGGCCGCCTCGACCCGGTTGGCGGCCAGCCTCGTCTCGGCCAGCTCCAGGAACCGCAGGTTGTTGACATCGAGCGCCCGGCTCGACAGGGCCTGGAAGCGTTCGGAGAGCTGCTCCTCGATGTAGACGACCTTCTCCTCGGCGATCTTCGCGCGGGCCTCGGCGTCGGCCAGGCGCGCGATGACGTCGGCGGCTCCCGAGGAGGCGCGCGCCCGGCCCAGCAGGAAGCCGATCGCGAGCCCCGCGGCGAGGCCCACCGCGAGCTGGAAGGAGAGCGCCATGACGTCCACCCCGGCATGATTCCAGGCCCGATCACTTCTGGCGCGCCGACACGCCTTCCGAAGGCGCCCGGGGCCGGACCGGGAGCCGCGGCATCGTCTCCGAACCTGGCCGAACCGGGGAGAGTCGCCCGGACGGCCTCGATCGGTGCCGGACCACCGGCGGCGGGCGCCCGAAGAGGATGTCCACCACCCTGTGACCTGCCGGTGGCGGTTAGCAGTGGGGCATTCCGCGTAAACTCGGCTCACGTGAGCTTGAGCATCGGCATCGTCGGATTGCCCAACGTCGGCAAGTCAACGCTTTTCAACGCGCTGACGAAGACCGCCAACGCCCTGGCGGCGAACTACCCGTTCGCCACCATCGAGCCCAACGTGGGCATCGTCGGCGTTCCCGACCCGCGTCTTGAGAAGCTGGCCGAGATCTTCGGGTCCGCGAGGATCCTGCCGGCGAAGGTGGAGTTCGTGGACATCGCCGGGCTGGTCCGCGGTGCCTCGGAGGGACAGGGGCGGGGTAACCAGTTCCTCGCCAACATCCGCGACACCGATGCGATCTGCCAGGTCATCCGGGTCTTCGGCGACCCCGACGTGACCCATGTGGACGGCGACGTCGCCCCCGGGCGCGACATCGAGACGATCAACACCGAGCTGATCCTCGCCGACCTGCAGACCCTGGAGAAGGCGATTCCCCGCCTCCAGAAGGAGTCTCGGACCAACAAGGATCGTAGGTTCGCGCTTGACGCGGCGGAGGCGGCCTTCAAGCTCCTCGACGGCGGCACCACCCTGTACGCCGGCGCCAAGGGCGCGGGGATCGATCCGAAGGAGCTGCGCGAGCTGCACCTGCTGACCGCCAAGCCCTTCCTGTACGTCTTCAACCTCGACGCGGACGAGCTGACGGACTCCGAGCTCCGGGCCCGGCTCTCGGCGCTCGTCGCACCGGCCGAGGCCGTCTTCCTCGACGCGAAGATCGAGTCCGAGCTCGTCGAGCTCGACGACGCCGAGGCGCTGGAGCTCCTGCAGTCCGTCGGCCAGGAGGAGTCGGGCCTGGCCCAGCTGGCCAGGGTGGGCTTCGAGACCCTGGGCCTGCAGACCTACCTGACCGCCGGCCCCAAGGAGACCAGGGCCTGGACGATCCCCAAGGGCGCCACCGCCCCCGAGGCGGCCGGCGTCATCCACACCGACTTCCAGCGCGGCTTCATCAAGGCCGAGATCGTCTCCTTCGTCGAGTTGGTGGAGACCGGCTCCATCGCCGCCGCCCGCCAGGCCGGCAAGGCCCGCATCGAGGGCAAGGACTACGTCATGCGCGACGGCGACGTGGTGGAGTTCCGCTTCAACGTCTGACCGATCGCCCGGAAGGCCCCCGCTCGCCCGATCGAGCGGGGGCCTTCTCCTGTCGTACGAGGTTCGCCCGGCCGGCTCGGCCGAAAGCGGCCGCGTCACGTCCGCCCGGTCGTCCGCCGATGATCGTCAAAATGCCGGACCGGGGCGACGGCTTCCTCGGCCCGGCGGCATCGGAGGTCGCACCGAGCGGAAAGCCGACGCGCCGGTGGGCGCCCTCGCGGCCCGGTCGTTGTTCGGACCGGGGAACGAGGCCATTCCGTGGGGTTGTGACACTGGGTGACGTATTTCGGGTTAAATGCGCAGGTCGCGACAGTCCGGGAACCGTCCAGTTAGCAATGCGTGGCGTTTGAGTAATCGACCCATGCGTTGGCCAGGGGTAATGCACTTTTCATCGGGCATCGGCGGCATCGCCGGTCTCGACGGGGTTCCAGACCGGGTTTGCTCAGTCATCGCGATGCCTGCAGCATAGGCGTGGCTTTCCTGGAAGAATCGGCGGGGCGGCTAGAGTAAGTGCGTCACCATGGCCGACGGGATTGGCGGCGATACGACACCGTGCGGCCGAGGATTGACGCGAGCGGAGGCGTGATGGCTCGAAGGTCGACGGTCCAGCGTGATCCCCGGATCGCTGGCGACCCTGAGCTGTCGGCATACCCGGACTTTCCCGACGACCCCGATCTCGGCCGCGCCCCGGCGCGCGGGCGGGGCGCGTCGCGGGGCCGCTGGTCCGGTGGAGGCGGTCGCTGGCTGGTGTGGACCGGCCGCGCCGTGCTCTGGGCGCTGATAGTCGTCATCGTGGTGAACGGGGTCCGCGCGCCCTTCGAGCGTTTCACCCAGCAGAACGCCCCCTCGGGCGCGGCGCCCGCCTCCGACAGCGGGTTCCCCACCGCCCAGGGGTCCGCCTTCGCGACCCAGTTCGCCGAGGTCTACCTGAACTTCGACGGGGCCCGTCTTGAGGAGAGAAGGTCGCGGCTCGCCCCCTACCTGCCCGAAGGCACGGAGCCGCAGTTCGGCTGGGACGGTTTCGGCCGGATGAGCGCCGGCGCGGTGCAACCGTACGGGATCGAGGTCGTCGACGCGGACAACGCGGTCGTCACCGTCCTCTACCAGTCGGACAACCGCCGCCAGCTGCTGTCGGTGCCCGTCTACCACGACCGGTCCACGAAGAGGTTCGTCGTCGCGGGGCGTCCGGGCATCCTGCCGGCGCCGAAGGCGGCCGCCCTGCCGCCCAAGGCCGCACCCGAGCGTGACCGCGCCGCGGAGCAGGAGCTGCGCACCCCGATGGAGGACTTCTTCAAGGCCTACGCGGCGAGCGACACCGCCTCGCTGCAGCGTTACGCCGACGCCGGGATCACCCTGGAGGGATTCGGCGGCGCGTTCACCTTCCTGCAGCTCAAAGAACTCGCCGTGCCCCTCGGAGGGGGAGCCACCCGAGAGGTGACCGCGACGGTCCTGTGGGGTGTGCCGTCAAAGGCGAGGCAGTCCACCGACCCGGAACCCGCGGATCCCGGCCAGATGGAAGGCAAGCTCGAGCAGGCCTACCTGCTCACCGTGGTCAAGCAAGGCGACAAGTGGTTCGTCAAGGACATTCGTGGTGCGTATCGATCTGTGGCGAGGTAACGCATGATCGAATGGTGCCGGTCCACGGTGAGCAGACCCCCCCTGATCGACGAGCCGCCGGTTCGGGTTCGCGCGCGAGTGCGTCGCGGGCCCGTCGCCGCCCGGGGGCCGCGATCGTGAGTACGGAGGACAAGAAGTGATTATCAAGACCATGCTGCTGAGCGCCATGGAGTTCGCTCAGCCCACAGCCCCTCCGGCAGGCGTCAACACAGAAGGCCTCGCTGACTTCCTCCGCAGTTTCTTCGCACCGCTCTTCCTCGTCATCGTCTCGGTGGTGGCCCTCTTCTTCCTCTTCACCCGTGAGATCACCAGGTTCGTTCAGTTCATCATCCTGGCGATCGCCATCGGAGTGATCTTCTACGTGCCGAACATCATCGAGGTGACTGCCAAGGCGATCGCGGGCGCACTGGGCATCTCGGGGGGTTGAGACCGCCTCCAAACGGTCAAACAAGGAGAGGCGGAGAGGAGGATCACGTGGACCTGCCCACGTACACCAATATCTGGAGGATCGAGAAGCGGCTCTACAAGCTGTACGACCTACGGCTGCCGACGCCGCTCCCGATCGTCTGGATCGGTGGGTTCGTGGGAGTGCTGGCTCCGTGGTCGCTCCTGCTCTACCTGCTCGGCCTGCCCTTCGCGGCCCCCTGGCACGTGCTCTACCTGGTGCCGCCCGGTGTGGTCACCTGGCTCTCCACCCGGCCGGTGATCGAGAGCAAGCGGCTCACCGAGCTGCTCCAGTCGCAGATGCGCTACGTGGGCGAGCCGCGCACCTGGTGCCGGATGGCTCCCATCTCCGAGCCCGCCGAGATCGCGCTGAACGGCCGGATCTGGCGGGCCGCGCCGCGGCCCGCCTCGGTCCGGGTCAAGGCGTCGCGCAAGGCCCGCCACGCCCAGTCCAAGCGCGCCGCCGCACGCTCGCGCGAGGTGCGGCCTGCCGTGGCCGCGGCGGCGGCGGCCGCCGCCACCGCCCCGGTCGCCCGCGAGCGCGTCGCCTGGGGCGAGGCTCGCGCACTCCGTCAGGGCACCGCCCCGGCCCTCGCCCAGACCACGGCCGCCGAGCCGGCCCCGGTCGTCCCCGTCCTGTCCGCGGTGCCCCGCGCCTCACTGCCCGTCGTGTCACCGGAGCAGGCTCCGGCCGAGACCGTCACCTCCCCGCCGGACACGCCGGTCCCGGGTCCGCCCTCGCGGCCGATCGCCGACGCTCCCGCCGACCGGCCCGCGGCCCAGTGGGACCGTGCTCCCGCACGGGAGCACGCCGAGGGCACTCCGGCGACGCCCGGCACGCCGGACACGGCGGACACGGCGGAGGCTCCGGCCGCTCCGATCAGCACCGAGGCGCTGCGGCGGCTGCGCAGGCTCGCCGCCTCCGCCGAGGCTCAGCGCGCCGCCGCCCCGCCCACCCCACCCGAGCCCGAGGTGTCTCCGGAGATCTCCGTGCCCGCCTCGCGCTCTCCCGTCCGGGACCGTCCCGAGGCCCCGGCCGTGCCGCCGCCCTCACCCTCGGCTCCGGAGCCGGCCCGGGTGGAGACACCCGCCAAGGGCCGTACGGTGCCCGCCGAGAGGCCGGCCGTCGTGCCCGACCCCGTGGAGAAGCCCTCCGCCCCGGCCGTTCCGTCCTTCGTGCCCAGGTTCGTCGGACCGGCGCCGGCCGGACGCCGTGACGCTGAGGCGGCCGAACTCTCGCCGGACGACAGGAGCGCCCGGCGCCAGCACCGCAGAGGGCGGCCCACCCCGATCGGCCGGGCGGCCGACGCCTCGAAGGCATGGCCGCCCGAGCGGCCCGCCGGGACGCAGGCAGGTCCCGGCATCCCAGGGGACACCGGCGTCCAGACCGGTGCCGGCATGTCGATCCGCGCGGTCCCCTCGGGAACGGCGAAGGCCGATCCGGTGGCCCCCGTGGTGCCGGTGCCCACCTCCTCGGCCGGCGAGGCGGGGGCCAGGGTCCGCCGGGTGGAGTCGGTGGTCGGCAGGGACTCCTCGGGCGGCTGGCGGCGGCTGGCCCAGGTGGTGATCGGACCCGGGGGCGGCGGCCGTACGGACGGCTCGGAGATCGACGAGGCACGGGCCAGGGCGGTGTTCAGCGGCAGCCGCCGGGTGGTGGTGCTGGGCTGCACCGGCGGCGCCGGGCAGACCACGACCGCGCTCATGCTCGGCCACACCCTCGCCCGCTACCGGGAGGACCGGATTCTCGCGGTCGACGCCAGCACCGGCTCCCACGCCCTGTCCAGCCGGATCCAGGGCGAGTCGCCCGAGACCCTGAGCTCCCTGCTCGCCGGCCTCGACAACGTCCAGGGATACCTGGGCATGCGGGCCTACACCAGCCGTTGTGCCTCGGGGCTGGAGGTTCTCGCCGGGGACACCGACGCCGGTGCCGAGCAGCGCCTGTCCGACCGCACGCTCTTCTCCGACCGGCGGCTCGGCCAGACCATGGACACGCTCGACCGGTACTACAAGATGATCGTCATGGACCCGGCGGCGGCCCTGGCCGCGCGGGTGCTCCCCTACGCGGATCAGCTCGTCCTCGTCGTCCCGGCCAGTGAGGACGGGCCCGACGCGGTGGCCATGACCTACGAGTGGCTCGACGGGCACGGCTGCGCGGACCTCCGCCACCGGGCGGTCATGGTCGTCAACGGGGTGAGCCGCCGCAGTATGGAGGACGTGGAGCAGGCGGAGGCGGTCGCGCGGGGCAGGTGCCGGGCGATCGTCAGGGTCCCCTGGGAGGACGCGCTGGCTCCCGGCAGGGCCGATCGGGTGGAACCGTCCCACCTGAGGGCGCCGGGCCGCCGGGCGTACCTCGCCCTGGCGGGTGTCGTGGTGGCGGGCTTCGGAACGGTGCAGGCGGGTCGACCCAGCGAGGAGGAACTAGCTCAGTGATCCCCCGGGCGCGAGAAGACGTGGTGAACGGGCGTGACGAGGTGCGGGTGAGCGGGTGGGCCGGAGGCCGCACGGGCAGGCGTGCGGGCAGGGCCGTACGACCGGTGGGGGAGGGCCTGTGAGCCGTGCGTCCCGAGCGCGCAGCCGCCTCGCCGTCCGGTACTTCGACGACCGGATCCTGCTGACCGACTCGTCGGTCTGGGCCTATTTCAGGCTTCCCACCGTGAGCTACGAGTTCATCACTCCCGAGGAGCGGGAGGCGCTGGCCACCAACATCACGATCGCGCTGGCCGCCATCCGGATGCCGGACGCCGAGGTGCACCTGCGGGTGGCGCACCGCACCTACCCGGCCGCCGAATGGGCGATGGCGCTGAACGCCACCTCCGACGAGGGCCCCGGCTGGCGTGACTACCTGGAGGACATGTACCGGCACGTCTGGGCCAAGGACTTCTGGACCAAGGAGGTCTATCTCGGGGTGCGGCTCGGCACGCGCGGCAGGCAACTGGGCACCGGGGTCCTCTCCCAGCTCTTCGGCTTCTACCAGCGCAGCGAGAAGGCCCTGGGCATCGAGGACGACCATGTCCCCAAGGCGGAGATCGCCAAGTGGTCCGAGCAGGCGGAGCGGCTGGGCAGGGCACTGTCGGCCAGCGCCCTGTACGCCAGGCACGCCAGCTCCGTCGAGCTCGCCTGGCTGTTCCAGCACGCCACGACCGGCTCCCTCGGCGACCCTCCGGCCTCGGCCAGCCCCAAGCGGCGGTGGGGACAGGGGGAGATCGAGTCCCTGGTCGAGGGGCAGATCCACAACGGCAGGGCGCTGCTCCGGATCGAGCAGCCGCACGGTGACTCCTACGTGGCGCACATGTCCTTCGCCCGTTTCCCCGACCTGATGCCCTTCCCCGACGGCGAACCCTGGATGCACTTCGCCGACCAGCTGCCCTTCCCGGTGGAGATCAGTTCGAGGATGCGGCTGATCCCGCCGGTCAAGGCGAGCAAGGACGTGGCGCGCCAGCTCGCCCACGCCCGTGACATGGACATCCACATCCGCGAGGCCGGGGCGGAGGCGCCGCTGGCCCTGGCCGAGCAGATCGACGCGGCCCGGATGCTGGAGCACGGCATCACCAAGGAGCGCCTGCCGTTCGTGTACGGCTGGCACCGGCTGATCGTGTCGGCCCCGACCGAGGAGATCTGCGTGCAGCGGGTCGAGGCGGTCGTGGAGCACTACCGCGACATGGGCATCGACATCGTCAACTCCACCGGCGACCAGTTCTCGCTGTTCTGCGAGACGCTGCCGGGCGAGCGGGTCAGGGTCAACGCCTACGCGCAGCGGCAGCCGCTGCGCACCATCGCGGGCGGCATGGCCACCGCCACCGTCGACCTGGGTGACCGGACGGACGAGGGCGGCTCGGGCTGGATGGGCCCGTACGTAGGGGAGACCCTGGGCCGGGCGCGCAGCATCGTGCACTTCGACCCGCTGGTGGCGGCGACGCGCAACCGGCCTACGGCCATCGCCATCACCGGCGAACCCGGCGGCGGCAAGACCACGCTGGCGCTGTTGATGATCTACCAGATGGCGCTGCGCGGAGTGACGGTCGCGGTCATCGACCCCAAGGGCGACGCCGACTCGCTGGTCCAGCTACTGCGGAAGCGGGGTAGGAAGGCACGGATCATCCCGCTCGGCTCCGCGGCACCGGGCCTGCTCGACCCGTTCTCCTTCGGCGACGACCTCGCGGCCAAGAAGACGATGGCCACCGAGACCCTGCGCCTGCTGCTGCCGCGCATGTCGGAGGAGCGCGAGTCGGCGATGATCCAGGCGGTCGCCGCGGTCTCCAACGCCGAGGACCCGTCGCTGGGCAAGGTGGTCGACTTCCTGGAGCAGACGGACGACGCCGCCTCCAAGAACCTGGGCGCGGTGCTCCGCTCCATGTCCGACATGCATCTGGCCAGGCTCTGCTTCGACCCTTCGGGCGGCGACCAGATCGACACCGAGGGCTGGACCACCGTCTTCACCCTGGGCGGTCTGACGCTGCCCGACGCCTCCACCGGCCGCGACGACTACTCCTACGAGCAGCGGCTGTCGGTGGCGCTGCTCTACCTCGTCGCGCAGTTCGCGCGGGGTCTGATGAACGGCCTGGACCGGCGGACCCCCAAGGCGATCTTCCTGGACGAGGCATGGGCGATCACCTCCACTCCCGAGGGCGCCAAGCTGGTGCCCGAGGTCAGCAGGATGGGCCGCTCCCGCAACACGGCGCTGGTCCTGGTCTCGCAGAACGCCGGTGACCTGCTGAGCGAGCAGGTGACGAACTGCCTCTCCTCGGTGTTCGCGTTCCGTTCCACCGAGCGGGTCGAGGTGGAGCACGTGATGGCGCTGCTCGGTGTCGAGGCGTCCGAGGAGCACAAGGCGGTGCTGCGCTCGCTCGGTAACGGTGAGTGCGTCTTCCGGGATCTGGACGGCCGAGCAGGCCGTATCGGGGTGGACCTGATCTCGGACGAGCTGCTGCGCTGGCTGGATACGAACCCTACCCACGACAAACCCGACGAGAAAGTGCATGATCTCCCTGGGGGCGACAGAGTCGATGGGCCGGGGGCTGCGGCGCTGGAGGTGCGGTCATGAAGGGCTCTCGCAAGAGGGATTCCCGCAGGGGAAGGCTGGGCAGGCGGATCGCCATCGGGCTGGTGGCACTGGCCGCGTTCCTCGCGCTGCCAATGGTGTTCCCCGACGAGGCGTCCACGGCCGTCGCCGCCGCGCCCTGCGACATGTCACCCGACCTGTCCCCTGACATCGTCGCGGGAGGTGTGGACGGCCTGATCAAGCCGCCGGTCCCGGACCCCGCGCAGCCGGGTGCCCAGGCGGAGGTTCCCGCGGTTCAGGGCAACTACGCGACCTACGGCATGAGCGGCCAGTTCTGGCACACCCACCAGCTCGGCTGTGACGACATCGCGGCGGTGATGGGCAACGCGATGGCCAACACGGTCTTCCTGTGGGCCAAGGCGCTGGACCGGCTGACCATCACCACCTACCAGGCGGCCGCCACCGAGGGGCCGCTGGAGTCGATCAAGAATGTCGTCGACGACATCGTGGTCCGCCTGGCCGACGCCATGTACTGGCCGTACCTGCGGCCGCTGGTGATCCTCGGCGCGGTCTGGCTGGCCTGGTACGGGCTGATCCGCAAGCGCGCCACCACCACCGCCGAGGGCGTCATCTGGATGGTCCTCGCGGTCACCGTGGCCGTCTGGTTCTTCAGCCGCCCCGGAGACCTCACGGGGCTGGGCAAGGTCGTCACCGACAAGACCGGCGAGGTGGTCAACTCCGCCTTCTCCGGGCTGCCCGGTGCGGGCGGCACCTCCTGCCTGCCGGCCAAGGGCGACGCCAACCCGCAGGTCCAGGGCGGTGGATACGGCCAGAGCGGCGTGCCGGGAGTCGAGCAGAACTCCGACGCGCTCTGGTCCACCCTGGTCTGCAAGCCGTGGCTGATGGGCCAGTTCGGCACGGCCGACGCCGACGCCCCCGTCATCAAGGTGTTCGGCGCCAAACTGCTGGAGATCCAGACGATCGACGCGGCCGAGCTGAAGGCGCAGCAGGCGCCCGAAGCGGGCTTTCACCAGGCACGATACGAGACAGAGGTCGCCGACAAGCTGCAGAACACGCCGATCTTCCCCCTTTTCCAGGGCAAGGACTGGACGAACCGGCTGGGGGTCGCGATCGGCGCCTTCATGGCCGCGGTGGTCGCGGGGCTACTGATCTTCCTGGTGGCGGTCTCGCTGCTGGTGCTCAAGGTCGGGTTCCTGCTGCTGCTGATCCTCGCGCCGGTCTTCCTGCTGATCGGCGTCCATCCGGGGTCCGGGCGGATCATCGCCATGCGCTGGGTGGAGATGCTGATCGGCACACTGCTCAGACAGGCGGTGCTGGCCCTCGTCCTGGGCGTGCTCGTGTACGGCTACGCGCTGATCATCTCCACCGCGATGCCATGGGGTATGCAGGTCATGTTCATGGCGATCCTGACGATCGCCGTGTTCTTCTACCGGCGGCCCTTCCAGCACCTGTTCGCCTCGATGGACGGGCACACGCTCACCACCCGGATGCTCGGCGACGCGGCCACCGCGCCGACCCTGCAGCGGGCCGCGTCCGCGCTGCCGCCGGTCGCGGCGGCCAGGGTGGGCCGCTGGGGCATGCGCAAGGCGGAGCCGATGCTCCAGGCGGCCGCGATGGCCGGCGGAGCCTCCGTCGGCGCGGCGGCCGCCGCCACGGTCGCCCAGGGCAGGGGACGCGGCGAGGACGGCGCCACGCCGGCCACCCCGTCGGGCACCCGGGTCCCGGTCGGCGCGCAACCGGCGCCGCTTGACACCGACTCCCAGGCGGCGGGGCGGCGCAAGGGCACCGGACGCCCGGTCACCGCGGCACGCCCGGGCGCGGCGCCACCGCTCAACCTGTCCGGTGCCGGTACGGGCGGTGGCGCGCCCCCCACCAGGTCCGGAGGGTCCTCGGGACGTGGTTCCGGCGGCTGGTTCGGCGGCTCGTCGGGAGGCTGGGCGCCGCAGGGCGGCTCCTCGGGCAACGGGGCGTCCTCGGCGGGCAGATCGTCCGGCCCCTCGGCGGTCAGGCCCGCCGCGCCATCCTCGGGTGGCGGCCGGTCGGGCGGCAGCATCTTCGGCGGCTCCTCGCGAGGCGGCTCCGGCTCGGGGTCGCGTAACGGCAACTCCTCCCGCGGCTCTTCGGGCCCGAAGGGCTCGGGCGGTTCGAGGTCGGGCGAGAGCATCTTCGGCGGCTCGCGGAGTTCCTCCGGCGGTTCGCGGAACCGGGACGCCGGAGGCAGGTCGTCCGAGGCGCCACCGCTCTGGATCACCAGGCGAGCGGAGCGCGGTGGTGATGCCGGTGAGCCGCCGCCGTTCTGGCTCCGCCCGTCCAACCCGGACAGGGACTGACGTTGACCGAGGGAGGCAGCCGGCGGGGAGTCGTCTTCGCGGTGCTGGTCGCGGTGCTCGCAGCGGTCGGCGTCTACCTGACCATGTGGCCGGAGGGCGACGGGGTGGAGAACCTGACAGAGCCCGCGGGGGCCACCCGTACCGTGGCATCGGGACGGGAGCCGGTCGCGGAGCCGACGCGTCCGGAGGCGACGGCCAGCAACGCGCCCTTCGACGTCTACTCCTACCTGCCGATGACCAAGCAGGAGTTGGCGGCCGCCGCCGACTACGCGCAGCGCTTCACCGCCGAGTACGGCACGTTCAGCTACGACGAGGACCCGGCGGTCTACGGCGACCGCCTGAAGGGTTACACCACGGCCGAGTTCTCCGGGGTGCTGCTGCGCACGGTCACCTCGCCGGGCACCGTCGAGGCGAACAGGGCCGACGAGGTCGTCTCGGTCGGCGCGGCGCGGGTGAAGGAGATCCGGCAGATCAACAGCGCCTCGGTGGTGTTCGTGGTCGTCGGCACCCAGAACGTCACGGCCAAGAGCGGGGTGAACGAGAGGACCGCGGAGTACGCCGTCACGCTCATCCAGGTCGGTGCCGAGTGGCGGGTCCACGACCTCCAGCCGGCGGATTCCGGCCAGGAGGGAGACGAACAGCCTTCCGAGACCGGCGTGGCCGGATGAACGGCGGAATCTCATGAGGGAGAACAGACACCTCCGCCTCGCGCTGGTCCTCGGAGTCGCCGGACTCTGCATGATCACGCTGATCATGGCGCCGATGATGATGATCAGTGGTTTCCCCTCGTTCCCCTCCATCACCGGGCAGGCGCAACCCGACTGCGGGAAGAACGTCCAGACGGTGGGCGACGAGTCGGAGACCGCGACGTCCGACATCCCCGAGGAGTACCTGAAGCTCTACCGCGAGCACGGACAGAAGGTCGGCGTGCAGTGGAACGTGCTCGCCGGGGTCGGCAAGCGCGAGACCGACCACGGACGCTCCACGCTCCCCGGCGTGCGCAGCGGCGTCAACTACGCGGGCGCCGCCGGGCCGATGCAGTTTCTCATCAGCACCTGGGGCGGTAAGGCCAAGATCAAGATCCCGTCCACGTTCAACGGCTACGCCTCCGACGGCGACGGAGACGGCTGGGCCGACGTGTACAACCCGGCTGACGCCATCCTAGGCGCGGCGAAGATGCTGAAGCGGAACGGCGCGCCGGAGAACGTACGGCGTTCGCTGTTCGTCTACAACCGCGCCTGGTGGTACGTCGACCAGGTCATGGAGATCGCCGAGAAGTACGCCAAGGACGGCGAGGTCGCCACCCCGCCCGAGGCGGACGACAGCTGCGACGAACCCATGCTGGAGGCGGCGCCGACAGGTACGGTGGCCGCGATCCTGCAGTACGCGCTGGCCCAGCGCGGCAAGCCTTATATCTGGGGCGGCACCGGGCCCGCCGGCTACGACTGCTCGGGGATCATCTACATGGCCTACCGGAGCGTTGGCCTGACCATTCCGCGGACCACGTTCGGCCAGTGGCCGTTCGGTGTGCAGGTCTCCGCGGGGCAGGAACAGGCGGGTGATCTCGTCTTCTTCAACTCGGGTCCCGGCACCGGCCCCGACCGTCCCGGGCACGTGGGCCTGGTGGTGTCGCCGGGCAAGATGGTCGAGGCGAGATGCCGGCTCTGCGGGCCGATCAAGGTCACCACCTATCGGGAACGCACCGGGATCGTGGGGTTCACCCGACCGCTGCAACACCCCCAGATCCTGGAGCAACTCAAGTTGAGGGAGCAGGGCTGACAGAATCGGGGGCGTCATGTTCGGCGAGGGGACGGCCTGGCCTACCCGGCAGGTGAGTCGCTTCCTGTTACGGTTCCGGTGTTCTGACCATCGCCCAACTCGGCCGGGGGAGCGAGAAGCCGCTCTCCTCGGGGAGCGGAGGAGTCACGGAAAAGGTCGTTGTGGGCGCCGCCATCGTCGATGGCCAGGGCAGGCTGCTCGCCGCCCAGCGCGCCGATCCTCCCGAGCTGGCCGGTGGCTGGGAGCTGCCGGGAGGCAAGGTCGATCCCGGCGAGGATGAGCACACGGCGCTGGTCAGGGAGTGCCAGGAGGAGCTCGGCGTACTGATCGAGGTGGGCGAGCGGGTCGGCGGCGACTGGGCGCTCGCCGGCGGCTACGTCCTGCGGGTCTGGTTCGCGGTGATCGCCGAGGGCAGGCCGGAGACCAGGGAGCACCTGGATCTGCGCTGGCTGGAGATGGACGAGCTCTACGACGTGGCGTGGCTGCCCGCGGACCTTCCAATCGTGCGGGCGGTACAAGGTCGTCTCAACGATGGGCAAGGTCGGTTCAATAAGGATTGATCGTCTCCGCACCGTGACATAACTGCTACTGGACGTGGCGATGTCGCGTGTCCGTACCCGGGGAACGGAGATATGCGGTGACCGTATGGTGGCGTGGTACTCGGCTCGTGTCGGCGGTCGGAGCGGGGGTGCTCATCCTCGGCGGTGCCTCGGGGGTGTACGCCGCCCAGCCGGCCGAGCCGGCCGAGTCGCCCCTCGACCTGGCCGCCGCCCCCGGTACGTGGGCGCGGTGGAGCCGCGCCGACGAGGTGATCCGCTTCCGCATCCGCCTGCGAGGGCCGGGCACCGGCGCGCGGCTGGCGGTCGTGACGACCCCCGCCGACGCCCTCAGAGGCATCGAGTGTCCGGTGGCGACCGGGCCCGCGACCCCGCTTCCCAAGGGGACGGCGGTCTGCTCGGTCGGTGACCTGCCCGACGGCGGCGGGCTCGTCGACGTGCTGCTCGCCGCGCCGGAGCGTCCGCGGGACATCACGCTGACCGCGATGGCCCGGATGCGCGGACCCGCTGGGGAGACGGTGCAGCAGGGACAGGGCGCGCTCAAGGGGTCGGATGTGGTGACCCGGCAGGTGCGGGGCACCGTCGGAGGCACCGTCGGAGGCACTGCCGGGAGTCCGGGCGCGGTGACACCGCAGATCCGGGGCGCCGCCGGGAGCCCGGAGCTCGCCCGTGCCCAGAGGGAGATGCCCGGGTCCGTCTCCGGGGTGAGTGCCGGGGCGTCGCCCTCGCGTGGCGGCTCCGGTGCCCCGGAAATCTCCGGCCCTTCCAGGATCCATCTGGGAGATGCCCCGCCGGCCCGGCCCGCGGATCCGCGCGCGGGCGTGGAGGCGTTCGGTGGCGCCGACCTGGTTCTCAACGCTCCCCAGGCGGTCGGGGAGCGGGGCTGGGCTCCGAAGATCGCCCCCGGCGCGTCGGAGGCGGAGAAGGCCGAGCAGCGCACGCTGGCCTTCCTTTTCGACGTTCTGGAAAAGACGTCGGTCCCCGAGGCGCCGCGTTCGGTCGTGGCGGGTGTGGGCGGGAGCACGGCCGTGCCCTCGACCTCGGCTGCCCCCTCGGCCTCGGCTGCCCCCTCGACCTCGGCTGCCCCCTCGACCTCGGCTGCCCCCTCGGCCTCGGCTGCCCCCTCGGCCCCGGTGGATCCCTCGGCCCCGGTGGCTCCCGAGGGCTCGGTACGGCCGGGAACGCGGCTTCCCGCCGACGCCGCCGTTCCGGGCACCGCACCGGGGACGAACGGCGGTGTGGCCGGCCATGGCCCGGCCGACGCCGCACCGCAGCCGGTGAGAACACCTGAGCAACATCTCCTTCAGCGGCAAAACGGCCGGAACCATCCGGCCGTGGGGACTCACGCGGGACGCGGGGCGGCCGGGCGGAAGATGTCCGGGAAGCGGCGGGCGGCCTGCCGGTCCGGCGCGCGCCGCGAGGGGGCGGGCCGACCGATGCTCGCGCCCGTGGGACCCGGCTATCCGGCAGGCGGCCAGACGATGATCGGCAAGCCCGGAGCGCGCCGCCCGATGGTGGCGCCGATGGGGCCTGGTTACCCGGGGGCCGTTCAGTGGCCGGCCGGGCAACTCGTCCAGCCCGGTCAGGGCATGCCTGGCCGGCCGGGTAAGCCGGGCCAGGGCATGCTCGTCCCGCCTGGTCAGCTCGGTCAGGGCATGCTCGTCCCGCCCGGTCAGCTCGGCGCGCAGCCGCAGCCGATGCTTCCGGGCCATCCGGGGGCAGGCGGGCAGGGAAAGGCAGGCCGGCCTGGTGCGCCGCGACGGGAAGTGGGCGGGCCGGTCGGTCCCGGCTTCCCGGGGGCCGGTTTCCCGGGAGCGGGACAGCAGGTGCCCATGGCGCAGCCGCCGGGTGGCCAGGCACCGATGGTGCCGCAGCAGGTACCGCCGCTGCCCATGGGGCAGATGCCGGGCGTACCGCAGCAGGTGCCGCCGGGTTCCACGGGGATGGCGGGGGCGGGTCAGATGCCCGGTCTCGGGGCCGGGCCCCAGCTCCAGTTGCCGCCGGCGGGCCCCTTCCCCGCCGCCGCACAGGTCCCCGTACCGCAGGGTGCGCCTCTTCCGCAGGATCTCGACGGTCCGAACACCCAGGTCCGGGCGGTCGCCGAGTCAAGCCCGCTGCTGACGGGAGTGCGGGGCCTACCGGCGGTGGGAGCAGCGGTGGGAGCACTACTCGGCCTCCTCTGGCTGCAGCGGAGGATCCAGCGCCGCCGTCGTTCGCGACACGTTTTGTAAAAGGCGATTTACTGTTACTTTTGCCCAACTAGTATTTCTTTGACGTGTTCATGGTTGATTGCACGGAGGGCACCGGTGACGCGAGCACGGCTCAGGGCAGCTGTCTCCGCCGTTGTGATGTCTTTGGGGATCAGCGGTGCCTTCCTGGTCGTCGTGGCACCGCTCACCGATTCCTCCGTGGCCGGCGCGACGGTCAGGACGATGGTCGTCGACCCGTCGTCCATCCCCGGATGTGACGTCGATCCGGCGGGGCCCTGTGAGGAGCCCACGCCGATCGTCACGGTCACGGTCACCGAGGATCCCGGAGGCGGCGCGGAGGAGACCCCGGTCCCGCAGAAGACCGTGACCACCACGGTGACCGTACCGCCGACGACGAAGCCTCCGAAGGCCACGACCCCGCCACCCGCGCAGGAGTCGGCCGCTCCGCCGGCCCAGGAGAGCTCGGCCCCGATCGCTCCGCCGGAGACGGGGACGGAGACCGATCCCAGCCCTTCGGCGTCCGAGGAACAAGAGGTCCAGTTCCCGGCCAACACCCCGCTTCCCTCGGCCACACCCTCACCGGAAGAGAGCGCCACGTTCGACGAGAACGCCTCGGGCTCCTCGGTGTCCGAGATCCGCAACGCGAACGCCGAGTTCGACGGGGCCACGCTGAGCCGCCAGCTCGGCATCCCGGCGCTGATCCTGGTGCTGCTGGTGCTGTTCGCCGTTCTGATCTTCGAGGGCAGGCTGCGCCGCCTGGCCCACGCCGCGGCCATCCGCCGGGCCGGCCCCCGGGGGATGGGTCCCCGCGTCGATCCGATGGACCCGATGACCTATCACGGCGGTCCCGGCTACGCCGCCGGACCTGGTTTCGTTCCCGGCCCCTACCAGAGCGGCACGGCCTACGCGCCGATCATCAGCCTCGTCCCGATGCAGATGTACTCTCCGGTCTACCCGGAGGGTTACGTCCCCGGGCAGTACCCCTACGGCTACGAGCAGACGACGGCGTACATGCCCGCGCCCGGCTACGAGCAGCAGCCCACCGGCCACGGCGACCCGTACGGTCAGACCGTCCAGGAGCAGGTGCCCTACGGCCCGGCGGGGCAGGACGGCCCGGCGGCCGCGTTCCACGGTCCCCAGCCCTTCGGCCAGGAACCGCAGGATGATCGGAACCGGTCGGACCGCCCCCAGGGCGATTTCCGGCCTTTCGGACCCGAGCCGCAGGATGTTCCGGGGCAGCACGCTCCGGGTCAGGGAGTTCCAGGCCAGGGCGGGCCGGAGAACCCCGGAGCCCTTGGCCCCGAGCCTCGCGAGGGGCGTTCTCCGCAGGGGCAGCCGGAGTTCCCCGGGGCGCCGTTCCCGCAGGAGCCCGCCCGAGGTGGCCCCTTCGGCGGAGTTCACGGCATCGGTGGCCCGCCGGCTCAGGGCGGCCCCGAAGGATTCGGTGGTCCGGGGGCCCACGGCCCCATCGGTGGCCCGCCCGCTCACGGTGGTCCTGACGGTCCCGGTGGTCCGGGGACCCACGGCCCGGGTAACCGGCCGGATGCCGGCGAGCAGCCTCCCATGGGGCCGGCCTCGACGGCGGTCTACCCGCTCCCCGGTCAGGACGCCGGCAAGAAGAAGCGCGGTCTCTTCCGCCGCTCCACCTGACCTCCACCGGCCTCTGGAACCGGCCTCTGGAACCGTCCTCGTCCCTGATCGCGCCGCCGGCCTGAGACAGCGCGGAAGGTCACGAAGGTCCGAGCGGCTTGAACGTTGCGGAAACACGGCGGCGCCGCCCGGGGAGAGCCCCGTGGGCGGCGCCGCCGTACGGGGGTCAGCTCTTCGAGCTGGAACGCTTGAAGATCTTGTTGCCCAGCCAGACCAGCGGATCGTACTTACGGTCGGCGACGCGCTCCTTCATGGGAATCAGCGCGTTGTCAGTGATCTTGATGTGCTCGGGGCAGACCTCGGTGCAGCACTTGGTGATGTTGCAGTAGCCCAGGCCGTGCTCCTCCTGAGCGGAGTCCTTGCGGTCGGCCACGTCGTACGGGTGCATGTCCAGCTCGGCGATCCGCATCAGGAAGCGCGGACCGGCGAAGCCGGGCTTGTTCTCCTCGTGGTCACGGATGACGTGACAGACGTTGTTGCACATGAAGCACTCGATGCACTTGCGGAACTCCTGGGACCGCTCGACGTCGATCTGCTGCATGCGGTATTCGCCCGGCTTCACGTCGGCCGGATGAGTGAAGGACGGGATCTCCCTGGCCTTCTGGTAGTTGTACGAGACGTCCGTGACCAGGTCCTTGATCACTGGGAACGTCCGCATGGGCGTCACCGTGATCGTCTCCTCCTCGCTGAAGGTGGACATCCGGGTCATGCACCCGAGCTTCGGCCTGCCGTTGATCTCCATGGAGCACGAGCCGCACTTGCCGGCCTTGCAGTTCCAGCGGACGGCGAGGTCGGGGGCCTGGGTCGCCTGGAGCCGGTGGATGATGTCGAGAACGACCTCGCCCTCGTTCACCTCGACGGTGAAGTCCTCAAGCCTGCCCTCGCCGCCCTCGCCCCGCCAGACGCGGAACTTCGCCTTGTAACTCATGGTTACTCCTTGGCCAGCGCGTCAAAGGCGGCCAGCTCTTCCTCGGTGATGTACTTCTTCAGCTCGTCGCGGTCGAACAGCGTGATGAGGTCGTCCCGCATCGCGGTCTGGACCTGCTCCTCGACCGCGATGCCGGAGCCGTCCGGGGTGAGGGCGCAGCGCAGGATCTTGGTCCGCCACTCGGCGGACATGGCCGGGAAGTCGTCACGGGTGTGGCCGCCGCGGCTCTCCTCGCGCAGCAGCGCCGCCTTCGCCACGCACTCCGAGACCAGGAGCATGTTGCGCAGGTCGAGGGCGAGGTGCCAGCCCGGGTTGTAGATCCGGCTGCCGGCCGCGCCGACGTTCTGGGCCCGCTCCTTGAGCTTCTCCACCGCCTCCAGCGCCTCGGAGACCTCCTCGGACTTGCGGATGATGCCGACCAGCTCGTTCATCGTCCGCTGCAGCTCGTGGTGGACCTCGTACGGGTTCTCGCCCGAGCGCTCCAGCGGGGCCAGCGCCTCCATACTCGCCTTGGCCACGGACTCCTCGGAGACCTTCGGCCGGGCGGCCAGGCCGTCCACGTACGAGGCCGCTCCCATGCCCGCGCGGCGGCCGAACACCAGCAGGTCGGACAGCGAGTTGCCGCCCAGCCGATTGGAGCCGTGCATGCCGCCGGAGACCTCACCGGCCGCGAACAGGCCGGGTACGGCCGCCGCGCCGGTGTCGGCGTCGACCTCGACGCCGCCCATGATGTAGTGGCAGGTCGGGCCGACCTGCATGGCCTCCTTGGTGATGTCGACGTCGGCCAGCTCCTTGAACTGGTGGTGCATCGACGGCAGCCGCTTGATGATCTCGGCGGCCGGGAGGCGGGTGGAGACGTCGAGGTAGACGCCGCCCTGGGGTGATCCGCGTCCCGCCTTCACCTCGGAGTTGATGGCCCGCGCGACCTCGTCACGGGGGAGCAGCTCCGGAGGGCGGCGGTTGTTGGCCTGGTCGGTGTACCAGCGGTCGCCCTCCTCCTCGGAGGTGGCGTACTTGTCCTTGAACACGTCGGGGATGTAGTCGAACATGAAGCGCTTGCCCTCGGAGTTCCTCAGCACCCCGCCGTCACCGCGGACGGACTCGGTGACGAGGATGCCCCGGACCGAGGGCGGCCAGACCATCCCCGTGGGATGGAACTGGATGAACTCCATGTTGATCAGGTTCGCCCCGGCCAGCAGGGCCAGCGCGTGGCCGTCGCCGGTGTACTCCCACGAGTTGGACGTGACCACGTACGACTTGCCGATGCCGCCGGTGGCCAGCACGATCGCGGGGGCGTCGAACAGGATGAGCTTGCCGTTCTCCCGCCAGTAGCCGAAGGCGCCGGAGATGGCGTCGCCGTCCTTGAGCAGGCGGGTCACCGTGCATTCCTGGAAGACCTTGATGTACGCCTCGGCGTCACCGTGCAGCTTCTCGTCCTCCTGCTGGAGCGCGACCACCCGCTGCTGCAGGGTACGGATCAGCTCCAGGCCGGTGCGGTCGCCGACATGGGCCAGCCGCGGGTACTCGTGCCCGCCGAAGTTACGCTGGCTGATCTTGCCGTCCTTGGTGCGGTCGAACAGCGCGCCCCACGCCTCCAGCTCCCAGACCCGGTCGGGCGCCTCCTTGGCGTGCAGCTCGGCCATCCTCCAGTTGTTGAGGAACTTGCCGCCGCGCATGGTGTCGCGGAAGTGCACCATCCAGTTGTCGTCGCTGTTGACGTTGCCCATGGCCGCGGCGGCGCCGCCCTCGGCCATGACCGTGTGCGCCTTGCCGAACAGGGACTTGCAGACGATCGCCGTCCGCTTGCCCTGCTGGCGGGCCTCGATGGCCGCCCGCAGCCCCGCACCGCCGGCGCCGATGACGACGACGTCGTATTCGTGACGCTCGATTTCCACAGGTGATCCTTATACGAACGGGAAGGCGATGATGTTCTTGGCGACCAGGCGGACGTAGAGGTCGGCGCCCATGATGCTGAACATGGAGATCAGTGCGAGCTCCTGGTGCTTGGCGTTGAGCTTCGAGACGATGCCCCAGGCCCGGTAGCGGATCGGGTGCTTGGAGAAGTGGTTCAGGCGCCCGGCCGTGATGTGCCGGCAGGAGTGGCACGACAGCGTGTACAGGTTGATGAGGATCGCGTTGACGATCAGGATCCAGGTGCCCAGGCCGGTCGGCTTGGCGATCAGCGCCTTCACCGCGTCGTACGCCAGGATGAGGCCGATGACGATCGCCGCGTAGAAGAAGTAGCGGTGAATGTTCTGAAGAATCAACGGGAAGCGTGACTCACCAGTGTACTTCTTGTGCGGCTCGGCCACCCCGCACGCCGGCGGCGAGAGCCAGAAGCCCCGGTAGTAGGCCTTGCGGTAGTAGTAGCAGGTGAGACGGAAGCCCCCGGGAAAACCGAGGATCAGCAGGGCCGGGGGCAGCGCGTACCAGTCGCCGAACGGGGCGAGGCCGAACAGCCGCGCCTCCTCGGGACAGCTCGTCGCCAGGCAGGGCGATGTGAACGGTGCGTGATATGGGGACACGAAGTAACTCGCGTCGAAGATCGTCCACGTGGCGTAGACGACGAATACCGTGAAGATGATGAATGTGACCAGTGGATAGCGCCACCACGGGTCGGTTCGCAGGGTGCGCTCCTTGATCTGCGCACGTTGCCTTCTGGCCGGGCTCTCGGCCGTTGTCTGGGTCATCGAGACCTCTCCACCTCCCGCGAACCCCGCTCGCCTTGGGGTCCGGGTCGTTTCAGTTGTGCCGCGCGCTGGGCCATGGTCGCGCCGGCTCACACGTGCGCGCGCATGTTGGTGGGGGATACGTTACGACGGAGCCCGGGGGTTATGTGAGAGAGGTCACTGGTAATTTCACTAGCCAGGTGTGATTCCTGTCACGTTGGCGCGTGAGGGCACCCCGCCTGCGGCGTCTCAAGAGGTGGACGATCACAGGGAGGTCTCGGAGGCCGTGAGAACGGGCACCGGCTGGCGGGCGGGGAGACCCCGCCGCCGGGCGTGGCGTGCCGTCAGTAGTGCTGGCCGGAGCTGGGCAGCTTGACGACGGTCACGAAGAAGTCGTCGATCCGCCGGACCACGCTGATGAACTGGTCGAAGTCGACGGGCTTGGAGACGTAGGCGTTGGCGTGCAGGTTGTAGCTGCGCAGGATGTCCTCCTCGGACTCCGACGTGGTCAGCACGACCACCGGGATCCCGCGGAGCTTCTCGTCGGCCTTTATGTCCTGGAGCACCTCCCGGCCGTCCTTGCGGGGCAGGTTGAGGTCGAGCAGGATCAGGTCGGGCCGGGGCGCGTCGGCGTACTCGCCCTCCTTGCGAAGGAAGGACATGGCCTGCTCGCCGTCGTTGACCACGTGCAGCTTGTTGCGGACCTTGTTGAGCTCGAACGCCTCCCGCGTCAGCAGGACGTCACCCGGGTCGTCCTCGACCAGTAGGACGTCGATCCAGCGCAGGTCATTCATCAGCGGTTTCTCCTGAGGGAAAGGTCCATCGGAAGGTCGTACCGGTTCTGGTGGTGTTCTCGGGTTCGCTGTCCTCGGTGTCCACCCAGATGCGACCGCCGTGGTACTCGACGATTTTCTTGCAGAGAGCCAACCCGATGCCGGTGCCCGCGTAGACGTCCCGCCCGTGCAGACGCTGGAAAATCAGGAAGATGCGGTCAGTGTATTTACTGTCGATGCCGATGCCGTTGTCGGTGCAGGAGAACTCCCACATGTCCCCGTCGCGCCGCACCCCGATGTGGATCTCCGGCGGATCCGCCGAGCGGAACTTGATCGCGTTGCCGATGAGGTTCTGGAAGAGCTGGGTGAGCTGCACCCGGTTGCCGTGCACCTGGGGCAGCTCGTCGTAGGTCACCGTCGCGCCGGTGTCCTCGATCGGCGCGGCGAGGTTGTTCAGCGCGGCCCTCAGCGGCCCCTCGGCGTCGATGTCGGTGCGCTCGCCGCCCATCCTGCCGACCCGGGAGAAGTCGAGCAGGTCGTTGATCAGCATCTGCATGCGCTTGGCGCCGTCGACCGCGAAGGCGATGTACTGCTTGGCGCGGTCGTCGAGCTGGTCGCCGTAGCGCTGCTCCAGCATCTGGGTGAAGCTGGCCACCTTGCGCAGCGGCTCCTGTAGGTCGTGACTGGCCACGTAGGCGAACTGCTCCAGCTCGCTGTTGGAGCGCCTCAGCTCCGTCGCCTGGTCCTCCAGCTTGCGCTGCGTCTCCGAGGACCGGTGCCACTCGGCGAGGATACGGTGACGCATCGCGTCGACGTGGCCGGACAGCTCGGCCAGCTCGGCGGGGTGCTCGACCCTGAGCCTGTGGTCGAAGTCTCCCTGGGCGACCGCGCGGACCTGCTCGTTCAGCTCCGCCAGCGGGCGGAGCACCACGTGGCGCACGATGAGGACCGAGACGATCACGGCCGCGACCAGTGCTCCGGCGACTCCGATGAGCGCGACGTAGAGGGCCTGCCAGCCGCGGTCGAGCTGCACGCTGCCGATCTCGTGCAGCCGGTTCAGATGGTTCTGCAGCTCTTCGAGGGACTGGCGGATCTCGGTGGACCGGGTGGCGTTGATCGCGGCGTTCTGCCGGGCGGCGTCGGTCTTCAGCGTCGGCACCAAGGCGATGACCCGCTCCGCGTAGTCGCGCCGCCAGGCCTCCCCCCTGGCCTTCAGGTTGGCCACCTCGACGCTGATCCTCTGTCGCTCCGGTATCCGGGGGATCAGCGCGGTGAGCGCGTCCAGCGCCCGGTGCTCCGCGGCGAGCGCCTCCCGGTACTCCCGCAGGGAGGTCTCCTCGTTGGTCCTGCCGTACGTCCGCATCGAGCTCTCCTGCGCGGTCAGCGCGTTGGAGATCTCCAGGGTGCGCAGCGTCGCCGGGTCGATGACGTCGACCAGGGTCTCCCTGGCCTGGCGGGCGTCCTCGATCGACCTGATCGTGACGACGGCCGAGATCATGAAGACCAGCGCGATGCCCACCCCGGCGAACATGAACCAGCGGCCCACCGGGAACCTCCCGAAACCCTTCGCGGGGGTGGGTGCGGGCAGGGGATGCGGGCTGGTGCCGCGATCCGGGCGGTCGGTCATCGTCTTCCGTTCCGTGAGATGAGCACGGTCGCCAGGTCGTCGCTGAGCGCGTCACGGTTCAGCTCGATGACGCGTTCGATGAGGCGATCGAGTTCGATCCCGCCCTGCTCCTGGACGAGCCTGAGCAGGCCCTCGGTGCCGAGCAGGTCGGGTCCACCGCCCACGGTGGCCTCGATCAGCCCGTCGGTGTAGAGCAGCAGCGACCAGTCGTCGCCGAGCGCGACGTCGATCTCCGACCAGTGCACGTCCTGGAAGATGCCCAGTGGCGGCCCCGAGGGGGTACCCGGCACCACGCCGATCGCGCCATCGCGGATCAGCAGCGGCGGCGGGTGGCCGACCACGTACATCCGCGCGTGGCTGAGCGCGGGGTCGATCGTGGCGATGCACAGGGTGGTGAAGATCTCCGCGGACTTGCGTTCCAGGCGGAGCACCGACTCCAGCGTGCCGAGCAGTTCGTTGCCGGTGTGCCCGGCCAGGACCAGGGTCCGCCAGGCGATTCTGAGCGCGACTCCCAGCGCGGCCTCGTCGGGGCCGTGCCCGCACACGTCGCCGACCACCACGTGGACGGCGCCGTCGGGGCTCTGCACGGTGTCCCAGAAGTCACCGGCGAGCAGGGCGCGCCTGCGTCCTGGCAGGTAGCGGGCGTGGTGTTCGAGGATCTCGGTGGACAGCAGCGGGACCGGGAGGAGCCCGCGTTCGAGGCGGGAGTTCTCCTTGGTGAGCAGTTCGGCCTCGACCAGCCTGCGCTGGGCCAGGTCGGCTCGCTTGCGTTCCATCGCGTAGCGGATCGCCCGTGCCAGCAGGCGACCCTCCACGTCCTGCTTGACCAGGAAGTCCTGGGCGCCGGCGGCGACCGCCTCCACGCCGACGTGGGCGTCGTTCAGGCCGGTCAGCACGAGCACGGCGGCATGCGGTGCCATCGAGAGCACCTGCTCCAGCGCCTCCAGGCCGGTCGCGTCGGGCAGGGAGAGGTCGACGAGCACGCACTGCACCTCGGAGGTCAGCCGGACCCTGCTCTCGGCCAGGCTCCGCACCCAGATGATCTTCGGTGGATTGTCCGCCTCGCCGAGCAACTCCTCCACGAGGAAGGCATCGCCCGCGTCGTCTTCGATGAGAAGAAGCGTGAGCGTTTCATTGGCGGGGGCGGTCACTGACGCCTCTTCATGAGCTCGGGAGAACCTGTCAACGCTACGTAGAATAGTGCGACACGTCAGGTACCGGGACGCCGATGCGATGTGATTCACCGCCCGTCGGACACCGGGGGAGGCACGGATCGGCGCGAGGCGCCGACGGTCTCCTCGCCGGTGGTCAACCCTGGATGATCAGGTCCAATCCCTGGGGAAGGCTGCCCTCGTGGGCGGCCTCGGCGAGGAAGAGGAGCAGGGTCGCGCGGAAGGCCTGGGCCGCGCGGGTGGGCTCGACGTCCTTGCGGTGCGCGATGGCGATGGTGCGGCGCAGCCCGGGGGGAGCCAGGGGTGTCCCGGAAAGTCCCGGGCGGCCGTCCAGGACCATCGAGGGGACCAGCGCGACCCCCAGCCCGGCCTCCACGAAGCGCAGCACGGCGTCCATCTCGCCGCCCTCCACCGCGAACCTGGGCTCGAACCCGGCCTGCCGGCAGGCGTTGAGCGTGGCCTCCCGCAGGTCGTATCCGCGCCTGAACATCACCATCGGCCGCCGCCGCAACTCCTCGATGCGCACGTACGGCTTGCGGGCGCGAGTGGTCGAGGGGGAGGCGACGACGAGGTTCTCCCGCAGGACCTCCTCGGTGACGAGGGCGGGGTCGTCGCTGTGCAGCGGCATGATGATCAGCGCCAGGTCGAGCTGGCCCCGGGCGAGGGTGCGGACCAGGTCGCGGGAGCCGCCCTCCTCCACGAACAGCTCGATGCCGGGGTAGGCGTGGTGGAACCTGGCCAGCGCGTCGGCGAGCAGCCCCGCGCAGAGCGAGGGCGTGGCGCCCAGCCGGACCCGGCCGCGGCGCAGCCCGGCCAGCTCGCCGACCTCGCTCCTGGCGGTCTCGGCGTCGGCCAGCATGCGGCGGGCCAGCGGCAGCAACGCCTCGCCCGCGGGGGTCAGCGTGACGTTTCCCCGGGCACGGCTGAACAGCGGTGCGCCGAGCTCGGCCTCCAGGGCCTTGATCTGCTTGCTCAGCGAGGGCTGGGCTACGCGCATCCGCTCGGCGGCCTGGGTGAAGTGCCGGGCCTCGGCGACCGCCACGAAATAGGCGAGTTGCTGGAGCTGCACGTTTCCCTAGCGTACGGACCCCCCGACCGCGGATTCGGGGCGGGTGGTGGTGGGGGAGACAATGTGAGATTGCTCGCACCGCGTCGGAGGGCGCGGCGCTGGAAGCGACAGCGACGCAGAGGTAATAGCCGCAGGCTATGGAAACCACATCCACGATGACTTGGACTTGGATAAAACCCCTTACCTAGCGTCACGAGGGTGACTGCCACGATTGAGCGCGGATCCGCCACCGCGTCTGTGAACCCCCCCGCGGATACCGCGAAGACCGCGAAGCCCAGGCGGAGAAGCGGCTTCCTGGGCTCCTCGAACGGCAAGAAGGCCGTGATGGCCATCACGGGTGCCGTGATGGTGATCTTCCTCGTCGGCCACATGGCCGGAAACCTCAAGAGCTTCGCCGGTGCCGAGTCGTTCAACACCTACGCGGCCTTCCTGCGGACCATGGGCGAGCCGATGCTCCCGTACCGGGTCCTGCTGACCGTCGTCGAGGTCGTGATGGTCGTCGCGGTCGTCCTGCACATGTGGTCGGCGATCTCCCTGGCCCGGCGGGCCAGCAAGGCCCGCCCGGTCAAGTACGCGGCCAAGCGCAAGTCCAGGGCGAACGGCTACGCGGTGCACACCATGCGCTACGGCGGCGTCATCATCGTGCTGTTCGTGATCTACCACCTGCTGGACCTGACGTTCGGCACGGCCAACCCGGCCGGTGGCGGCGCCACCCCCTACGACCGCCTGGTCGAGGGCTTCGCGCTGTCGCGCTGGTGGGTCACCCTGTTCTACGTGCTCGCCCTCGTCATGGTCGGCCTGCACCTGCGCCACGGCCTGTGGAGCGCCTTCCAGACGCTCGGCCTGGCGAGCAGCCGTAGCTACCGCCCGCTGAAGGCCGTCGCCGCGGGCCTGTCGGCGCTGCTGGTCATCGGCTTCCTGGTGGTCCCGGTGGCGGTCGCGATCGGAGTGATCAAGTGAGCGAGAACGCGAACCCGGCGGGCCTGCCGCACGGAGAACAAGGAGCGAGGACCGCGATGAGCACGGGGTACACCGAAGGTGAGCCGATCCGTGACACCAAGGCTCCCGACGGCCCGATCGAGGAGCGCTGGGAGAAGCGCAAGTTCTCCGCGAAGCTGGTCAACCCGGCCAACAAGCGCAAGCTTCACGTCATCGTCGTGGGCACCGGTTTGGCGGGCGGCTCGGCCGCCGCGACCCTCGGCGAGCTCGGCTACAACGTCACCTCGTTCTGCTACCAGGACACGCCCCGCCGCGCGCACTCCATCGCGGCCCAGGGCGGTATCAACGCCGCCAAGAACTACCGCGGCGACGGCGACTCGATCTACCGGCTCTTCTACGACACGGTCAAGGGCGGCGACTTCCGCGCCCGCGAGTCCAACGTCTACCGGCTCGCCCAGGTCAGTGTGAACATCATCGACCAGGCCGTGGCCCAGGGGGTGCCGTTCGCCCGCGAGTACGGCGGTCTGCTCGACACCCGCTCCTTCGGCGGCGCGCAGGTCTCCCGTACCTTCTACGCCCGAGGCCAGACGGGCCAGCAGCTCCTGCTCGGCGCGTACCAGGCGCTGGAGCGCCAGATCGCGGCCGGCACCGTCAAGATGCACACCCGCCACGAGATGCTCGACCTGATCGTCTCCGACGGCCGGGCGCGCGGCGTCATCGTCCGTGACATGGTCACCGGCGAGATCGAGCGGCACGTCGCCGACGCGGTGGTGCTGGCCAGCGGCGGGTACGGCAACGTGTTCTTCCTGTCGACGAACGCCAAGGGCTGCAACACCACGGCGATCTGGCGGGCGCACCGGCGCGGCGCGATGTTCGCCAACCCCTGCTACACCCAGATCCACCCGACCTGCATCCCGGTCAGCGGCGACCACCAGTCGAAGCTGACCCTGATGTCGGAGTCGCTGCGCAACGACGGCCGCGTGTGGGTGCCGCTGAAGGCGGGCGACACCCGTCCGGCCTCGGCGATCCCCGAGGAGGAGCGCGACTACTACCTGGAGCGGATCTACCCGGCGTTCGGCAACCTGGTCCCGCGTGACATCGCCTCCCGCGCGGCCAAGAACGTCTGCGACGAGGGCCGCGGTGTCGGCCCCGGCGGCCTGGGCGTCTACCTCGACTTCGCCGACGCGATCCGCCGTCTGGGCCGCGAGGCGGTGGAGAAGAAGTACGGCAACCTCTTCGAGATGTACGAGCGCATCACCGGCGAGGACCCGTACTCCCAGCCGATGCGCATCTACCCGGCGGTCCACTACACGATGGGCGGCCTGTGGGTGGACTACGACCTGCAGTCCACGATCCCGGGCCTGTTCGTGATCGGCGAGGCCAACTTCTCCGACCACGGCGCCAACCGCCTCGGCGCGTCCGCGCTGATGCAGGGGCTGTCCGACGGCTACTTCGTGCTGCCGACCACGATCGGCGACTACCTGGCGAACGGCCCCTACGGTGAGGTCGACGAGGAGGACGTGACCGAGGCCGAGGCCGAGGTACGCCAGAAGATCGAAAAGCTGCTGACGAACAACGGCACCCGCACCGCCGACTCCTACCACCGTGAACTCGGCAAGATCATGTGGGAGTACTGCGGCATGGAACGTACCGAGGAGTCGCTCCGCAAGGCGCTGGAGCGGATCCCCGAGCTGCGCGAGGAGTTCTGGCAGAACGTGAAGGTGTCCGGCGAGGCCGACGAGCTGAACCAGGCGCTGGAGCGGGCCGGACGGGTCGGGGACTTCTTCGACCTGGCCGAGCTGATGTGCATCGACGCGCTGCACCGTACCGAGTCGTGCGGCGGCCACTTCCGCGCCGAGTCCCAGGACGCCGACGGCGAGGCCCTGCGCGACGACGAGAACTTCTCCTACGTCGCGGCCTGGGAGTACGGCGAGCAGGGTCCGATCCTGCACAAGGAAGACCTCGACTACGAGTACGTCAAGATGAGCCAGCGGAGCTACAAGTGAGTGCACCCGACGCGGTGAGCGGACCGGTTCGCGTGGAACGAGCGATCCGCGCAGCGAATGAGGAGAGGTAAGCGAACCGTGAGTATGAACCTCACTCTCAAGGTCTGGCGTCAGAAGGGCCCCAAGGACGAGGGCCGGATGGTCAACTACCGGGTCGAGGACGTGTCACCGGACATGTCCTTCCTGGAGATGCTCGACGTCCTCAACGAGCGGCTCATCCTGGAGGGCGACGACCCGATCGCCTTCGACCACGACTGTCGCGAGGGCATCTGCGGCATGTGCGGCATGGTCATCAACGGCGTGGCGCACGGCGAGCAGGTGGCCACCACCACCTGTCAGCTGCACATGCGCCACTTCGAGGACAACGCGGTCATCACCATCGAGCCGTGGCGTGCCGCGCCCTTCCCGGTGGTGAAGGACCTGGTCGTGGACCGCTCGGCGTTCGACCGGATCATCCAGGCGGGCGGCTTCATCTCCGTCCCGGCCGGCTCGGCCCCCGACGCGCACAGCGTCCCGGTGAAGAAGGTCGACGCCGACGCGGCGTTCGACGCGGCCACCTGTATCGGCTGTGGCGCCTGCGTCGCCGCCTGCCCGAACGGCTCGGCCTCGCTCTTCACCGCGGCCAAGATCACCCATCTGAGCCTGCTGCCGCAGGGCCAGCCCGAGCGCGACTCCCGTGCCGTCGCGATGGTCGAGCAGATGGACGCCGAGGGCTTCGGCGGCTGCACCAACACCGGCGAGTGCACGGCGGTCTGCCCCAAGGGCATCCCGCTGGACACCATCGCCCAGATGAACCACGACTACCTGCGGGCCGCCAAGTAGGCCAGGCGGTCGCCGGGCGTCCGGTCCCGTCCCACGGGGCCGGGTGCCCGATCGATCCTCCGGGCCTTCCCGGGTTCACCGAGCCGTACATCCGAGGTGATGTACGGCTCGCGCCGTCCCGGGATCCATCCGGCCGGTGGCGGCCGATGACCGTGTTCGGCCGGGAACGCGCTCAGGGCGACGACGCCCGAGGTTCGAACGTCCTTCGGATCAGTGCCGATCCGGCCGGCCGAGGTGGCGGGCGATCTCGCGGCGGACGTCGTCGGCGGTGAGGCCCGCCTGGGTGATGACCCGCATCCCGGGCCCCGTGCCGTCGCGGACCAGGCCGAGCAGCAGGTGTTCGGTACCGATGTGTTTGTTCTTCAGCCGCAGGGCCTCCCGCAGGGACAGCTCCAGGACCTTCTTGGCGCCGGGGGTGAAGGGAATGTGGCCCCGGGGCGCCTTGCGGTCGCGGGGGCGATCCAGAGCGCCGGGTCCGAAGGCGGCCTCGACCTTCTCCCGGATCGCGTCGAGGTCGATGCCGATGGTCTCCAGGGCCTCCGCGTCGAGGTCTCCGGCGCGGGGAGTGCGGCCGACCGCCTCGTCGGCTCGTTCGTGGGTGAGGCCGAGGCCGGTCAGCACCTGGGCGCCGACGCCGTCACCCTGGCGCAGCAGGGCGAGCAGCAGGTGCTCGGTGCCGATGTGACCGTGACGCAGGCGCCGTGCCTCCTCCTGGGCGAGGACCGTCACCCGCCGGGCCTTGTCGGTGAACCTTTCGAACATGGTTGGTCAGTCCTTCCGTCTCAGCAGACCTCGGCCGCCCGCGTACTTCTTGTGCACCGCCTGCCGGCTCACCTCAAGGCAGTGCGCGATCTCCTGCCAGGACCAGCCCTGGTCCCTGGCGTTCTCCACCTGGAGGGCCTCCAGCCGGTCGACCAGCGTCCGCAGCGCCCGCACGGCCCGCAGGCCGACGGCCGGATCGCGGCTACCGGCGTCGGATGCCAGTTGCGCCGTATCACTCATGTCTGTCAATTTAGGTTGACGCGCTCCATCTGTCAACCCTGATTGACGGCGACACGCCGGGGAGGCCGAAAACCGTTTGCCGGGCCAGGTCGAAGTTTGTGACCCTTGCTGTGAGATGCGCTCCTTACCAGCCGCCGACCCCGGCGTTCCCGATGCCCGCAGCCCGATCGGTTACCTGCTGTGGGTGGCCCGTATGCAGCGGGGCCCGCTGCTACTCGGCATCGGCTACGCCGTCCTGTGGTGGCTGGCGATGGCGCTCGTGCCGGCCGCGATGGGCAACGGCATCGACGCGATCACGGCCAAGGACCTGCCGGCCCTGGTCACCTGGGGCGCCGTGGTGCTCGCCCTGGGAATCACCCAGGCCGTCATGGGCATCCTGCGGCACCGGATGGCCGTCTACAACTGGCTGAGCGCCGCCTACCGGACCGTCCAGGTCACCGCGAGGCAGTCGACCCGGCTGGGCGCGACCCTGCCCAAGCGCATGTCCACCGGTGAGGTGGTCAGCGTCGGCAACTCCGACATCGCCCACATCGGCAACGCGATGGACATCCTGCTCCGCGGCAGCGGCGCCGTCGTCGCCATCGCCGTCGTGACCGTCATCCTGATCGGCGCCTCGCCGCAACTGGGACTGATGGTGCTGGTCGGGCTGCCCCTCGTGGCGGTCGCCGTCGCCCCCCTGCTCAAGCCGCTGCACCGCCGCCAGAACGACCACCGCGACCTGCAGGGCGACCTCGCCACCCGCGCCGCCGACATCGTCACGGGCCTGCGGGTGCTCCGCGGCATCGGCGGTGAGCGGGTCTTCGCCGACCGCTACGGCGCCGAGTCGCAGCGAGTGCGCCACGCCGGCGTGCGGGTGGCCTCCGTCGAGTCGATGCTGGAGGGCGCGCAGGTCCTGCTGCCCGGATTGCTGATCGCCGGGGTGACCTGGCTCGGTGCGACGTTCGCGATGCGCGGCGAGATCACCGCCGGCCAGCTCGTCGCCTTCTACGGCTACGCGGTCTTCCTGATCGCCCCGGTGCGCACCCTCACCGAGGCGGCCGACAAGCTGACCAAGGGGCACGTCGCCGCCCGCAGGGTGGTGCGCATCCTGGCGCTGAATCCCGAGGTGGAGGGCGGCACCGGCCGCTCGGAGGGGGGCCTGCTGCGCGACGTGACCTCCGGGGTCGCGGTGCGTCCCGGCGTGCTCACCGCCATCGCGGCGGCCGTCCCCGAGGAGGCCGTGACCATCGCCGACCGGCTCGGCCGCTACAGCGACGGCGACGTCGACTTCGGCGACGTGGCGCTCGACACCCTGCCGATCTCCGAGGTCCGCCGCCGTATCCTCGTCGCCGACAACGAGGCCCAGCTGTTCGCCGGGGTGCTCAGGGACGAACTGGACGTCACCGGCCGGGCCTCCGACGAGGAGATCAACTCGGCGTTGCAGGCCGCGTGCGCCACCGACATCGTCGAGGCGCTGCCCGGCGGTCTGGAGGGGCGCGTCGCCGAGGCCGGCCGGGAGTTCTCCGGCGGCCAGCAGCAGCGGCTCAGGCTCGCCAGGGCGCTGACCCTCGACCCGGAGGTGCTCATCCTCATCGAGCCCACCAGCGCGGTCGACGCGCACAGCGAGGCCCGCATCGCCGACCGGCTGGCCAAGGCCCGCGCGGGCAAGACCACGCTGGTCTGCACGACCAGCCCGCTGGTGCTCGACCGCACCGACCACGTCATCTACGTCGAGGGAGGCGTCGTGCGCGCCCAGGGCACGCACCGGGAGCTGCTGGCCGCCCACCCGGGCTACACCGCCGTCGTGACCAGGGGTGAGGAGTCATGAGCAGGCAGATCCTGCCCGTCGCCGACACCGCGCAGGTTCGGGCGTACGCCCGCAGGCTCACCCTGAAATATCCCGGAGAGCTCACCGTGGCGCTGGGGCTGCACGGCCTGGCCGCCGTCGCGGGCCTGGCGGTGCCGTGGCTGCTCGGCGGCCTCGTCCAGGGCGTCCAGGACGGCACCGGGATCGACGTCACCACGGTGTCGCTGGCCATCGGCGGCTTCCTGGTCGCCCAGGCGGTGCTGGTCAGGTTCGCCGTCTACGCCTCGGCCAGGCTCGGTGAGAAGGTCCTCGCCGAGCTGCGCGAGGAGTTCGTCGGGCGGGTGCTCGGCCTGCCGCTGTCCGTCGTCGAGCGGGCCGGATCCGGCGACCTGATCTCGCGGACCTCGCGGGACGTCGACTCGCTGTCGCGCACCGTACGGCACGCCGTGCCCGAGACGCTGATCGCGCTGGTCACCTGCCTGATCACCGTCGGCGCGCTGGTACTGGTCGGGCCGCTGCTCGCGCTGCCCTCGCTGCTGGCCGTCCCCATCCTGTGGATCTCCACCCGCTGGTATCTCAACCGGGCCAGGGAGGGCTACCTGCGGGAGAGCGCCGCGTACGCCGACATGACCGACGGGCTGGCCGAGACGGTCGGCGGCGCCCGTGCGGTGGAGGCCCTGGGCCTGCAGGAGCGGCGGCACCGCCGCACCGACACCGACATCGCCCGCTCGTGGGCGGCAGAGCGCTACACGCTGGGGCTGCGCACCGTGTGGTTCCCCTCGGTCGAGCTCGGCTACGTGATCCCGATCGTGGCGACGCTGGTCGTCGGCGGCCTGTTCCACATCCAGGGCTGGGTCTCGCTGGCCCAGGTCACCGCGGCCACGCTCTACGTCCAGCAGCTCATCGACCCGCTCGACCGGCTACTGATGTGGATCGACGAGCTCCAGGTCGGTGGCGCCTCCATGGCCCGGCTGCTCGGCGTCGCCGAGGTGCCCGACGACCGCGAGGCCACCTCCGCCGCTCCCGAGGGCAGCGAACTGGCGGCCGACGACGTCCGCTACGCCTACCGCGAGGGCCACGACGTGCTGCACGGCATCGACCTGCTGGTCAAGCCGGGCGAGCGGCTGGCCATGGTCGGGCCGTCGGGGGCGGGCAAGTCCACGCTGGGCCGCCTGCTCGCCGGCATCCACGGCCCCCGCACCGGATCGGTCACCGTGGGCGGCGTCTCCCTGGTCGAGCTACCCCTGAACGACCTGCGCGGCCAGGTCGCCCTGGTGACCCAGGAGCACCACGTCTTCCGGGGCACGGTGCGCGACAACGTGCTGATCGCCAGGCCCGACGCCGACGACGCGCGGGTCCGCGAGGTGCTGGAGGCCGTGGACGCCTGGGACTGGGTCGAGGCCCTGCCCGACGGGCTCGACACGGCGGTCGGCTCCGGCGGCGAGCACGTTCCCCCAGCCCAGGCCCAGCAGCTGGCCCTGGCCCGGCTGGTGCTGGCCGATCCGCACACCCTGGTCCTCGACGAGGCCACCTCGCTGATCGATCCCCGCGCGGCCCGCCGCCTGGAACGCTCGCTGGCCGCCGTACTCGAAGGCCGTACGGTGATCGCCATCGCCCACCGCCTCTACACGGCCCACGACGCCGACCGCGTCGCGGTCGTGGAGGACGGCCGCATCGGCGAACTCGGCTCCCACGAGGAACTGGTCGCCGCGGGGGGCTCCTACGCGGCCCTGTGGCGCAGCTGGCACGGCACCTCCGGTTGAGGACCGGCGCGGGTCAGCCTCGCCGGGCCGCGGCCTGTTTCGGCGGCTCGGCAGGGGCCGGGCGGCGGACGTACACCGGCGTGCCGGTCGGGGTCATGTCGAACAGCGGCTTGGCGTTGTGCAGCGGGACGCGGATGCAGCCGTGGGACGCGGGGTGGAGCGGGACCCTTTCCGAGCCGTGGAAGCCGATGCCCCCGTTGAAGTAGATGGTGTAGAACTGGTCGCCCAGCGGCCCGTGGGTCCAGCCGGTGGTCCGCCACCAGGCGCGGAAGTCCCCGGTGGGCGTGACGGCGACCCCGCAGTGGCCGTTCTTGCAGTAGTGCTTGTCGTTGCCGGTCGAGATATGGGAGACCAGCGCCGGCTTGCCGTCCTGCCAGGCCGTGAGCAACTGGCGACGCAGGTCGATCTCCACCCTGGTGGGAGCCCCGTAGGACACCAGCGGCCTGACCCGCGCCGGATGGGCGAGTGCCTTCCAGGTCGCCGGGTCGATCTCGTCGTCGGCGGGCAGCCCGTTGGCCTTCTGGAAGGCCCACACGGCCGCGCGCAGCGCGGGGTCGTACTCCTGGCCGGTGGATCCCGTGCGGAACCCCAGCCGGTCGAGACGTTTTTTGATCTCCTGGACCTGGGTTCCCCGGTCACCGGGGCGAAGGACGGGGAAACGCGACAGCGGGGTGTGCCCGGAACGGGGCGGGCGGTCGTCGGCGACGGCGGGTCCGGAGCGTCTCGGTGACGCGACGCCGGTGTTCGCGGTGCCGGTGTTCGCGATGCCCAACGGCAGGCACGAGGTGAGCGCGAGGGCCGTGTTCGAGATCAGCAGGCATTTGACGATTCTCTGCATTTCAGTGAGCCTCTTTGGTCTGTCGTCGCGACCGAGCAGGGTGACATACGGCGCCGGGCGACCTCGCCGTGTTCAGGCCGTCTCGCGTCGACTCCGGGAAGAAAGGAGAACGCTCAGCAGGAGTAGGAGTACGTGCGGTCCGCCACGGCCGCACGCACCAGGCCGACGGCCTCCTGGGCGCAGCCCCAGGAAAAGCTGAATCCGGCCCCGCCGTGTGCGAAGTTGTAGACGACCCGTCCTTCCCCGTCCCACTCAAGGCAGACGTTCTCCTTCCGGAACGGCCGCAGTCCGGCCCGTACCGGTTCATCGGGATCCAGCTCGAAACTTCGCAGCGCGGGCATGAAGGCCAGGCAGCGCTCATACATGTCCCGCACCGGGGCGTGATTCTCCAGGTTGATTCCGGTGTCCCACTCGTCTTTTTCCGCCAGCCCGCCGAGAACAAGGATCTGCGGACTGCGCGGCACGATGAAGACGATGTCCTGCTCGCCGTCGTTCGTCTCGTCGTGGGAGACGCAGTGGGCCTCGTCGATCCCGTCGTTGCGGACCCGCACCAGCGCACCGCGGAGTGGATACATGCCGACACCGCGGAGCTCGGCGGTGCCGAGCCCCGCGCAGCAGACGATCACCTCGGCGTCGAACCGGTCGAGGAGCTCGGCCTTCCTCTCGGTCAGCGACCCCTCGATCCGATGCCGTCCGACCCGCACCCCGTGCATTCTGACCTGCCGCATCAGCCACAGCATGTACCGGTCTGTGTCGATCATGGGCGCCAGGTGGGAGTAGGCGTCGACCACGCCGTAGCCGGGGCCGACGCCGTTCCGCTCGGCGAGCGATCGGTCGTGGACGAAACCGCGCACCTTCCCCGCGAGCTCCCGCATCTTGTGGAGATCGTGGGGGTTCTCCTCGACGGGGTGCTTGAAATAGAAGTTGGACCTTCGCATGGCCACCCCGGGGACTCCGGACCGGGCCAGCTCATCGAATATCCGGTACGAGGTGACGCACCAGCTCTTGGAGCGGGCGAGCGAGACCTGGTCGTGGTGGTAACCGCAGACCGCGGGCGGCCACTCCCACAGCGCGCCCGCGACGACCGAGACGATGTCGGGTGCGAACCTGTCCGCGATGACGGTGACCCGGAATCCCTCCCTGGCCAGACAGAGCGCGGTCGTCAACCCGCTCACACCGGCTCCGACGACGAGCACCTTCGCTGAATTCGCGCGCACCTGGGAACGCCTTCTTTCTGGATCCGTCCAGCTCGATCGATTTTCGGCGTGGCCGACCGAGGAAGGTCGTCACAACGAGCGCTGAAACTTCTCCAGGGTAAATCGAGGCACCGGTGAACCCCGGAATGGCGGCGAATCCGAGATGGGGGACGGATGGCCGCCGAGGAATGGAAAAAACGTACTGAACGGGGAAAAGCCATACCCGTCCCAAATCCCATGATGACGAGTGTTTGGCGGCGTGCCGGATTTTCATCGCCAATCAATGGATCGGCTCGGGAGAACAGCGGCACATTTTTGGCCGTTCCCCGGCGGGTGTGGCGGGCTGGATTGCCTACGTTGTCCTGGGGACTCGCCTATATATCCTCGGTGGGACTGTTGAGGGTAGCTGGCCGGTCGAGTCGTACTTGTTCCGGAACGTGGCGACCGGAGGAATTCAGCCGCGCGTCCGATGGGAAACGCCGTGCCGGTGAGCGGTTCTGTGCCGCACCGGCACGGCGTCGTATCTTCTGACGGGAACGGCCCCGGCTCAGGTCAGGGCTTTCTTCAGGAAGTCGACCTGGAGCAGGAGCAGGTTCTCCGCCACGACCTCCTGCGGGGTCATGTGGGTGACCCCGGACAGCGGCAGCACGTTGTGCGGGCGACCGGCGGCCAGCAGAGCCGAGGAGAGGCGGAGGGTGTGGGCGGCGACCACGTTGTCGTCGGCCAGGCCGTGGATCAGCAGGAGGGGGCGGTCCAGCTTCTCGGCGTCGGCGAACAGGGACGAGGAGTCGTAGTGCCCCTCGTCGGGCCGGCCGAGGTAGCGCTCGGTGTAGCAGGTGTCGTACAGGCGCCAGTCGGTCACCGGGGCTCCCGCGACGGCCGCGTGGAAGGTGTCGGGGCGGCGGAGCACGGCCAGGGCGGCCAGGTAGCCGCCGAAGGACCAGCCACGGATGCCGACCCGGGTCAGGTCCAGGTCGTCGGGGAACCGCGCGGCGGCGCCGTGCAGGGCGTCGATCTGGTCATCCAGGACCGGGCCGGCCAGGTCGTGCAGGACGGCCCGCTCGAACTCGGGGCCCCGCCCCGGGGTGCCGCGGCCGTCGGCCACGACCACCGCGAAGCCCTGGTCGGCGAACCACTGGCTGGTCAGGTGCGCCCCGGCCGCGGCCAGGACACGCTGGGCGTGCGGTCCGCCGTACGGGTCCATGAGGACCGGCAGTCTCGCGGAGCCCGGCACGTGCCCGGAGGGCAGCAGCACCGCGGTGGCCAGGTCGCGCTCGCCCGCCCTGATCAGGGAGACCCGCAGGTCCAGGCCGGGACGCTCGGCGTGCGAGGTGATGTGGCCGCGAGGCGTGCCGTTGTGCAGGACGCGGGTGACCGAACCCTCGCTCTCGAGGGTCTGACCGGTGATCACCAGGGTGCCGCCCGCGGTGTGGCCGCTGTAGACACCGCCCTCGGTCGGGCTGACGAGCGTGATCTGACCCCTCCGGTACGCCCATACCGCGATCTCGGTGGGTTCCCCGCTCGCCCGGAAGAGCACGGTCTCGCCGTCGATGTCGAGGATCTCGCGGACCTGGAGGGTGGGCGGTGTGACGGGGCCGTCGCCGACGATCAGGCGGTGGCCGCCCTCGGAGACGGCGGCCCAGACGAGGCTGCCGTCGGCCAGGTGGCCCGGAACGCCGGTGACGACGTCGACCCAGGCGGGGTCGGTGTCCTCGCGCACCAGGGTGGAGGCGCCGGTGGCCGGGTCGACGGCGAGCAGCCGCATGGTCCGCTGGTCGCGCGTCATGGTGACGATCGACAGGCCGTGGGCGTCCCAGGCGGCGTTGACCAGGTACTCGTCGTCGAAGGGCACGGGGACGCGGGCCCCGGTGAGGGTCAGCACGAAGAGTTCGACCCCGGCGTTGGCGGTTCCCGCGGAGGGGTAGCGCTGCTCGGCGGCGGGCCGGGCCGGGTTGGCCGGGTCGGCGATGTGCCACCGCTGGACCGGCGACTCGTCGGCCCGCTCGACCAGGATCGCGTCCCCCGACGGGGACCACCAGTAGCCCCGCATGCGGTCCATCTCCTCGGAGGCGATGAACTCGGCCAGGCCGTAGGTCACCTCCGGGGCCTCGGGGCGGGCCAGCGCGTGGTCGACCTCGTCCGCCAGGTCCTGGATGTGGAAGGCGCCGCCGGTCACGTAGCCGACGTGTTCTCCGGTGGGGGACATCCGGGGGTCGATCACCGGTCCGGGGGTCTGCAGATTCCTTACGTACCCGGTCTTCAGGTCGACGACGTAGAGGCCGCCGGAGAGCGCGAACGCGGCGGTGGCCACCGCGGCGTCGGTGCTGTATCCGACGATGCCGCCGGCCTGCTCTCTGCTCCGCTCGCGGCGCGCCCGCTCCTCGGGGGGCAGGTTCTCGTCGTCCGCGGCCAGGGCGCGCGGGTCGACGACGAGCCGTTCCGCGCCGCTGAGGACGTCGTACTCCCACAGGCAGGTCACCGGATCGGAGCCGCCCCTGGTCCGCAGGAAGACGATGCGATCACCGCTTGGAGCGATCGTGAAGCCGCGGGGCACTCCGAGGGTGAATCGGCGGGTTCTGGCGTGCAGGCGAGGAAAGCTCTCACTCATACGAGCCATCTTGCCAGTTCCGCGTCGGCTGTCCTGTTCTCCAGAAGTGGTGAATTCGGAGGTTCTGGGCGATCCCTGGCATCGATACCCTCAAACCTATGACTGACCGGCGCCTGATGCTCGTGCATGCCCATCCGGACGACGAGACGATCGGCAGCGGGGCCACCATGGCCAGGTACGCGGCCCAGGGCGCGCACGTCACACTGGTGACCTGCACCCTGGGGGAGGAGGGCGAGGTCATCCCGCCTGAGCTGGCCCACCTGACCGCCGATCGCGACGACACCCTGGGAGAGCACCGCGTCTCCGAGCTCGCCGCGGCCTGCGCCGCGCTCGGCGTCACCGACCACCGCTTCCTGGGCGGCCGGGGCCGCTGGCGCGACTCCGGCATGATGGGCGTCGTCTCCAACCACGCCGCGAACGCCTTCTGGCAGGCCGATCTGGACGAGGCGGCCGGGGAGCTCGTCAGGATCATCCGCGAGGTGCGGCCCCAGGTTCTCGTCACCTACGACGAGAACGGCTTCTACGGCCATCCCGACCACATCCAGGCCCACCGGGTCACCTGGCGGGCCTTTGAGCTGGCGGCGGACCCGGCGTACGGCGAGGACGGTCCGTGGCGCGTTTCGAAGTTCTACCACACCGCCATGCCCAGGTCGGTGATGATCAGGGGGGAGGAGGCGATGCGTGAGAACGGCACCCCCTTCCTCGTCGAGTCGGTCGCCGACCTGCCGTTCGGTTGCGCGGACGACGACGTCACCACCGAGATCGACGCCCGTGCCCACATCGAACGGAAGGTAGCCGCGATGCGGGCGCACGCCACCCAGATCAGCGTGAGCCCGCCCTGGTTCGCGCTGTCCAACGACGTCGGCCAGGAGTTGCTCGGGATCGAGCACTTCGTTCTCCGCTCCGGCGCGCGGGGTCCCGCGAGGCCGGGAGCGCCGATCGAGGTGGGAGGTCTCGGCGAGCCTTACGGCCGCGAGGACGACCTCTTCGCTGGGATCGACTAGCCTCGATGTTTGTGATGGAGCAGGTCCCCGCGACACGCGAACCCTCGGAGACGGTTGTCACCGTGGCGGTCAACGCGGTGCTCGTCATGCTCGGACTGCTGATGGGCGTCCTCGGCGGGTTCGAGCACTCCTGGTACATCAGGCCCGTCCCGGTCTCCGCCCTCGTCTGCGTCGCCCTGCTGTTCGCGATCACCTACGGAGCGGGCCGGATGACCCGCGGCAAGGCGGCGGCCCTGTCGTTCGCGATGGGCTGGGCGCTGATCACCATGATCTGGATCACCGGGCGGCCGGAGGGCGACCTGGTCATCGCCAACGACCTGTCCGGCTACGTCTACCTCTACGGGGGCCTCGCGGCGGTCGCGGTGGGGGTCCTGCTCGCGCCACCGGCCGCGCAGGGCGGCTCGTGGCCGCTCACCCAGCACGGGTACGGTCCCCGCCCGCAGCCCTCACCCGCCTCGCCGGGCCCGCAGGCACCACCCGGTCAGGGGCCGCCGGGACCGCAGCCCCCGCCCGGCACCTGAGGGCTCGCCCGGTCGGGTTCTGCCCGGACCCCGCGCGGTGGGGGCCGCTACCGTGAGCCGTCCGGATGACGGACAATCCCGGTATGCGGCGGCTGCATCGGGTACGACGGACTGTCAACTACATCAACCTGGCCACGCCTCTGGGGCTGCTGCTGGCGCGCCTCGGGCGGGCCAGGGTGGCCACCGGGCCCGACGGGCTGGTCCTGGCGTACGGCTACCGTTTCCGGTTCCCGATCGCCTCGGCGTTCACCGTGGGCAACGTGGTGCTGACCAAGCACGAGGAGGGCTTCCTCACCGGAGCCCTGCTCAGGCACGAGGACCGGCACGCCTCCCAGTACATGCTCTGCGTGGGCCTGCCGATGCTGCCGCTCTACGTCGTGGCGGTGGCGGTCTCCATGCTGATCTGCGGCGACCACGCCTCCTGGAACCTCTTCGAGCGACTGGCGAACCTGGAGGACGGCAACTACGCCCGCAGATCCCCGTGGTGGTTTCGTACTAAATCCCCTTAAAAGGGAATGAATCTCTCTGTGGGGGGATCAACAGGGGGTGAGCCGACGATGACAGAAGGGGACCGCCCATGTCGCAGACGTCCCACCCCGAAGCCGCCGCAGCAGAACCCATGGGCCCTGTCGAGCAGCCGCCCCGCCGTTCCGGGTGGTCGGCCCGGTTCGCCACACGGCCGGCGCGCGCGCTGAGACAGCTGGGCCGGGCCTCCAGGCGGATGGCCGTGGTCGAGGCGGCGGCCGGCTCCGCCACGCTCCCGGAACCCCCCACCCGGCCGGAGCCGCCGGTACGGCCGGCGCCCCGACCGGCGCCTCCGCCGGGCCGCCTGGCACCCGCGCCCCGGCGGTCGTGGCCGGGCGGCTTCAGGGACCGGCTGACCTCGCCGGTCCCGACCTTCCAGGAGCTGCTGGCGATCGCGTGGCACGGCAGGCTCCGCCCAGGGGTCGGGGACGCGGACCGCATCCCGGTCCACCGGGACGGGCTGCCCCGCCCGGCGGGGACCGACGCGGTCCTCACCTGGGTGGGCCACGCGACGTACGTGGTGCAGATCGGCGGGCTGACCATCCTCACCGACCCGGTCTGGGCCAGGAAGATCCCCGGCACCCGGCCCCGTCTGACCCCGCCCGGCGTCGCCTGGGCGGACCTGCCCCGGATCGACGCCGTGGTGATCAGCCACAACCACTACGACCACCTGGACGCGCCGACCGTGCGGCGGCTGCCGCGGAGCACGCCGGTCCTCGTCCCGGCCGGGCTCAGGTCCTGGTTCACCAGACGCGGGTTCCGCCACGTCACCGAGCTCGACTGGTGGGAGAGCACCTGGGTGGGCGGTGTCCGCTTCGACTTCGTACCCGCCCACCACTGGAGCCGCCGCACGGTCTGGGACACCTGCAGGACCCTCTGGGGCGGCTGGGTGATCGCCTCCGACGACCAGACGATCTACTTCGCCGGGGACACCGGTTACGGCGAGCGCTTCGCCCAGATCGGGGCACGCTATCCGGGCGGCATCGACCTGGCCCTGATGCCGGTGGGCGCGTTCGAGCCCCGCTGGTTCATGAAGGCCGCGCACGTCGATCCCGCGCAGGCCGTACGGGCCTGCCAGGACGTCGGGGCGCGCCGGATGGCGACCATGCACTGGGGCACGTTCGTACTGTCCGGAGAGTCGCTCCTCGCGCCGGTGGAGGAGGCCAGGGCGGCCTGGGCGGAGGCGGGACGGGACCGCGCCGACCTGTGGGACCTCGCCGTCGGCGAGTCCCGCGTGCTGACCACCTGACGACCCGCGACCCTGCGTCCCGGCGGGCGGGCGCCTCCCGGCGCCCGCCCCGGGTCATCAGGGGCTGAGCGTCAGGACGTCGGTGGCCGCCTTCTTGATCGACTCCTCGCGGGCGAGCATGGGGACGGTCTTCCCGCTCGCCCAGAGCGGCGCCTGGTCCCAGTAGTTGTCGTGGAACGCGTGGCCGGAGGCGCCGGTCAGGTTGATCCACTGGGATTCGTCCAGGTTCCCCAGGTCGACCACCATTCGCATGGACGGCAGCCAGCCCACCGTGTAGTCGGACTGGACGTCCCAGCCGGCGGCGTTGACCGCGTCGTCGCTGCCGGCCACCGGGAACGGGCCCCGGTTGAACAGCCACTCGATCGGGCCGATCCCCGAGGTTCCGAAGGTCTGGTGGACGAGTTTCAGCGAGTGCAGGTCTCCCCAGCGCCAGTCCTTGGCGTCCGGGCCGAGCCGGACGTTCAGCTCGTCGTAGGCCCGGGCCATCGCCCGTCGCAGCATGTCGTCCCGGGTCTCGGTACGCGGGGTGCCGCTGTCGTCCCAGAACGCGTCGTTCGGCTTGTCGAGCATGACCCGGACGACCTCGAACCAGCGGTCGCCGCCGCCGGGCCAGGCCCCCTCGGGCAGGTCGTCGTTGAAGGTCTCGATGAGCAGGTGCCGCCAGACGGCGTTGAAGTACATCGCGGGGGCCGAGTCCTCGCCCTGCGAGCGGTCCCACTTCTGCAGCAGCTCGCGGGCGCCCTCGGCGGGGCCGGCTATCTCGACGTCCATCAGCTTGGGCACCAGGAAGTCGGCGAAGCCGTTGTCGCTGTCCTGTTGCAGCGCGCTCATCGTCGCCACGTCCACCTTGCCGTCCTTCACCGCGTCGCGGAGGCGGTCCAGGATGCGCTGGGAGCGGTATCCGTACGCCCAGTCCTTGGTGAGGTTGTACGGATAGCGGGTGGGGTCGATGACCGCGTTGTTGGCGGTCACGATGTAGCCCTCCGGCGGGTTGTAGACGCTGGGCAGCTCGTTGAAGGGGATCGTCGACTGCCAGGCGTACTCGCCGGTCCAGCCCGGCACCGGCCAGGTGCCGTCGCCGCGGCTCCGCACCGGGATCCGCCCGGGGGCCTGGTACCCGATATTGCCCGCGGTGTCGGCGTAGATCAGGTTCTGCGCGGGCACCTCGAACCTGCTCGCCGCCGCCCGGAACTGCTCCCAGTCCTGCGCGGTGTTCAGCTCGAAGATCGCGTCAGCGGTCCTGCCCGGTTCCAGGGCCGTCCACTTGAGCGCGACCGCGTCGGCCTTCTCCTCGAAGACCGCGTCCATACCGGGCAGCGTGTCCTCCGTGCTCTGCAGGACGTCGGAGATGATCGGCCCGTGCATGGTGTCGCGCACCTTGAGCTGTACGTCGGCGCCTCCGGCCACCTTGATCGTCTCAGTCCTGGTGGTCAGCGGCTTCCAGTCGCCCATGAACAGGTACGAATCATCCTTGATCCGTTCCAGGTAGAGGTCGGCGACGTCCGGGCCGAGGTTGGTGAAGCCCCAGGAGATCCTGTCGTTGTGGCCGATGATCACGCCGGGCACGCCGGAGAAGCTGAACCCGGTGAGGTCGAAGGGGCACTCGGGACTCTTGGCGCGGCAGTGCAGTCCGGTCTGGTACCAGACCGAGGGCATGCTCGCGGACAGGTGGGGGTCGTTGGAGAGCAGAGGTTTGCCCGACTTGGTGTGCTTGCCGCCGACCACCCACGAGTTCGAGCCGATGCCGCTGCCGCCCGCCGGGTCGCCCATCAGGCTCGGCACCGCGCGGATGGCCGCCGCCGCCCGGACCAGTGCCCCGGTGGCCGGTGTCCCCGGCGGCTCCGCGACGCTCTTCTTCGGCTCCTCGTCCTGGTCGAACCCGCGTTCGCCGACCGAGCCCCGGGTGACGATCGGCTGGTGGGTGTCGTACGGGTAGGAGGGCCAGAGCTGCTCCACCCGCCCGCGGGGCAGCCTGCTCGCCGCGAGGGCCCGGCCGATCTCGTCGGTCATGTTGGAGCGCAGGTCCCAGGCCATGGCCTTGAGCCAGGCCAGTGAGTCGACCGGGGTCCACGGCTCGGGACTGTAGCCGGGGCTGGTCGCCCGCAGCAGCACGTACTCCAGGCTCCGGGCGGCGAAGCCGTCGTGCCGCTCCATCCAGGCGTTCACCCCGTCGGCGTAGACGTCCAGGTAGCGCCGGGTCTGCTCGCCGAGCAGGGAGAGCTCCTTCTCCGCCACCTTTCGCCAGCCCATGGTCCGGATGACCTTGTCCTCGGTCAGCGTCGCCGGGCCGAACATCTCCGACAGCCGGCCGGCGGTCACGTGGCGGCGGAAGTCCATCTCGAAGAAGCGGTCCTGCGCGTGCACGTAGCCCTGGGCGAGGAACAGGTCGTCGGGGGAGTCGGCATAGATATGCGGGATACCCGTTTTGTCGCGATATACAGTGACTTTCCCGGTGAGGCCACGCACCTTGAGCTCGCCTTCGAGCTGGGGGAAGGACGCCCGTACGCTCCACACGCCGGCCCCGGCGAACAGCAGACCGAGCACCACGAGGACGGAAAGTACACGGGCCAGCCACTTGAGCGGACGGGGCATCCAGGCGTATGGGCGGAACCTCACAAAGACCTCCTAGGCGACATGCTCCAGCAAGTGTGGCACCACCCCGGAGGTCCCGGCATTGTGATCATTAGCGAAGATGCGGGTATGACACTTTCCACGGCCGATCTGGTCGACGCCCACGGCGCCGCGGTCGCGAGCTGCCTGACCCAGTTCCGCTCCTACGGCCTGCGCACCCGATTCGCGGGCCCGATCGCGACGGTCCGCTGTCTGGAGGACAACGCCCTCGTCAAGCGGGTCCTGGCCACCCCCGGTGCGGGCCGGGTGCTGGTGGTGGACGGTGCGGGCTCGCTGCGCACCGCGCTGATGGGCGACCTCATCGCCGCCTCGGCCGTCTCCTCCGGCTGGTCAGGCGTGGTCGTCAACGGCGCCGTCCGCGACACCGTCGCCCTCGCCGGCCTGGACCTGGGTATCAAGGCCCTCGGGTCGAACCCGGCCAAGAGCGCCAAGGAGGGCACCGGCGAGCTCGACGTCCCCGTCACCTTCGGCGAGGTCGTCTTCACCCCCGGCGCCTGGCTCTACAGCGACGAGGACGGCATCCTGGTCAGCCCCGTCGAGCTCTCCTGACGTGCCGTTCCCGGTCGCTGAGGAGTCCCGGCCCGAAGTGCCGCCCCGCGGCCAGGACCGGGAGCGACCGGGGGAGAAGGCGGTCCCGGTCCCCTGGCGGCAGGTCAGATCGGGCCGATTCCCCAGTGGTGGACGGCGCGCTCTCCGGGAGCGAGCCGGATGACGTCCTCACCGCTGCGGAAGGCGTTCGGCGGGCAGCTCATCGGCTCCACGGCCAGTCCCCGGCGGCGGTGCTCCTCGGGAAGGGTGTCACCGGTGTAGAGCTGGAGCCACTCGATCCCCTCGCCCGCCCACAGCTGGACCCCGCGGGTCCCGTCCGCGGCGCTCAGCCGCACCCGTACCAGCCCGTCGGCGCCGCGCTCCAGGTCGGTGAACGCGGTGTCGAGCACCGTCCGGCCGATCGGGCGGGCGGTCCTGAAGTCGTACTCGGTCTCCTTGACGTCCCGGCGGTCGGTGGGGATCTTCCGGTCGTCCACCGCGAGCCACTGGGCGGCGGGGAGCTCCAGGATCGCGTCGTCGAGGGTGCCCAGGGTCAGGTAGGGATGGGCCCCGAAGCCGTACGGCGCGTCGGTGGTGCCGACGTTCTCCGCGGCCACCTCGACCTCCAGGCCGGACGCGCCCAGCGCGTACCGGAGGTGGAGATCCAGGATGTGCGGATAGCCGAGCTGGGGGAAGAGCCGCAGCCCCAGCAGGATCGAGGCGTCGTCACGGGAGAGGACGCGCCAGGGGAAGGACCGGGAGAAGCCGTGGATCGCGTTGCCGGTCTGCGGCTCGCTCAGCGCGAGTTGCCTTTCCGTACCGTCGAACGTGTAGCGGCCGTCCTCGATCCTGTTCGGCCAGGGGAGCAGCGGCAGCCCCGCGCCGCCGATCGGGGGCAGGTCCTCGGGGAAGTCGACGACGAGCGGCCGGCCGTCCAGGGTGAGGCTCCGCAGGCCGGCCCCGACCTCGGTGATGACCGCCTGGAAACCGCCGGCCGCGATGGTGTACTGAGTCCCGGTGGGCGCGATGTTTGTCACCTGGTAATTCAACACCCATGAGACAGGTCTGTGGCGGGTCGTGTCAGTGGCTGTTCCCGATGCGGGCCGCTCCGTGGCCAGGTCAGAGGCAGGGTCTCTGACCTGGACCGCGCCAAGGGCCGGTCAGGGGATGTCAGGACCAGATCTGGCCCTCCGGGGTGTCGGCGACCTGTAGGCCGAGGGCGGCCAGCTCGTCGCGGAGGCGGTCGGAGACGGCCCAGTCCTGGGCGTCGCGGGCTCGGGCACGCTGTTCGAGAAGCTCCGCGGCACCCCCGGGCAGGCTCCTCGACCTGCCGATGTCGAGGGAGAGGTCCAGGGCGAGGATCTGGTCGAGGTGCAGGAACGCCTCGAAGCGGGAGCCGGGGGCGACCGAGCCGTCGCGCTCCAGCTCGCGCAGCAGCCGGAGCGCCAGCGGGGTGTCGAGATCGTCGTCGAAGGCCGCCTCGATCCGGGAGACCTGATCGGCGGGCATCGGCCCGCTCGGCGACTCCGACCACCGGGCCACCTGGCTCCGCCAGCGCCGCAGGGTCCGGTCGGCGGCCCGCAGGGTGTCCCAGGTGAGGTTCATCTGCTGGCGGTGGCGGTGCTCCAGCAGTGCCAGCCGCACGGCCAGCGGGTCCAGGCCCGCGTCCGCCACGTCCTTGAGCAGGACCACGTTGCCGGTGGACTTCGACATCTTGCGCCCGTCGAAGAGCAGGTGCTCGCCGTGGACCCAGTGCCGCACCACCTCGTGTCCGGCGGTGGCGTCGGACTGGGCGCGCTCGTCCTCGTGGTGCGGGAAACGCAGGTCGATCCCGCCGGTGTGCACGTCGATGCGCTCACCGAGGAAGCGCAGCGACATGGCCGAGCACTCGATGTGCCAGCCGGGGAAGCCCCGGCCCCACGGTGTCTCCCAGGTCAGCTCCCGGTCCGAGGGCTTCCACAGCGCCCAGTCGGCGTGGAAGCGCTTGCGCGGATCGACACCCTCGACCCGGTGGCCCGGCCTCAGCTGGTCGAGCCGGTTGCCGGAGATCTCGCCGTATGTCGGGAAGGAGGCCGCGTCGAAGAAGACCGACCCGCCGGGCACCGCGTACGCGTGCCCCTTCTCGATCAGCTTGGCGATCATCTCGATCATCAGGTCGATCGTCTCGCTCGCCCGGGGCGAGTGCTCGGGCGGCCGGATGTTCAGCGCGGCCGTGTCGGCGAGGAAGGCGTCCTCGTAGAACCGCGAGATCTCCAGGGCGCTGCGCCCCTCGGCCCTCGCCTGGGCGAGCACCTTGTCCTCGCCGACAGGATCGGTCTCGGCGTCGTCGACCAGGTGACCGACGTCGGTGATGTTGCGGCAGACCACCACCCGGACCCGCTGCCGCTCGCTGACCCGCCTGATCAGGTCGGACAGCAGGTACGACCGGAGATTGCCCACGTGGGCCGACCTGTAGACGGTCGGCCCGCAGGTGTACATCCGCAGTGAGCGGCTCCCTTCGGGGACGATCCGCTCAACCCGCCGATTCCGCGTGTCATACAGGCGCAACATACGCCGAGCCTACGCAATCACCCACCATTTTCCAGGAAGGCGAGGATCTCGCGGTCTCCTCGGTCGCGCAGGCGGGCGATCACCTCCTCGCGGGTGCAGCCGTCCGAGAGGCCGATGCGGGCGCCGATCAGGCGGATGCCCTCGGCCTCCGAGGCCACCGGCGCCGTGTAGCCGATCAGGTGCAGCGCCCGGTTCAGGGCGGGCAGTGCCGGTGAGGCGGCGGGCAGGTAGCGGGTCAGCAGTTCGCCGCCGTCGGAGACGGTCAGGAAGATGTGGTCACCCTCGGAGGCGTTGGTGGCGATCAGGACGGGGCGGATGGAGCCCATGGTCGGCTGGTTGTGCCAGCTGATCACCACGTCGCCGGAGGGGGTGGAGGCGGTCAGCTGGCCGCCGGGGGCCATGCCGAGATGCGCGGCGAAGCCGGTCGGCAGCGGGGAGCCTGAGCCGCGCAGATGCTCGGCGTTGACGTCCACCCGGTGCCACCAGCGCCCGTCGCGGCTGCGGAAGCAGCGCCGGGTCTCCGAGACGTCGCGGCGCGGCTGGTAGTCGGACTGCTCGGCTCCGGCCACCCGGATCCACCCGCGCTGCGTGCGCTCGAAGCCGGGGCCGCCGGCGTACGCGCGGACCGAACTCTCGCTCACGTCGTAGCGCCCGGTGAGGTTGGTGACGATCGTGTTGACGGACGCCTCGCCGTTGGAGCGTTCGATCTCCCTGACGATCATTTCCCGGATGCCCAGGTACTGCTCGCCACCCCAGCGCGACAGCCCGTACTTGTTCCGGTCGACCCGCAGGAACCGGTCGTCGGCGGTGAGCTGGTTGCGGATGCCGACGAGGCTGTAGTCCTCGCCGATGCGTTCCTGGATCTCCTCGGGCGTCAGCGGGTTGCCGGCCACCGCGAGCACCGCCTCGGCCTTGTCGTTGACGCTGCGCGGCCAGGGCACCACGTGGTTCTCCAGCACCCGCAGCTGGGGCACCGCGATGAGCCAGCGTTCGGCCACGTCCTCGCGGATGCCGAGCTGGCTGACCAGCGTGACGGCCTCGTCCAGCGGGCGCGGCCCGTCGGTGAACAGCTGCCTGGTCTTCTCCCTGAGCTCGTCCGCGCCGCCCGCGACCAGCCAGCCGTCCACCTGCTCGTAGCCGCTCAGCAGCGTCCTCACGAACCGCCAGGAGGGGATGCCCAGCGTGGCCAGGTCGGTGCGGTGCCAGGGCACCGCCGCGGCCAGGTCGTCGGCGGGCACGGCGGAGCCCAGCCGGCCCCGCAACCAGGACACGTGGCCGATCAGCGGGGCCGCGTCGTCCTTGGCGAGCCAGGTCTCGACATGGTCGCGCAGGTCACGCTCGATCTGCCGGATGCGCTCCCTGGTGACGGAGAATCGCTGGGCCAGGTCGTCGAGCGTGGCCCGCTGGGAGGCGTAGAGCCGGTCCCTGGCGATGGCCCGCTGTCGCTCGTCCAGCGTGGCGAAGACCTCGTCGATCAGCTCGGGCAGCGGCCGGTCGGGCCTTGCGGGGCGGGTCTGGGCGATGCTCTCCTCGGTGACCGGTTCGAGCAGCCGCTCCAGCACCCCGGTGAACAGCTTGTGCACCGTCTCACGGCCGAGCCCCTCGGGCGTGCGCACGCTTGAGGCGGGGTCGGCGAACCTGAGCAGGGGGAGGACGTCGCCGAGCATCAGGTGACCCCAGCATGCCAGGGCGAGGTCGGTCAGGCGTCCGGCTACCTCGGACGTCCCGATGGTGGAGCAGGCCCTGTCGAGCGGAAGCGCCTGCCACCACGCCTCTGGGAGGCGCGGATCGGTTGCGATCGGCGCTACCTGGCCGGGAGAGGTCCAGCGCAAAGGTGGCGCGATGTCGCTCAGGCTGAGGTTCATTGAGGTCCAACCGGCAAAGGGGATTACATCCGCAATTCAGACTATGTGGTCAGTTGGGAAGGAAGGGACTTGCCCGTCCGGAATGGGATACGTAAAGGAGTTCTCGTGCCCGGGTGCAGGCGACATAGAGCAGGCCGCGCTCCCGCTGGAGATCGTGGGCCCTGGCTGCCGGATCCTCGCCGACGGGGGTCAGCGAGTCGGGGTCGGGCACGATTCCCTCGCCCACGCCGATCACCGCGACCCGTCGGAACTCGAGTCCCTTCATGCCGTGCAGCGTCGTCACTCGCACCCCCAGCTCGCGCAGAGCGGTCCGCGCGTCACGCACGAGGCCGGCGGTCCTGGCGGCCACCGCTATCTCCTCGGGCGTCACGCCCTCATCCACCCACTGTCCCACCTGTGCCACCAGCCCCGTCAGCTCATCCTGCGGTGAATCGTAGGCTCGGACCATCGGCCTGGCCCCGTGCCGGGTGCTCCGGAAGCCGTAAAGCTCCTGCACACCGTTGACGAGCCCGTCGGCGGGACCGCCCCCGCGCAGCCGGACCCCCCAGGACAGGATCTCCTGCGGGAGCCGGTGCGACACCTGCAGGCGCTGCTGGATCGCGTCGATCCCGACGGCGCTGAGCGTCACCCTGGTGTCGAAGATGCGCTGGTGCGGGTCGCCCACGATGAACAGGTCGTCGCGGGCGTGCGGCACCGCCGCCCGCAGCAGCCGCCACTGCGCGGGGTGCAGGTCCTGCGCCTCGTCCACCACGATGTGCCGGTACGGCTCCCGCATGGGCTCCGTCTCCTCCAGCAGGTCTCCCGTGGTCTGGCCGAGCAGCACCGACGCCTCGGAGGCCAGCTGCAGCAGGGTCCGCTTGCCGCGTTCCCGCAGCCGTCCGGTGACGTGCCCGATCGCGTCCCAGACGGCGCCGCGCTCCTCGGCCGACAGCTCGACGCCGCGGCCCGAGCGGGGGGTGGCCAGGTACTCCTCCAGGGTTCGCAGGTTCTGCGCCAGCACCACCTGCTCCCACTCGCGCAGCAGGAACGCCGGGCTGTGGCCGGTCGCGGTCTCCTCCCAGAGCGCCGTCAGCTCGGCGGCGCCGACCAGCGAGGGCGGACGGCCCTCGGCCTCCGCGACGATGCGATGGGCCAGCCGGTCCACGTTGCCGACCTCGATCCGCTTGCGGATCGTCTCGTCCTCGATCAGCAGGTCGAGCCTGGCCGCGAGTTCGGCGCTCAGCCCCTGGGAGAAGGTGACGAGCAGGATCTGGCCGCTCGCGCGCCTGGCCAGGTGGGCCGCCCTGTGCAGGGCGACCAGCGTCTTGCCGGTGCCCGCGCCACCGGTGACCAGCGTCGGCTGCTGGTAGGACTCCCAGTACGCCAGCCGGTGCTGCGGCGGCCGCAGGAACACGCACCAGCCGGGCGCGTCGAGCACGCGGTTCAGCTCGCGCGGGTGGTCCGTGAAGACGGCCCGGTCCGGGCTGCGCAGCAGCGCGGCGCCGAAGTCCTCGGGGTTGATCGGCTCGGGTCCCGCGGCGACGGCGCGGCAGTTCTCCAGTTCCCGCCAGGCTCCGGCCATCGATTCGCCCCTGGCGAGCGCCGCCAGCGGCTCGTACTGCGTGGGGGGCAGCAGCGGTTCGAGCGCCTCCAGGGTGAGCTGGTCGGTGATCTGCCTGATCAGCGGCAGGAACCGGCCGTCCACCCCCAGTTCGGCCAGGTCGCTGTCACAGATCTCGGAGAACAGCCGCGTCGCGGACGCCTCGGCCGCCCTGCGCACCGCGGGCCGCACCTGGTCCAGCGCCTCGGCGTCCCACATCTCGACCACGCCCAGCGCGGTGTTGACGCCGAACCGGTAGCGCTGGGCGTACGCCCACGCCTCCGCGTCCGGCAGCACGGTCAGCAGCCAGTAGACGTCCCGCTGCTTGACCACGACGCCCCGGTACCGGTCGGCCAGCCTCAGGGTGGCGACCCGGGGATCCCTGGCCCCCCTGACCCGCTCGGGGTGCGGAGCACCCGCCACGTTCTGCAGGAACCTGCGCGCCGAGACCACGACGTCCCGGCGCACCGGCTGGGCCAGGGCGCCGAGTTCGACGGGGAAGTCCGGGGAGATGGCGAGGCGGGGCATGAGCTAGGCCAACAGTGACAGGAGATCGCGGTCCCCGCGTTCTCGCAGCCGGATGAGAAGGTCGGGTATGCCCACGGGGCCCGTCATGCCGACCCGGGTGGCGATGACCCGCCCGGCCTGTTCCGGGGTGCCGCCCGAGGCGGTGTAGCCGACGAGTCTCAGCGCCTGGGCCGTCGCCTCCCCCTCGCCCCCGGCGGAGGGCAGGTGCCTGGCCCGCAGGACGCCCTCGTCGGAGAGGGTGAGGAACAGGTGACTGCCCTCCTTGGCCCCCACGTCCTCCAGGAGCGTTCTGAGCGACTCGAGTACGGGCCTGTCATGCCAGCTGAGGACCAGATCGCCGACCGCGCTGCTGACCGTGCGGCCCTCACCGGGTGACATCCCGAGGTAGGCGGCGAACCCGCTGGGCAACGGGCACTCGGCGCCCCGCAGGTGGTCGGAGGTGACGTCGATCCGGAGCCACCAGCGGCCGTCGGGCTGGCGGAAGCAGCGCCTGGTCAGCGAGACGTCCTTCAGCGGGCGGAAGGGGGCCTTCGCCGGCTCCCCGTTCTCCCGAGGCGCGCCGGGCGGCTTCTCCGCGATCAGGGCCGGGGCGCCGCTCGGGCGATGGGGAGGCCGTTCGCCCGCGCCGAGGATGCGGAGCTGCGGAACGTTCTCCAGCCACTCCTTGGACACCTCGGGGTGGATGCCCAGCGAGGAGACCATGTCGAGGGCCTTGTTGATGGTCAGCGGCGGCTGGGCGTCGCTGAGCATGTCGCGGGTGCGATGGCGGAGTTCGGTGATGTCGCCCTCCACCAGCCACTCGTCGACCAGGTGGTAACCGGGGAGTGTGGCCAGCACGAACTGCCAGGCCGGGATGTCGAGAGAGTGCAGCTCCAGGGTGTGCCACTCGGCGGCGTTGATCAGCCGCTCCTTGGGCGCCGCCCTGCCGAGCACCCTTCTCATCTCCTCCAGGTGCTCCCGGTACGGGGCGGCCTCGTCGGAGGCGATCCACTCCCCGAGTTCCCGGCGCAGGTCGACCTCGATGCCGAAGATGACCTCCGGCCGTACCGCGAAGAGCTTGGCCAGCGCCTCGGCGCTCGCCGGGGTGTCGCTGAACAGCCTGTTCTGCGCCACCGCCCAGCGCTTGTCCTCCGCGTTGGCGAAGACACCGTCCACCAGTGCGTGCAGGCTCTCCGCGGGCTGCCCGGCCCGCGGGCTCCGCGCGGCCTCCTCCGGCTCGGAGGCGCTCGCCGCATCCGGGGCGGCGGCGGGTACGGGGTCGTCGCCGGTCTCGGCGATCGCCCCGACCGGGGCGGCGGCCGCCTCGGCCTCGGGCACGCTCTCGGCGGAGGACTCCCGGACCTCTTCGGACACGGCGCCGGGCGCGGCGGCCTGAGCCTCCGGCTCGGTCACGGGCGGATCGTTCCTCGCCGGAGCCGGCTGGAAGAGCGACCCGGGGACGGCGGCGGGCTCAGCCTCAGCCTCAGCCTCCGCCGCACGACGTGCCTCGGGCACCGGCAGGGCTTCCGGCACGGAGCTCTCCGCGCTCTCGGCAGCGCTTTCGGCAGTGGGCCCCGAAGCGGGCTCCGAAGCGGGTTCGGCGGCGGGTTCCGCGGGGGACTCCGCCACGACGCCCGGCCCGGTCTCCGGCGCGGGGTCGGCTCCAGACTCATTCGGTATGGCATCGGACTCGTCCGGGGCCGGTTCGCTCCGCGCGCCGGGCGCCTGGACCGGAGCCACCGGAACCGGAGCCGCCTGGACGGAAGCGGCCGGAGACATCGGAGCCGAAGTCGCCGGGAGCGGGGTCGCCAGGCGTGCGAAGACCGCGGTGAAGAGGGCGTGCAGCAGCGGGACCGGCTGGATGAACGGCTGGTCGCGCAGGTCGTGGCCGGTCAGCGCGAGGAGGCCCGGCCAGGATCCCGCGCGGTCGAGGGCTATGGCCGTACAGGGCTCGTCGGCCTCGTCCGGGTCCAGGACGTGCAGTGCGGGCAGCACGTCGCCCACGGTAGCGGCAGGCCAGTGGTTCAGGGCGAGCACGGTGAGGATCTCCGCCAGCCGCTCAGGAGGCAGCACGGCGAGCACGCGGGCCATCGGCAGGCTCCGCCACCAGGCGTCCGGCAGATCCGGCTGGTCGCGCAGAAGTGGGACCGTGGCCGCGTCGCTCCAGCGTAGCGGCGGCACGAGGTCACTCAGACAGAAGTTCATCCGTTCCCTTCACCAGCCCCTTAAGCCGCCCGAGACACTCCGTGTGGCCGGGGAACGAGACTCATGGAACAGACCATAGTCTGGCAAATCGCTACGGCGCATCGGGTCGGTTCAGCGGCGTACAGCCGCGAACCGCAGTCGCACGTAGTCGGCCATCCAGCCGGTCTCCCGCCGGAGGGCGGGGGCGGCCAGCTCGTTCACCCGGTGCAGCAGCGAGTCGACCATCTCCACCGGCACTTCCTGGAGCAGCGAACCGGCGAACATCCGCACCCAGTCGGCCGCCCCGTTGGGGCACTCGTCGAGCGGGGTCGGCCGATCGAAGTATTCCAGTAAGCGGACCGTGAAGCCGCCCTTCTCCAGCCTTGTGGCGTATTCGGCGGGGGTGGGGAAGTACCACGGCAGGCCGGGCTCACGGAGCCCGTACTCCCGCCAGGCGGTGGACAGCGCCGCCGTCAGCGCGGCGCAGTTGCCCGCGCCGCCCATCTCGGCCACGAACCGTCCGCCGGGTGCGAGGGCCTCGCGGACACTGGTGATCACCGCGTCCGGCTCCTGGCCCATCCAGTGCAGGGCCGCGTTGGAGAAGACCGCGTCGTAGGGCTGGGCCACCGTGAAGTCGCGGCCGTCGGCGACTATGAAGTCCAGCCCCGGGTACTGCGCCAGGGCTTTTTCGATCATCGCCTGCGATCCGTCGATCCCCAGGACGTGCGCGCCCCTGGAGGTGATCTCGGCGGTCAGCGTCCCCGTGCCGCAGCCGAGATCCACGATGCGCTCGCCCGGCTGCGGGTCGAGTAGCTCGACCAGGGGGGCGCCATGTGCTGAAACGTACCCAAAGCTGCTGTCATAGGCGCGAGCATTCCACCTCGTCAAGCTAGGCGCGTCGTATCGCAAGACGATCAGCTCACATTCTGAGACGCCAGGGTCTCTTATCGGTACTCTCCAGACACTTTAGAGCCTCTGGGAAGTCACGACATATCAGTCTCATCAGCCCCACCCTCATCTCACCTTTCTGGCCCACTCGCGCTGAAGGTAGGCTCTGGCCCTGTCGATCTCCGAGACGGTGAGGATCACGGGTTTGCCGCTGGTGGCGGGGAGCTTGGCCGCGAGTTCGTCGTCCAGGGTGCCGCGCATCTGGAGGGCCTCCATCCTGACCGGGCGGGCGTAGCCCTTCAGGAAGAGGTTCTGGCCCCTGTCCGAGAACAGGAACTCCTGCCAGAGCCGGGCGGCGGCGGGGTGCGGGGCCTGCTTGTTGATGGCCTGGACGTAGTACGAGCCGAGCACGGCGTCGCCGGGAATCGCGACCTTCCAGTCCTTGCCGCCGGCCGCCCGCTCGGCGTTGTGGTAGTCCCAGTCGACGATGACCGAGGCCGCCTTGGGGGTCGCCGCGAGGTTGCCCGCGCCCTTGAGGCGGTGGAAGAACTCGACGCCCCGCTCCGCCCTCGCCTCGCCGCCCCTGAGCGAGACGGCCATCACCCCGTTGAAGGCCGCCGAGACCTCCCGGGGGTCGCCGGGCAGCGAGACGCTGTGACCGGGCTTCAGCAGGTCGGAGAAGGAGGCGGGGGCCGCGACCTTGCTCGGGTCGTAGCCGATGGACATGTAGCCGCCGTACCCGGCGTACCAGGTGCCCCGGTGATCCTTGAGATGGTCGGGGATGTCCTGCCAGCCCTGGACCCGGTACGGGGCGAAGAGGTCGGACTTGGACACGGCGACGTCCACGCTCAGGTCGAACACGTCGGGTTTGAGCGCGGGAATGGCCGCGATCTCCCTGGCGCTGTTCGCGTCGGGCTCCAACTGGTCGACCTTGATCCCGTACTCCTCGGCGAAGGTGTCGATGATCTCGCCGTAGTTCACCCAGTCGCGCGGTAGCGCGATCACCGTGAGGGTCCCCTCCTTCTTGGCCGCCTCGACGAGGCGTTCCATCGTGGAGAAGCCCTCCTTCATGGAGGCGGCCTGGGTGTTGACCGGCGGAAGTTGGATGTTCTGAGGAGCCGGGGCGCCACATCCGGCGATCGTGGCCGTGAGGATCACGGCGGCTGCGGCGCTGGTACGTACGGTCACGGAGAGAATGCTCTCCGCTGTCGTTCCTCCGGTCGAGCAGGCGCGGCCCTTCCCACCGGACGGTTTATACGTGTCTTGGCGAGCGGCTTACCCGAACGCCCCGGCGGGCGCCTCACGCGCGCGGGGGACGCGACTCCTGGACCACCTTCGCCGCGGCGAGTGTCTCCTCGCCGATCTCGACCAGCGTGCCGTCCCGTTTGCGCACGCCGAGCACGCCGTCCCGCCAGAACTCCAACTCGCCCACCGCGTCCCGGAATCCCTCGGGAACCCGTCTCCGCGTGGTGACTCTTTTGCCCACGTCAGAGGGGGTTATGGTGATATTCAGGTGAGCACCGAAACCAAGGGCCATCGACTTTTGCCCCCTCCCGTTTCAGACACGTGGCGGGCCCGGCAATACTAGGGCTAAGCAACCCGCGGTCGAAGTCGTGCCTAGGTGCGTAAAGAAGAAGGAGCCCGAGGTGACCTACGTCATCGCGCAGCCTTGCGTGGACGTCCTGGACAAGGCATGCATCGAGGAGTGCCCTGTCGATTGCATCTACGAGGGGGGACGGATGCTCTACATCCACCCCGACGAATGCGTCGACTGCGGCGCGTGCGAACCCGTCTGTCCGGTGGAGGCCATCTTCTACGAGGACGACCTTCCCGAGCAGTGGAAGGAATTCTACAAGGCGAACGTGGACTTCTTCGAGGACCTGGGGTCGCCCGGCGGCGCCTCCAAGGTCGGCAAGATCGAGAAGGACCACCCGGTCGTCGAGGCTCTGCCCCCGCAGGCCGAGAGCCACTAGGTCCTGTCCGGCGGATCTTGCCGTGGCGAGGATCGGCCGGCCGCCGCCTCGCGGAGCGAAGGAGGTCGCCGCGGCGTGCCGCGGCGACCGACGACGACACGGCGAGGTGCCGTCTGACCGGCCGCGGTGGGTGAAAGATCCAAAGGACGGGGTCCGGTGCCGGAGGGGTGCGAGATCGCTCCTCCGGTGCGTGCCACCGGCAGATCCGACAGAGCGAGAGACGACGGCTGAATCAAGTGAGCGCCACTTCCAACCGGTCAGAGAACCCGAACGTGTCCGCGAGGCTCCGATGATCGGCCTGCCGGACTTTCCGTGGGACCGGCTCACGCCGCTGAAGGAACTGGCGGCGTCGCACCCCGACGGGATCGTCGACCTTTCGGTGGGCACCCCCGTCGATCCGGTGCCCGCCATCGTGCGCCAGGCGCTCGCGGACGCCTCGGACAGCCCCGGATACCCGCAGACCTACGGTTCCGAGCGCCTTCGCTCGGCCGCGGCCGGATGGCTGCGGCGCAGGCACGGAGTGGTCCTCGACCAGGCGAACGTGCTGCCGCTGATCGGTTCCAAGGAACTGGTGGCCTGGCTGCCGACACTGCTCGGCGTCGGGCCGGGACAACGAGTGATCTTCCCCGAGCTGGCCTACCCCACCTACGACGTGGGAGCCCGCCTCGCGGGCGCCGAGCCGTACGCCGCCGACGGGCTGCTCGCGCTCGGGCCCGAGCGGGTGCCGCTGGTCTGGGTCAACTCCCCGTCCAATCCGACGGGTAGGGTCCTGCCCGCCGAGCACCTGCGCAAGGTCGTCTCGTGGGCGCGCGAGCACGGCGCGGTCGTGGCCTCCGACGAGTGCTACATCGAGCTGGGCTGGGAGGAGCAGCCGGTCTCGATCCTGCACCCGGACGTCTGCGGCGGCTCGCACGAGGGCCTGCTGGCGGTGCACTCGCTGTCCAAGCGCTCCAACCTGGCCGGCTACCGCGCCGGGTTCGTCGCCGGCGACCCCGCGCTGATCAAGCGGCTGCTGGAGATACGCAAGCACGCCGGCATGATGATGCCCGCGCCGGTCCAGGCGGCGATGGCCGTCGCCCTGGACGACGACGAGCACGCCGAGGAGCAACGGGCCCGCTACGCCGCCCGCCGCGCGGCGCTCCGGCCCGCCCTGGAGGCGGCCGGCTGGAAGATCGAGCACTCCACGGCGGGTCTGTACCTGTGGGCGTCCAACGGGACGGGCTGCTGGGAGCAGGTTCGCGCGCTGGCCGACAACGGGATCCTGGTCGCTCCGGGCGACTTCTACGGGACCGCGGGCGAGAGGCACATCAGGGTCGCCGTGACGGCCGGTGACGAACGCATCAGTGCGGCTGTGCGCCGCCTCCAGTAGGATCGCGCGGCATGACCCCCGAGGTCGCCGTGATACTCGGTCTGAGTGTGGTCACCCTTGTCCTGTTGCTCGGCGCGTTCTTCGCGACGACGCGTCAGGACAGGGGGGCCGACGACCCCGAGCCTCCCGGCGAGACACCCCTCTCCTCCTCGGTTGGGGCCGCGCAGCCGCCCCAACCGGCCATGGGCCATGTCGGCATCGACTATCCCGACCCCCGTACGATCAAGGTCGGCGACACGATCGAATGCCAGGGGGTGCGCAGCCGCGTTCTCGGCGCCCTGTACCTGTCGTGGCAGGGCACCCAGTGGACCGAGTACCTCCTCGACGACGGCACCCGCCGCTACCAGTGGCTCTCGATCCAGATGCACGACGGCCTGGCGACCGGCGAGCCGCCGCACCTGGAGGTGCTGCTGTGGACGCAGGTGCCCACCGAGGGCATGATCCCCGCCAAGACCACCCTGAGCGTCGAGGGGGTCGACTTCCTTCCCATCGACCGTGGCACCGCGGCCTTCCGCGGTGAGGGCGTCACCTCGATGCCCGAGCGGGGCCTGCTCGACTTCGCCGACTACCGGGCGGCCGACGGCCGCCTGCTCAGCTTCGAACGCCTGCAGGGCCGGCGCTGGAGAGCCTCGCACGCCCAGCACCTGGCCCCCGGCACGATCAGGATCGAGAAGAAGGGCTGAGACCCAGGGGGCGGGCTCGACCTCCAGGGCGGCGGGCTGAGGAAGCACCCGCCGGTGGGTCCGCGACCTCGTGTATCACAACGCTGATGGCCAGGGCCGGTCGACGCGGGGCTGGTCAAGCGCGTTACCGCGCCTCAAGCCCCCTCCTTCAGGAAGGGGTCGTTGACTGCGATATCTCGACCTTCCCCGCGGGCACCTTGGGGTCGGCCCGCCAGCCGTCGTGGCCGTTCGCGGAGACCCACGACTGGCCGTCGTAGCGGATCCTGGTCAGCCCGAACTCCTTGGCGTGGGCGATCGACCAGCCGGCCACCAGCCAGCCGCGCCTGCGCGACGGGGCCTCGAACGCGGCCCCGAGTGCCCTGGTGAGCTCGCGCTTCGCCGCACCCGTGTCGGGGCTCGGGCTCTTGCCCGAGGGACCCGAGGGAACGGGGAACCAGCAGTGCACGGCCCTGGGGACGCGTCCGGTGAACGCCGCGGCGAGGATCTTCCCGTCCTCCTCGTGCTGGGCGTACGCCGACCCGTCGGCCGAGCGCTGCACCGCCTGGGCCGCCTCGTGGAGCGGCAGCTTCCGGTATCCCTTCACCTTCACCAGCGCGGCGAAGAACTTCTCCGAGGCGTAGACGGGATCGATGAGCTGGCTGGGCTTTCCCCACCCCTGGGAGGGCCGCTGCTGGAACACGCCGACCGAGTCGCGGTCGCCGCCCCTCAGGTTCTCCAGCTTCGACTCCTGGATGGCGGTGGCGTAGGCGATCACGGCGGCCCGCTCGGGCAGCTTCCTGCGGGCCGCCACGGCCGCGATGGACGCCGCCACCTGGGCCTGCGCGATGTCCAGGTCCAGCGAGCCCTCCGGAGTCGTGATCCTGCACCCCTCGCCGAGGTCGACGAACGGTTTCGCCCGTTTGAGCAGGGTGAACAGACCCGCGGTGATGGCCACCACGAGCACGACCACGATCGCGATGATCGCGATAACCCCTTTTGAGAAGCGCCCTCGCACGGTCAAGAACCTACCGGTCCCCGCGATTGCTCAGCCTGTGATAACGCTGTGAACACTAGGCTCCAGGCCATGATCCAGAGCGATGCCAGCCCGTTGCCCGCGGCCGTCGACGAGCTGTGGCGGCGCCGGGCCGAGCTGAGCCCCGCGGACACCGAGGCCCGCGCCGTCGTGGTGAGCGCGGTGGACATGCTCGACGGCGGAAAGGCCCGGGTGGCGGAGGTCTCCCCCAGCGGCGAGGTGGTCGTGGACGAGCGCGCCCGGCGGGCCGTCAAGCTCGCCTTCCGGGTGCTCGGCATGGCCAGGTCCCAGGTGGGTGACTTCCATCACCATGATCGCCTTCCGCTGAAGACCTCCGTCGACGGGGTACGCGTCGTGCCGGGGGCGATCGCCCGCTGGGGCGCCTACCTGGCGCGAGGCGTGGTGCTGATGCCCTCGTTCGTCGACATCGGCGCCCACCTGGACGAGGGCAGCACCGTGGACACCTGGGTCTCGGTCGGTTCGTGCGCCCAGATCGGCAAGAACGTCCACCTGGCCGGCGGGGCCGGCGTCGGAGCGGCGGGCGGCCAGGACGGCGAGGAGGGCTCCGGCGCCGGGGGAGAGCCGCCGGGGACCGCACCCGCGGTCGTCGAGGACGGCGCGCTGATCGGCCACCGTGCGGTGATCGCCGAGGGGGCCCGGGTGGGCCGGGGCGCCGTGGTCGGCGCCGGGACGATCCTGTCGGGCTCGACCCCTGTGATCGATGTGCGGACGGGGGAGGAACTCGGCCGCGGCCGCGTCCCGGACTGGTGTGTGGTGGCAGGGGGGACCCGGCGGCGCGAGTTTCCCGGTGGCACCTTCGGCCTGCGCTGCGTACTGGTGCTAGAGCGCCTGGAGGAGGGCCGCAGGCCCGGCGAGGTCGAACTCGACCGGATGCTGCACGGACACGGATAGGCGGCCTGCTCGACAGGGGGGCGCCCGGCCCCACGCCGGACTCGACCGGATGCCGTACGGACGCGGACGGGGCGGCGGGGGCGGGCTCGTCCGGTTCCCGCGCGGGCACTAGGGTCGCGGGCATGAGTACGCGTCTGGATCTCACCCAGGATGTCGGGGAGCTCACCGCCCGGATCGTGGACGTCGAGTCGGTCAGCGGTGACGAGAAGGCACTGGCCGACGCCGTGGAGGAGGCCCTCCGGCTTCTCCCGCATCTGACGGTCGAGCGCGACGGCGAGTCGGTCGTGGCCCGTACCCGGCTGGGCCGCGGTGAGCGGGTGGTGATCGCCGGGCACCTGGACACCGTCCCCGTCGCCGGCAACCTGCCCAGCCGGGTCGAGGGCGACCTGCTCTACGGCTGCGGCACCTCGGACATGAAGTCCGGCGTCGCGGTCGCCCTGAAGCTGGCAGCGGCCCTCCCGGAACCCAGCAGGGACGTGACCTACGTCTTCTACGACTGCGAGGAGATCGAGGCCGAGCGCAACGGCCTGCTCAGGCTCAGCCGCAGGCACCCCGACTGGCTCGCGGGGGACTTCGCGGTGCTCATGGAACCCACCGACGGCGCGATCGAGGGCGGCTGCCAGGGCACGCTCAGGGCCCAGATCGTCACCCGGGGCAAGCGGGCGCACAGCGCCAGGTCCTGGTTCGGGGTCAACGCGATCCACGCCGCCCAGCCGGTGCTCGCGATCCTGAACGCCTACGAGGCGAGGCTGCCCGTCGTCGACGGGCTGGAGTACCACGAGGGCCTGAACGCGGTGGGCATCGGCGGTGGCGTCGCGGGCAACGTGATCCCGGACGAGTGCGTGGTGACGGTGAACTACCGTTTCGCCCCCGACCTGTCGCTGGAGGAGGCGCAGGCCCACGTGAGCGAGGTGTTCGAGGGGTACGAGGTCCGCTTCACCGACGGCGCGGCCGCCGCGCGGCCCGGCCTGACCCATCCGGTGGCGGCGGCCTTCGTCGACGCCGTGGGCGGAACGCCGAGGGCCAAGCTCGGCTGGACCGACGTCTCGCTCTTCGCCGGTCTCGGGGTGCCCGCCGTCAACTACGGCCCCGGAGACCCGAATATGGCGCACCAGCAGGGGGAGTTCGTCTCACTGAAGAAGATCGCCGACTGCGAGCGCGGAATGCTCGGCTGGCTGTCGTGAAAGGCCGGGCCCACCCGGCCGGGCGTGCCGTTCACGGTGGGGTGGGGCATCCGGCGAGTGTGATCCACTCCACCCTGACGTGGGCGGTTACCCCGTGAGGGGCCGGAGCGATGTGCGGCGCAAATGAAAGTGGCTTTCCTCGCCGGCCATTTGGCGGGGAAAGCCACTTTCAGTCCCGAGCAGCACCCTCGGCAGTTAGACGCGCTCCCGTCAAAATTCGGTTCCATGTTTTCATGGAGATTTTTCAAGATTTTTCCGGGGCGGCACTACGGTGTCCCGCATGAGGAAAACACGTCCTGAACGCCGCCAGGGAGCCGCGGTGGTCCGCGGTGACCTCGTCTCCGACTCCACCTACGATCAGCGGCTTCTCGACAGGAGAGGGCCGGCCGACTGGCTGCACATGGACCCCTGGCGGGTGATGCGGATCCAGGCCGAGTTCGTGGAGGGCTTCGGCCAGCTCGCCGAGCTGCCCCAGGCGGTGACCGTGTTCGGATCCGCGCGTACCCCCGCGGGCAGCCCCGAGTACGAGATGGGGATCGAGCTGGGCAAGAGGCTCTCCGAGGCGGGCTACGCCGTGATCACCGGTGGCGGCCCCGGCTGCATGGAGGCCGCCAACAAGGGGGCGGCGGAGTCCGGCGGTGTCTCGGTCGGCCTGGGCATCGAGCTGCCCTTCGAGCAGAGCATGAACGAGTACGTCGACCTCGGCATCGAGTTCCGCTACTTCTTCGTGCGCAAGACCATGTTCGTGAAGTACTCCTGCGGCTTCATCACGCTGCCCGGCGGGTTCGGCACCCTGGACGAGCTGTTCGAGGCGCTCACCCTGGTCCAGACGGGGAAGGTCACCTCCTTCCCCGTGGTGCTGATGGGCACCGAGTTCTGGGGCGACCTGATCGGCTGGATCAGGAACACCCTCGCGCGGACCGGCAAGATCTCCGCCCGGGACGCGGATCTCATCCACGTCACCGACGACGTGGACGAGGCGGTCCGGATCATCGTGGAGGCCGACCGCACCAGGGCCGACCGCACCAGGGACGGGCGGAGAAGCCCATGACCCCGGTCGGCGAAGCCGAATAAGGTCGGGGCGTGTTCATATGTGTATTCCTCGCGTCTAGTCAGAGAATCGACAAGAAGTACCAGGAGCTGGCCGAGGAGGTCGGCGCGGAGCTCGCCAGGCGCGGGCACGACCTGGTGAGCGGAGGGGCCAGGGTCTCCTGCATGGGCGCGATCGCCCGAGCGGCCCGTGCGGGGGGCGCCCGCACCGTGGGCGTGATCCCCCAGTCACTGGTGGACATCGAGCTCGCGGACGAGCACGCCGACGAGTTGGTGATCACCGGCGACATGCGCGAGCGCAAGGGGGTCATGGACGCCCGCTCCGACGCCTTCCTGGTGTTGCCGGGCGGCATCGGAACGCTGGAGGAGCTGTTCGAGATCTGGACGTCCCGCACGCTGGGCCTGCACGACAAGCCCCTGGTGGTCCTCGACCCGTGGGGCATCTACCGGCCGCTGCGGGACCTGGTCGAGGGCATGCAGGAGGCGGGCTTCACCCGGCCGAACGTCTTCGACGCCATCTCCTGGACCGCCACGGTCGACGAGGCGTTCCGGCTGCTGGAGAAGTCGACCAGGCACCTGGAACCGAGTGCCGAGGAACTAGGCGAGGCCACGGCGGGTTAGCGCGGGTGGACGTCGCCCGGCGAGGGAGTCGGTCATCTCGACCGCGAGCCGCACCTGTTCCCGGCGATCCGTACGGAACACGCGGGCACCCGCCCAGGCGCAGATCGAGGCCGCGGTGAGTTCCGCGGCCTCGGCGTCCCTCTCGTCTCCGGCCTTCCCGGCCTGCCCGCCGGCGGCCAGCCTGGCGGGGGTGACGACCACGGTGTGCCCGGCGCGGACGAGCTCCTCGACCTCCCCGATCGAGTGGGCCTCGACCCAGCCGGGTTCGCCAGGATCGCCGGGGCCGAGCACGAGGGGGACCGTCCCGGTCCGCCCGCTCGGAGAGGCCGGGGCCCGGTCGTCGCCCGCCTCGGCGGAGGCGGGCGGGAGGCTGCTCTCTTCAGGGAGCGGAGGAGTCACGACCCGATCCTAGGTCAGCGGAGTTGTGGCACGATTCGTATGTGCTGGTCGTATTAGCCCTCGCTGCCGTAGCCGTCGTCGCCAGTGTCACGGTGGTCGCCATGGGCCGAGGGGGTGAGCTGAGCGAGTTCGCCCCCGACGTGCCTCCGCTGGACCTGCCCAAGGGCGGCCAGCTCGGTGCCGTCGACTTCATGGCGCTCCAGCTCCCGGTGAGCCTCGTCGGCTATCACACCCAGAGCGTGGACGAGGCGCTGAACCGGGTCGCCGGAGCCCTGAGCGAGCGTGACACCAGGATCGCCGTGCTGGAGCAGCGGGTGGCCGAGCTGCTCGCCGGCCGGCTCCAGGCCCGCCACGAGCTCAAAGGCGGCCTGCCCGCCACCCTGCGCGAGCTTGAGGCGCCGTACGAGCTCTCCGGCCACGGCAGGCCCGCGGCGGACAAGGAGCGTGCCGACGGCTCGTCCGCCGTTTCGCTCACCGAGCGCGAGGTGCCGCCCCGGCTTCCCGACCCGGCCGAGCCCGTGCCGGACCTCGTGCCGGACCTCGTGCACGACGAGGGGGATTCCGGCGGGTCACCGGCCGTTCCACGGGGCGGGCACGGGCCGCAGGAGGCCGGCGGGCCCTCCGTGGCGGATGGGAGTTCCGTGGCGGAGGAGCCGCCTGGCGCGTCGCGGGTCTCCTCGCCGTCCGAGCCGTCCCGGGTGCCGGACTCCTCGTCCCCTTCCGGGGTTTCGCCGGAGCCGTCCTCCGACGCCGTCGGCGTCCACCTCGGTGAGCGGCCGGGGACGGACAAGAAGGAGGAGTCCCGTTGACCGAGACCTCGCGACCCGTGGTGCCCGCGGCACCCGTGGAGCTCGTGCGCTGCGGGTGGGTGAGCGCGGCCCCCGACTACATCGCCTACCACGACGAGGAGTGGGGCCGCCCGGTCACCGGCGACGACCGGGTGTTCGAGCGGATCACGCTGGAGGCGTTCCAGTCCGGCCTGTCCTGGATCACCATCCTGCGCAAGCGGGAGAACTTCCGTGCCGCCTTCGAGGGGTTCTCCATCCCGGCCGTGGCCGCCTTCGGCGAGCAGGACGTCGAACGCCTGCTCGCCGACGCGGGCATCGTCAGGAACCGGGCCAAGATCGAGGCGACGATCGCCAACGCGAGGGCCGCGCTCGGCATCGGCCTGTCCGACCTTGTCTGGAGTCACGCGGACCCCGGCTCGCCGGTCCCGAAGACCCCGGCGGACCTGCCCGCCCAGACCCCCGGCTCCAAGGCGCTGGCCAAGGAGCTCAAGTCACACGGTTTCCGTTTCGTCGGCCCGACCACCGCCTACGCGCTGATGCAGGCCATCGGCCTCGTCAACGACCACCTGGCCGACTGCTGGACACGCCGGGCCTGACGGTCTCCCTCCCGCGGGCGAGGGGGAGCCGTGCGCGGACGCCCCGCCGCCCGCGCGGCAGGGAGCGGGTACGCGGCGGCCGGGCCGGGTTCCCGGCGGAAACCGCCGGCAGGCCGTCAGCGGCCCTGGAAGACCGGGCGCTCCTTGGCGAGGAAGGCGCGGGTCGCGTTCAGGTGGTCGTCGGTCCCGGCGCAGGCGTCCTGGAGGTCGGCTTCCAGCTCCAGGGCCTCGGCCAGCGAACTGGTCGAGGCGAACCGCAGGGCGCGCTTGGTGGCCGTGTAGGCGCTCGTGGGCCCCTGTGCCAGCCGTACTGCCAGTGCGTGGGCGGCGGTGTCCAGTTCGTCGGCGGGGACGACCTGGGAGACGATCCCGAGTTCGAGCGCGCGGGCCGAGCCGACGGGCTCGCCGAGCAGTAGCAGCTCCGCAGCGCGGCCCGCTCCGACCAGGCGCTGCAGGGTCCAGGAGGCACCCGAGTCCGGGGCCAGGGCGATGCCGGAGAAGGCCATCGCGAATCTGGCCTTCTCCGAGGCGATTCGCAGGTCGCAGGCGAAGGCCAGTGCGGCGCCCGCGCCCGCGGCGACGCCGTTCACCGCCGCGACGACCGGCTTGTCCATCTCGGTGATCGTGCGGACGATCGGGTTGTACTGCGTACGTACCGTGTTGTCCAGGCCCCGGCCGGCCTCCAGGTTCGCGGCGTGCTCGCCCAGGTCCTGGCCGGCACAGAACGCCCGCCCCGTCCCGGTCAGCAGCACCGCCCGCACGGCACGCTCCTGCGACGCCGCGGTCACCGCCTCAAGCAGGGCGGTCTTCGCCCGGGAGGTCAGCGAGTTCATCGCCTCCGGCCGGTTGATGACGATGGTGGCGACGGCGTCGTCGACGGAGTAGAGAACGTCGTTCAACAAGGGCTCCTTCGGGCTTCTCGGCTCCGCGTGCTACGGCTCGCCGAGGTGGCGGTCGACGAAGGCGGCGGCGGCTGGGAGCAGCCGTCCGGCCTCGTGTTCGAAGTAGATTCTGGCCTGCTCCCCCGGCCAGCCTTCCGGCAGGAGCTCGGCCGGGAGCCCGGGGTCGTGGAACAGGAAGTTGCGCCAGCCGTGCAGCAGCCTGCTGCGGACGGCGAACACCCGGGCGTCGCTCGCGTCGCCGGGCAGCTCGCCGATCAGGTCCGTCGCCTGGGCCAGCCATCTCCGGTAGGCGGCGCCGATGCCGTCCAGGTCCCATGTCCTGGCGGCCAGTGCCGCGGGGTCGCCGTCGAGCACCGCGTCGAACCGTTCGGCGCCGACGCCCTCGCGGCTGAGGATCGCCTCCAGCTCGGAGGAGGGCCGGAGCCCGATCCAGGTGGTCTCGGACAGGGGCGCGTACCCGATGAAGGAGAGCTCGGCCCGGAGGCGCTCCCTTCTGGACCGCTCGCGCACGGGCTCCAGCACCAGGATGTGCCATCGGCCGTCCCAGGTGATCGTCCCAACTCGGTAAATTCTCAGCGCGGCTTCGTCGAGGCGGTGCACGCACTTGGGGGTGACCTCGTAGCCGGGGCCTCCGGGCAACCGGGCGGGCGCCAGCCAGCCTTGCCGTACCATCCGCGAGATGGCGGTGCGCACGGCCGGAGCGGCGATGTCCAGCGGGGCGAGCAGGCGGACGAGGGCGGCCACGGACGCATGGCCGCCTCGGGATCCGAGGTGGTCCCCGTACAGATCGAAGAGCGCGGCGCGGGCGTTCACGAGGACAAGTTTGGCCGTCCGGGGGGTCTCGGACAACGGTCTTGATCGCCGGATGAGCCGACGCTGAGACTGATCGTTCCCATTCTCCGTGCGGAGGCGGGATAATAGGACATCACAGAAGACGTGAATGCGTCGGCCACCCTCGGGTCAGTCGGAGATCCGGAGCCCGAAGCAGGAAGGGATACACGCATGGCGGCTATGAAGCCGAGGACCGGTGATGGTCCGCTGGAGGTCGTCAAGGAAGGCAGGGGGATCGTCATGCGGGTTCCTCTGGAGGGGGGCGGCCGTCTCGTCGTTGAGCTCTCCGCGGACGAGGCAAGTGCTCTTGGTGAGGAACTGAAGAAGATCGTCGGTTGATACCGATCTAAGACAAAGTGGCGGAGCCGGGCCCTATTTGAGCTTGCTCGGGGAGCATGACACCTGCGATGGCCCGCGCGACCGACGATGAACACGGCCCTGGCCGTCGGACCGCCTTGCGGCGGCTCGCGCCAGGGCCGCGGTGTTCTCCCCGGCTTCTCTCTCCTGCCGGGCCTGACGACTGGAGTCATCCATGCCCATCTCCCCCTGTCTGCTCCTACCCCGCGTGCCCTATGCCCAAGGGCTGATCGTCGGGGAGGACGCCGAGTTGCTCGCCGTCCCCTTCGCCGAGGATCTCGCGCCCGAGATCGAGTTGCCGGTGCCCGTGGCCGCGTTGCTCGCCCACTACCAGGCCAAGGGCGAGGCGGGTGAGATCGTCGAGGTCCCCGTCGCGAACGGCGACGCCGTGGGCCGGGTGCTCCTCTACGGAGTCGGGGACGGGTCGGCGACGGCCCTGCGCAAGGCCGGTGCGGCGGTGGCGCGGCGCGGTAAGGGCAAGGACGCCGTCAGGATCGTGCTGCCCGGCGGGCCGGTGGCGGCCTTCGTGGAGGGCGCGCTGCTGGCCACGTACACCTTCAGGGTCGGCGAGGCGAAGTCCCCCGTGACGACGCTCGAATTCGTCGGAGACGAGGTCGAGGCGGAGGTCGCAGGCGCGGAGGTGATCGCCGGGGCCGTCGCGCTCGCCAGGGACCTGGCCAACACCCCGTCCTCGGTGAAGTCACCGGCCTGGCTCGCCGAGCGCGCCGCCGAGCAGGGCGTCGCCGTGCGGGTGTGGGACGAGCGGGAGCTGCGCGCCGGCGGCTTCGGCGGCATCCTCGCCGTCGGGAAGGGGTCGGTGAACCCGCCCCGGCTGATCCAGCTCTCCTACCGGCCCGAGGGCGCGACGCGCCACGTGGTCCTGGTCGGCAAGGGCATCACGTACGACACCGGCGGCCTGTCGCTCAAGCCGACCGCCGGCATGGTGTTCATGAAGACCGACATGGCCGGCGGAGCGGTGGTCATCGCGGTCCTGGGCGCGCTGGCCTCGCTCGGCGTGCCGATCCGGGTCACCGGCCTGGTCGCCGCCGCCGAGAACTCCTTCTCCGGTTCGGCCCAGCGCCCCTCGGACGTGATCACACAGTACGGCGGCCGGACCGTGGAGGTGCTCAACACCGACGCCGAGGGCCGCCTGGTGCTGGCCGACGCGCTGGCCTACGCCGACGCGGAGCTGGACCCGGACGTCGTGGTCGACGTCGCCACGCTGACCGGGGCGATCAGTGTGGCCCTGGGCAAGAATCTCGGCGCGGTCTTCACCTCCGAGGACGCGCTGGCCGGCGCGCTGGTCGAGGCGGGGGAGGCCAGTGGGGAGCGGCTCTGGCGGATGCCGCTGATCGAGGACTACCTTCCCGCGCTCGACTCGTCGGTGGCCGACCTGACCAACATCGAGGCCGGATCGACCTACGGCGCGGGTTCCGTCACCGCGGCGCTGTTCCTGCGCGAGTTCACCGGCGGGCGGCCCTGGGCACACCTGGACATCGCCGGCGTCGGCCGTAGCGGCGCGGACGAGGGGCTCTTCAGCAAGGGAGCCACCGGATACGGCGTGCGCCTGCTGCTCGAATGGCTGGCGGGGCTCCAGGAGCGGTGATCGCGCGGCGGGCGGGACGGTGTCGTCGTCCCGCCCCCGGCCGGGTGGCGGCCGTCAGTCGGAGAGCTTGACGGCCGCCAGGATGCCGTCTCCGAGAGGCATCATCAGCGGGCGGAGCCGCTCGTCGGAGCGGACGAGCTTGCCGAGCTCCCTGATGGAGACCGTGTCGGGGTCCCGCTGTACGGGGTCGGCCACCCGGTTGCCCCAGAGGGCGTTGTCGAAGACGACGATGCCGCCGATCCGGAGCAACCGGACGGACTCGGCCAGGTAGTCGGCGTACTCGTGCATGGCGCCGTCGCAGAAGACCAGGTCGTAGCCGCCGTCGGACAGCCGGGGGAGCACGTCGAGGGCGCGGCCGGTGATCAGGCGGGTCCGGCCCCCGGAGAATCCGGCCTGGGCGAAGCTCTGCCTGGCCAGTCGCTGGTGCTCCGGTTCCACGTCCACGCTGGTGAGCGTGCCGTCCTGGCGCATGCCGCGGAGCAGCCACAGGCCTGACACCCCGCAGCCGGTGCCGATCTCCACGACGGCACGGGCGTTGATGGCGGTGGCGAGGAAGCAGAGAGCGGCGCCGCCGCCGGGCCGGATCGGGGGCGCTCCCACCTCGGCTCCGCGCATGCGCGCGGCCAGCAGGATGTCGTCCTCCCTGTGGAAGTCATCGGCATAGGCCAGAGTGGCCTCCAACGGACTTGTCGGCGTCTCTGCCATCGGCCTCTCCTCCCGCTTTCTCCGTACACAGTCATATAGGCGCTGGGTCGCAGCCTAAGGGAGGCAGGCCCGATCGGGAACTCATGTCGTCCCCGGTGCGTTGCACGGTTTAAGCGGCCTTTGCCGGTCCTGAAGGTAGTCAGTGCGCACGAAGGGACGAAACCAGGCACTATGGCGATAGCGGTGGTCCCGGAGAGAGGAGTGCTGGTGGACGAGCCTGACCACCAGGCAGAAGCTCCAGTGTCTGATTGGACGCCTCCTACCTGGGAGGAGGTGGTCCGGGCGCACTCGGCACGAGTGTATCGGCTGGCCTATCGGCTGACCGGCAACGTGCACGATGCGGAAGATCTCACACAGGAGGTCTTCGTCCGGGTCTTCAGGTCCTTGTCGAACTACACGCCAGGCACTTTCGAGGGCTGGCTGCACCGCATCACCACCAACCTGTTCCTCGACATGGCGCGGCGCAAGCAGCGCATCAGGTTCGAGGGGCTCGCCGACGACGCCGCCGAGCGGCTGCGCGGGCGCGAGCCTTCTCCCGCACAGGTGTACGACGACACCCATCTGGAGCCCGACATCCAGGCGGCACTCGACGCGCTCGCGCCCGAGTTCCGCGCGGCCGTCGTTCTGTGTGACATCGAGGGGCTGTCCTACGAGGAGATCGCGGCGACGCTGGGTGTGAAGCTCGGCACGGTTCGGAGCCGGATCCACCGTGGACGGGCGCAGTTGCGTGAGGCGCTTGAGCATCGCGCGCCGCGGAACGATCTATTCCCCCCGAGCGTTACTCACGGGGAGGAATTCGCATGAGAAATCACAGTCATGACGAATGTCACGACGAGCCACTTGGCAAGGAGTGCGCATGAGTCATCTAGGAGAGCGTGTTTCCGCACTGGTGGACGGTGAGCTGAATCACCACGAGCGCGACCGGGCCCTGTCGCATCTGGCCTTCTGCGCCGACTGCCGGGCCGAGGTCGACGCCGTGCGAGCGCTGAAGAGCCGGTTGCGGTCCCTCGACGGGCCCGCGATGCCGACCGACCTGACGATGTCCCTGCTGCGGATGGCGGAGCCCGGCGGCCCGTTGCCCCCGCGTGAGCGCCCCTTTCCGGCCTCGCGCACCTTCGGCGGAGCACCTATTCCGAGCATGTACAGCGTCGCTCCCCCGGACAACCGTCCCAGGAGCCGGGCCCAAGGACCTCGCCGCACCCGGAGAGCGGGTTACGTCGCGGTGGGTGTCGCCTCGGCGGCCGTGGCGATCGGCACACTGTTCGTGGTAGGCGGGGCCGACCCCAATCCGCGTGTCGTGCCGCCGGTCGACATGTTCGCCAACCAGCACAGGAACACGGCACCCTACGGCGGATCGGCGACGCCCACCTTCTCACCCACTCCGTGATCCGGCTGCCCGCCACGATCATCCTGGTGGCTGTCATGTTGCTGGGGCTGGTGACGGGCGGTACGGCACACGCGGTCAGGACCTCGCACGCCATACCGCCGGACGAGGCGGAGAACGAGGACACCGGCCTGCACCTGCTCCGTGAGGCGGCGGTCGCGGGCCGGGCCCGTGGATACTCAGGCACCCAGTACGTCACGGTATGGGGGGCCTCCGGCTCCACCTCCGCGGTGCTGGAGGTGCGCAACGTCCCCGGAAAGGGGATGACGGTGCATGCCGAGCCCTCGGGCTCCGTGCGGAGCGCCGATCCAGGCACCCCCGCCGGGGGCATGTCCAGCCCGTCGGAGACGATGCTCGAGGTGCTGGCCCGGAACTACCGGGTGGTGGCCGCCGGGGAGGGGCACGCCTGCGGGCGCCCCGCCCGTCTGGTGAACGTGCTGCGCGGGGACGGCACGGTCGCCGCCCGCTACTGGATCGACAAGGCCGCCGGGCCGGTGCTGCGCCGCGAGCTCATGGACGCGAGGGGCCGGGTCGTCAACGTCGGAGCCTTCGTCGATCTGGCCCTCGACCCGGTGGCCAAGGGGGCGGTGCCCACGGTGCCGCCGCTGGCCACCGGGGGCCTCGACCTCGTGGAGATGCCCCGCCTGCTGGCCGCGGGCTGGCGTATTCCCCGTGCCCTGCCGGGCCGCCTGGAGTTGTTCGCCGCGCGAAGAGCCCCCGCTGGATACTTATATTTGGGGTATTCAGATGGGTTATCAGTTGTGTCGGTTTTTGTGCAGCCCGGAGTGCTTGATGAGGATCATCTCCAGGGTTGGCATGCGGAACGGCGCAGCGGGCATACGATCTGGATTCGAGGCCCGGTTGGGCAGGAGATGATCTGGGCGAGTGGGGGGCATGTCTATACAGTCTTCGCGGACGCGCCGGCCGACATGGTCGACACGGCTGTCGCGGCCCTACCGCACGAGCATGTTCCGGATCTCTGGACGAGGCTCGGCCGAGGTGCGAGTCGCCTGCTCTCGTGGGTCAATCCCTTCGGTTGACGCGTGTTTTACACATCTCGTATGCCACTCGGGGGAAGATTGCCGGGTTGACCCGGTGAGTGGGCATCTGCGAGGCAAGGAGTAGTGAGTATTCGATGACCGACGAGGCCCGTACCGGCCACGGGGCGCACGATGCTGCGGGGCGTACGCCGTCGGACTTCACCGACGGTGGTCACGGCGCTCCGGAGTCCCGCCACGCAGACTCCTCCGGCCCCGAGTTCTCGCGCCCCGAGTTCCTGCCCGCCGGAGAGGGGGCGCCGTCCCAGGCCGAGCAGCCGGACAACGACGGCTGGAGCCAGTTGGGCGCCCCGCCAGGTCGTGGCCGGTGGGGTGGCCGGCAGGGGCAACCCGAGCTGTTCCGTCACGACGACGGGGAGCCGCCGGCGGGCGAGGGCGTCCAGGGACAGGGCTACGCGGAGAGCTGGGGCGACCCCTCCGGCCGGCCCAGGTACGACACGGCGGTCTTCGCCGCCCACCAGGCTCCGCCGCCACCGCCGCCCACCCAGGCGTTCGGCCTGGGGCCCGGCTGGGCGCCGCCTCCCGGCGGCCCGGGGCTGGCGGGGAGCTTCGGCGGCCCGGCGTCCGCGGCGGTCCGCGGGCCGCGCACGGCCACGCTGGTCGTCCTCGCCGTGGTGATCGCGTTGCTCGCCTCGCTGCTCGGCAGCGTCGGCACCTATCTCCTCACCAAGCCGACCGGCTCGGGACGCGACCCCTCCTACAGCCTGGGGAACGCGCCGACCGGTTCCAACGCCCGGCCCCCGGACTCGGTGGCGGGCGTGGCCTCGAAGGTGCTGCCCAGCGTGGTCTCGCTGGCGGTCGAGGGCGGGACGAGTTCCAACACCGGTTCCGGCTTCCTGATCAAGGGCGGCTATGTGGTGACCAACAACCACGTGGTCGCCGGCGCCGATCCGAGCGGCCGGATCCAGATCCAGTTCAACAACCGCAAGTCCACCTCCGCCGTCGTCGTCGGCCGCGACCCCGAGTCCGACCTGGCAGTGGTCAAGCCGGCGGAGACCTTCGGCGCCCCGGAGATCACCCTCGGCAACTCCGACAACGTGGTCGTGGGCGACCCGGTCATCGCCATCGGCTCCCCGCTGGGCCTGACCGGCACCGTCACCTCCGGCATCGTCAGCTCGCTCAACCGCCCCGTTCAGGCGGGTGAGGAGAACAACTCCGAGACCACCTGGCTCAGCGCGGTCCAGACCGACGCGGCCATCAACCCGGGCAACTCCGGGGGACCGCTGGTCAACGGCAACGGCGAGGTGATCGGCGTCAACTCGGCGATCGCCACTCTCGGCAGGTCGGTCGGCGGCCAGAGCGGCAGCATCGGCCTCGGTTTCGCCATCCCGGTGAACCACGCCCGCCGCGTCGCCCAGGAGCTGATCACCACGGGCAAGGCCAAGAAGTCGCGGATCGGTGTCGCCATCGACCCGACCTACCAGGGCGTCGGGGTGCGCATCGCGACCGAGGCCAAGCAGGGTGGCCAGCCGATCGAGCCGAACGGCCCCGCCGCCCAGGCGGGCCTCAAGCCGGGCGACGTCATCCTGGAGGTCGACGGCATCGTGCTGCAGGACGGCAACGAGCTGATCGCGCTGGTCCGCAACAGGGCTCCCGGTGAGAAACTCTCGGTCAAGTACCAGCGCGGCGGTCAGGAGAACACCGCGACCGTGACCGTCGGCACCGCGCCGGACCAGCCCGCACCCGAGCCGTCCTGAGCCGCCGGGCGGGGGCGCGTGCTCACGCTCGGCGGTATTAGTCTGGAACCTCTCCGGTATGTGGCCGGAGAGGTGCCCATGGCCTCTTCCCGGTAGGAGATCACCGTGTTCGGACTCGGCTGGCCTGAGATCGTGGCGCTGGTGGTCATCGCCCTCCTGGTGTTCGGTCCGGAGAAACTGCCCCAGGCCGCCGCCCAGGCGGGCAAGACGTTGCGCAACCTGCGCAGGATGGCCAACAACGCGAGAGACGACCTGCGGACCGGGCTGGGGCCGGAGTTCGCCGACTTCGACCCGTCCGACCTGAATCCGAAGAACTTCGTCCGCAAGCACCTCACCGCTGATCTTGAGGACGACTGGAACTCCACCCCGGCCACCGCCACCGCCGAACCCGCCTCCTCCTACCCGGCGGGCGGCGAGCTGGGTTACGGCGAGATCCCTCCGTACGACTCCGAGGCGACCTGAGTCCCTCCCGGGACGGACGACGGCGGCGCCCCCCACAGGGGGACGCCGCCGTCGTCGTGTCGGAGCGGGTGCCGTTCAGCCGCGCCGGGTGGGCGAGATGCCGAGCTGGAGGCCCTTGAGGCTGGTCGACTTCTTGCTGAGGGAGCCGGCGATGCGGATCAGCTCGGCCGCGGCCGGGGCGTCCGGGTCGGTCAGCACGAGCGGCTTGCCCTCGTCGCCGCCCTCGCGCAGGCGCATGTCGATCGGCACCTGGCCGAGGAGCGGCACGCGGGCGCCGAGGGTGCGGGTGAGCGCGTCGGCCACGGTCTGGCCGCCGCCCTCGCCGAAGACCGAGACCCGCTCGTCGCAGTGCGGGCAGGGCAGCCACGACATGTTCTCGATGACACCGGCGATCTGCTGGTGGGTCTGGACGGCGATCGATCCGGCCCGCTCGGCGACCTCGGCGGCGGCCTGCTGCGGGGTGGTCACCACCAGGAGCTCCGCGGAGGGCATCCGCTGCGCCACGGAGATCGCGATGTCACCGGTGCCCGGGGGCAGGTCCATCAGCAGCACGTCCAGGTCGCCCCAGTAGACGTCGGCGAGGAACTGGTGCAGGGCCCGGTCGAGCATGGGACCGCGCCACACGACGGGGGTGTTGCCCTCCGGCTTGAACATGCCGACCGAGATGACCTTGATGTCATGCGCCACCGGCGGCATGATCATGTCCTCGACCTTGGTGGGGCGCTCGGAGGTGCCCAGCATGCGAGGGATGCTGTGGCCGTAGATGTCGGCGTCGACGACGCCGACCTTGAGACCGCTCGCGGCCATCGCGGCGGCCAGGTTGACGGTGACCGACGACTTGCCGACACCGCCCTTGCCGGAGGCGACGGCGAAGACCCGGGTCAGCGAGCCGGGCTGGGCGAAGGGGATCTCCTTCTCGGGGCCCTTGTTGCCGCGCAGCTTGCTCTGCAGCGCCTTGCGCTGCTCGGGGCTCATGACGTCCATCTCGACGGAGACGCCGGTCACTCCGTCGATCTTGGAGACCGCGGCGGTGACGTCTCGGGTGATGGTGTCCTTCATGGGGCAGCCGGACACGGTGAGGAAGATCGCGACACGTACCGCCCCCTGGGGGGAGATGTCGACGCTCTTGACCATTTCCAGCTCGGTGATCGGCCGACGGATCTCAGGGTCGTTGACGGTCGCGAGAGCGGCCATCACCAGTTCCGGGGTAGGTGCCATCGAAGTGTCGGCAGCGCGGCGTCACCCGGGGGTGACGGAGGATGCCGTCCCTCCTTGTCTGTTATCGATGAGGCGTCTCAAGGGCAGGAGTTGCCCGTCGCGGCGCTCGTATGGCTTGGCGAGAGGCCCGATCCCGTCAGGGAACGGTCGGCGTCGTGAGTCCAATGGTATGAACCACGGAACGTCGGCAGGAATTCCGGCTCCGGTTCTGGTCGCCGGATTCGGACAATTCGCTGTGTAGATGCGCGTGCAACGTTCTAAGGTTACTGGGTGACCCTCACGGCGGGCGAGTCCACGGAGAGCTTCAGCTCGGAGGAGCTGATGCTCTGGCGCATGCTCCAGCGAGCACAGGTCCGCATCGCCCGAGTGCTGGAAGCCGACCTGCTGGTCGAGCACGATCTGTCCCTGGCCTCCTACGAGGTCCTCCTGCAGCTCTTCGAGGCGCCCGAGCGGCGGCTGAGGATGAACGACCTGGCGGACCGGGTGCTGCTCTCGCGCAGCGGCCTGACCCGGCTCATCGACCGCCTCCAGCGTGACGGCCTGGTCGAGCGCGAGGCGTGCACCAGTGACGCGCGCGGCCTGTTCGCGGTGCTCACCGACGCGGGCGCCGCGCTCCTGGCCGAGGCCGGCCCCACCTATCTGCGCGGTGTCCGCGCCCAGTTCCTGGACATGCTCGACGCCGACGAGCTGCGCCGGTGCGCGGTCATGCTGAACAAGCTCCTGCCCGTCTCCGGCACCGAACCCTGCTGAGGTCCCGCGGCGGGTAGCCGCCGCACCCGGCCGCCCCCCGCTTCCGCCTGCCCGGGCCCGTGCCGGGCACTCCTGACCGGACGGCCGGACAGGGCTGTCGAGCGCCATGTCACATACCAGCCCCAGGGTGATGTCGAACACATAAAGGATCTTGCGGACTATACGGACAAAGATTGATATTGCGGATGTTTCCCTAGTTGTTCTGGAGGCTCCGCTTGCCGAAGTTACGGGCAGCCCTCATCGTCCTCGCGGTTCTCGCGACGGGCGTCACCCCAGCCCACGCGGCCACCCGGCCATCCCTCACCGTCGAGCAGGGGCGGACCCAGCCGGTCTTCTCCTACGCCGACGCCGTCCGCGAGCACGTCTACGTCGAGTCGAGTGTCGACAGCGACTCCGATGGGAGGCCGGACCGGGTCCGTGTCGACATCATCAGGCCGAAGGAATCGGGCCCCGGGCTCAAGGTACCGGTGATCATCGATGAGAGTCCGTACTACGACAACTCCGGCCGGGGCAACGAGGCCGAGCGGAAGGTCTACGACGCCGCCGGGAACGTAGTGAAATTCCCGCTGTTCTACGACAACTACTTCGTGCCGCGCGGTTACGCCGTCCTGAATGTCGACATGATCGGCACCACCAGGTCCGACGGCTGTCCCGACGTCGGCGGGCAGGCCGACGTGCTGGGCGGCAAGGCCGTGATCGACTGGCTGAACGGCCGCGCCACCGCCTACCGTCCCGACGGCACGCCCGCGGTCGCGGACTGGACCACCGGCAAGGCCGCGATGATCGGCAAGTCGTACGACGGCACGCTGGCCAACGCCGTGGCGGCGACCGGCGTGCGGGGGCTGGAGACCATCGTGCCGATCTCGGCGATCAGCTCCTGGTACAGGTACCAGCGCTCCAACGGGGTGGTCTACAACTACGACTACATGTCGTGGCTGGGGAACTACGTCGACACCGACCCCGAGGCCAAGTGCGCCGCGGTGCGGGCGCGGCTGGACGCCGAGGACGGCGACGACACCGGCGACTACAACGGCTTCTGGGCCGAGCGCGACTACATCGCGGGCTCGATGGCCGATGTCTCCAAGGTGCGTGCCAGCGTCTTCGCCGTGCACACGGTCAACGACCTCAACGTCAGGCCCGACAACTTCTCCAAGTGGTGGCAGGCGCTGGCCGGCCGGAACGTGCCCCGCAAGATCTGGGTCGGGCAGTACCAGCACGTCGACCCCTTCGACTTCGAGGGCCGTCGTGACCTCTGGGTCGACACGTTGCACCGCTGGTTCGACCACTGGCTGCTCGGCGTGCAGAACGGCGTCATGCGCGAGCCCCGCGCCGACGTGCAGACCAGCCTCGACCGCTGGATCACCCAGCGCGACTGGCCCGCCCCGCTCTCCCTGAAGGTTCCCTTCCGCCCCGCGGCCGACGGCTCGTTCGGCCTGGTCCCGGCCAGGAGAGGGCAGACCGCCACGTTCACCGACATCCGCCAGTCCGAGGACGCGATGGTGGCCGACGTCGGCACCGTCAAGCCGGGGCGGGTGGCCTTCACCACCGGCGAGCTGCCGCTGGATCTGCGGCTGTCCGGCACGCCCGTGGTGGACCTGCGCGTCGCGCTCGACAAGCCCACCTCGAACCTGACCGCGCTCCTCGTCGACTTCGGCGAGGACACCCGGATCGACTGGCGGCGGGGTCAGGGCATCACCACGGTCGCCGAGGAGAGTTGCCACGGCGAGAGCACGGCCTCCGACGACGCCTGTTACCGGCAGGTCGTCACCAACCGGGCCACCCGGCCACTGGAGATCGTCGCCCGTGGCTGGATCGACGTGCAGAACCGCGACTCGCTCAGCGAGCCCTCGCCGCTGCCCCCGGGCACGTACGGCAAGGTCAGCTGGGAGACGCTGCCGCAGGAGTACGTCTTCAAGAAGGGACACAGGCTGGCCCTCGTGATCGCCGGCACCGACTCGACCTACAGCGCCGAGCGGGCCACCGGCGCGAACGTCACCGTCGACCTGGCGGAGAGCAAGGTCGTGATCCCGCTGGTGGTCAGCACCCTCGGCGGCGCCGACGTGCCGAAGGACACGTCCAGGTGGCAGGGGCCGGCACGACTGGACCTGCCGGTGCCGGAGAACCGGTTCTTCTAGACCGCGGAGGTTCGCGCGGGCCGCGCGCCGGGGACACCCGGCGCGCGGCCCGTCTTTCACGCCTCCGTGGACGTTCGCGGCTCCTGGAGATCCTCCTGGAGCCGCTGCAGTTCCGAGCGGATGTAGTCGCGGGTGGCCACCTCGCCGACCGCCATGCGCAGCGCGGCGACCTCCCGGGCGAGGTACTCCAGATCGGCCTGGTTCCGTTCCGCGGCCCTGCGGTCGTGCTCGTTCTGGACCCGGTCACGGTCGGCCTGCCGGTTCTGGGCGAGCAGGATCAGCGGCGCCGCGTACGAGGCCTGCAGGGACAGGATCAGTGTCAGGAAGATGAACGGGTAGGGGTCGAACCGCAGGGACGGGGGGCCGAAGGCATTCCACAGGCCCCAGACGGTGACGAAGACCGTCATGTAGACCAGGAACCTCGCGGTGCCGAGGAAACGGGCGATCTGCTCGGAGAGCCGCCCGAACGCCTCCGGGTCGTAGTGCGGGCGGAGCCGCAGGCCGGGCTGTCTTGGCTGGTCGAGGCGGTCAGCCATGTCTGTCCTCCTGCTCGCGCCAGTCCTCGGGCAGCAGGTGGTCGAGCACGTCGTCCACGGTGACGGCCCCGACCAGGCGCCCGGCCTCGTTCACCACGGGAACCGCCACCAGGTTGTAGTTGGCCAGGTAGAAGGTCACCTGGTTCAGGGTGAACTCCGGCCTGATCGGGTCGAGGGAGGTGTCCAGGATGCTGCCGAGCAGTGTCGACGGCGGCTCGCGCAGCAGCCGCTGGAAGTGGGCCAGGCCGAGGAAGCGGCCGGTGGGCGTCTCGATGGGCGGCCTGGCCACGTAGACCTGCGCGGCCACCGCGGGAGTGAGCTCACGCTGGCGGATGTTGGCCAGCGCCTCGGCGACCGTCGCGTTCGGCGGCAGGACCACCGGCTCGCTCGTCATCATCCCGCCCGCGGTGTTCTCCGGGTAGATCAGCAGCCGTCTGATCGGCGCGGCCTCCTCGGGTTCCATCAGCGCCATCAGCGCCTCGGCCTGCTCTGCGGGAAGGTCCTGCAGCAGGTCGGCCGCGTCGTCGGGGTTCATCTCCTCCAGCACGTCCGCGGCCCGTTCGGGGGAGAGCCTGCTCAGAATGCTGATCTGGTCCCGTTCGGGAAGCTCCTCCAGCACGTCGGCGAGCCGTACGTCGTCAAGGGCCGCCGCCACCTCCACCCGCCGCTTGTCCGGCAACTCGTGCAGTGCCCCCGCCAGGTCGGCGGCGCGCATCGACTCGAAGGCGACCAGCAGGTTGGCGGCGCCCTGGTCCTTCTGGACGGCGCCGAAGCCGTGGACCTCGGCCCAGTCGACGACTCTGGTCGCGCCGCGCCGCCGCAGTCCGATGCCGGGTGTGCTCGGGACCACCGCCACCTTGGTGACCAGCCACTCGGCACGCCTGGTCTGCTCCATGGCCAGGTCAAGGACCGTCATCCGCTCGCCGCCGACCTCCACGCCGAGGTCGAGCAACTCGGCGACGGCCAGGGTCTCGGTCGCCCGCTGCTCGAACCTGCGCATGTTGAGCCGGCCGCTGAAGACCACCGAACCCGTCTGGGCGGACCGGATCCGGGTGATCGGCAGGAAGACCCGGCGCCGGGGCTGCACCTCGACGACCAGCCCGTGCACGTGCGGCGGCGCGCTGCCGGCGATGGCCACCACCACATCACGGACCCGGCCGATCTGGTCCCCGGCGGGGTCGAAGACCGGGGTGCCGGCGAGACGCGCGATGAAGATCCTCACATTTGAAGCGTAGGCCGCGTCTCGGGCCTACCGGCTGCTGCCACGCTCCCCGGCTCACATGCCGGACTCGATTTGCTGGCCGGTATCCCAACATGACAGCATCAAAGTCGCATAACGGTAATTACGGGAATGGTGTTTCATGAGACGTGCAGGACTGCTGATCGCGCTCGCGTCGTCCCTCTGTTTCGCCTTCTCGGGCCCCATGGCCAAATACGTGGGCGCGGCCGGGCTGGCCCCGCTGGAGGCGGTCTGGGTACGCATGGCGGGCGCCGGGCTGCTGCTCGTCGGCGTCCTCGCGGTGGCCCGGCCCTCGGCCCTGCGCATCCCGCGCTCGCGGCTGCCGTTCTTCGCGGCGTACGCGGTGATCGCGGTCGCCGGCGTGCAGGCGCTCTTCTTCGCGGCGATCACCCGGCTGCCGGTCGGCGTCACCCTGCTGATCGAGTACACCTCACCGGTGCTGGTGGTGCTCTGGGTAAGGTTCGTCCGGCGGGTACGGCTGCCGCGGGCGGCCTTCGCCGGAGCCGCCGTCGCCGTGCTCGGCCTCGGCATCGTGGTGGAGGTCTGGTCGGGTCTCGCCCTCGACCCGGTGGGGCTGCTCCTCGCCTTCGCCGCGGCGGCGTGCTGCACCGGATACTTCCTGCTCAACGACAGCTTCGGCGACGAGATCGATCCGCTCGGGCTGGTCGCCTGGGGGCTGCTCGGCGCCGCGGTGGCGCTCGTCCCGATCTCCCAGCCCTGGAACATCCCCTGGGAGGCGTTCGGCGGGACGGCCACACCCGTGGGCGGCTATTCGCTGCCGGTGGCCGCGGCGCTGGCCTGCCTGATCGTGGTCGCCACGGTCATCGCCTACATCCTCGGCGTGCTGGCGGTACGCCGCCTGTCGGCCGCGATCGGCTCCACCGTCGCCTCGCTCGAGGTCATCGCCGGGGCGGTGGTCGCCTGGATCCTGCTGGGCGAGGCGCTCGGACCCTTCCAGATCGCGGGTGGCGTGATCGTCCTGATCGGCGCCTACCTGGCCCAGCGGGCCACGGTCGTGCCGCCCGTGGCCGTGCCGGAGGTCAGGAAGCCGGCTCCCGTGGGGTGAGCCGGATCACCTGGGAACCGGTGGCCCAGCGCGCCACCAGGCTCGCGCCGTCGGGGGCGTTGAGCCGCTCCTTGGCGAGCGCGGCCACCGCGTCGGCGGCCTTCGTCTGGTCCATCACCTCCACGCTGGCGTCGAAGGCCACCAGGCGTCCGCCGTTGTCCTTGCTGCGCAGTGTCACCCGGACCTCACCGGCCTCGGCCAGCCCCGGCAGCGGCTGCTCGCCCCCGCCGGTGACCAAGTAGATCGCGCCGTCGTGCCAGGTGTGCCAGGCCAGCCGGGGCCGGTCCAGCGACAGCCACAGAACGCCCGACTTCTTGGCGCCCTCCTCGATCACACCCATAGGACGAATGTACGGCCTGTTCCTCCCTATGGGGCGGTACCGGCCGTACGTGCCGTGAGGTCAGTGCCGGGAGAGCCTCCAGGCGGCCGGGAGCAGCCCGGCCGCGATGGCGATCTTGAGGGCGTCGCCGAGCAGGAAGGGCAGCACGCCCACCGCGATGCCGGTGCCGAGGTCGGTCTGGGCGACGGCGACGAGGACCGGCAGGCCGAAGGCGTAGATGACCAGGTTGCCCACGATCATCGTGCCGACGGTGCGCGGGACGGTGCGGTCGCCGCCGCGTTCGGCGAGCCTGCCGACCACGGCCGCGGCGGCGACGAAGCCGATGACGTACCCGAAGGACGCGCCGAAGCCGGAGGTGCCGCCGGCGAACCACGGCAAGCCCGCGAGACCGGCCAGCATGTAGAGCGCCATGCTGAGCGCCGCGCGGTTCATGCCGAGGGCCGCGCCGACCAGTACGACCGCGAAGGTCTGACCGGTGACCGGGACGGGTGAGCCGGGCAGCGGGAAGCTGAGCTGCGCGGCCAGGCCCGTCAGGGCGGCGCCGCCGACCACGAGCGCGACGTCGCGGGCACGGGAGCCCGGGATGAGGTCGGACAGTACGGCGGGCCTGTTCACAGCGGAGGCGTTTGCCATGGTGGGTGTCTCCTTTGCAGGTTCTTGTCGCACATTCTTCTGAGATCTCCGGAAAAAGCCCTGCGAGATCGCCGCCAAGAACGGCAGGAGGTCTTTGTGCGGACGCCATAGCGCCGCCCGGCCGCCGGTCTGCTTTCCCGCGGGCGCTAGCGTGTGCCCATGCGTTCTCGGCGTTCATGTCTCGCGGTGCCCGGCAGCAACCCCCGATTCCTGGAGAAGGCCCAGGGACTCCCGGCGGACGAGGTCTTCCTCGATCTGGAGGACTCCGTCGCGCCCCTGGCCAAGGAGGGGGCGCGCAAGAACATCGTGGCGGCGTTGCGCGAGGGCGACTGGTCGGGCAGGACGAGGGTCGTCAGGGTCAACGACCTCGGCACCCAGTGGACCTACCGCGACGTCATCGAGATCGTGGAGGGCGCGGGGGAGTTCGTCGACTGCCTGATGCTGCCCAAGGTGGAGGACGCGGCCCAGGTGATGTGGCTCGACACGCTGCTCACCCAGATCGAGAAGGCGAACGGCCTCACCGTCGGCAGGATCGGCATCGAGGCTCAGATCGAGAGCGCCAAGGGCCTGGTGAACGTGGACGCCATCGGCGGCGCGTCCCGGCGCCTGGAGACGCTCGTCTTCGGCCCGGCCGACTTCATGGCCTCGATCAACATGCGGACCCTGGTGGTCGGTGAGCAGCCGCCCGGCTACACCGAGGGCGACGCCTACCACTACATCCTGATGCGCATCCTGATGGCCGCCCGGACGCACGGCCTGCAGGCCATCGACGGCCCCTACCTGGCGATCAAGGACCTGGACGGCTTCCGCCGGGTGGCGGGCCGGGCCGCGGCGCTGGGGCTCGACGGGAAGTGGGTGCTCCACCCGACCCAGATCGAGGCCGCGAACGAGGTGTTCTCGCCGTCGCAGGAGGACTACGACCACGCCGAGTTGATCCTCGACGCGTACGAGTACTACACGACGGTCGAGAGGCGCGGCGCGGTCATGCTCGGCGACGAGATGATCGACGAGGCGTCCAGAAAGATGGCGCTGGTGGTGGCGGCGAAGGGCAGGGCCGCCGGTCTCGCGCGAACCACGGCCTTCACCCCGCCCACGGCCTGACACCGGCGACCACCTGCCGGTGCGCCGCGGTGGCGGGCGCGGGTGAGCCGGGGGTTCCTCCATGGGGCTCAGCGGGCTGGTGTGTTTCAGGATTTTTATGGACAAATGATGATAATCCGGGTGCCGGATTGATAAATCTGACTAGAGAGGTCTCGTCATCGCGGCCGGGACGTGTTGCTCTTGACTGTGTACGGCCGAGGTCCGGCCGGTCGGCCGCGGGAGGTGATCGTTTCCGGAGAACGGGGTAGTAGTAGGGTCGCGTGCGATTTGCCGCATCCGTAGGGGTTGCGGCCTACCGTTACGGAGACGACTGGAACGGTCCGGGGTGGTGACCCCGGGCTGAAACGGGCTTCCTGCGAGGAGGTGCTGAGCGTGGCCTCGGGCCCCCACGACCCGCGCTCGCGAGAGTGGCCGGCGGATGACGGCGGCGTTCACGACGATGCCATGCGTGCAGGCAGGTCCCAGGAGCCACACGCGTCCCCACCGACGATCCAGCACTCCCCGCCAGGCCCCTCCGGCGACGATACGCGCGGGCTCTCCATGGCCTCCCCGTGGATGCTCCCGCCGTTCGCGGCGCCGACCCCGGACGACGGCGAGCCGCCCCGGGCCCGCCCGGAAGGACTCGGCGGCGAGCGGCGCCGTCCGTACGCCCAGCCCTACGCCCCCACCCCCCAGCCCGCCGGGCAGCCGTTTCCGCCGGATTCCCCCGCCGCCGACCAGCCCGCCACCGATCACCTCGCCGAGGAGCCCGTGGAGGAGCGGGGGACGGGTAAGGGCCGCCACGCCACACCGGAGCGAGGGCGCCCGCGCCTGGTGGACCGCCCCGACCTCCTGGTCGCCTCGGGGCCGCCGCCCGAGCGCAGGGGCAGGAGGAGGGCGGACCGGCCCGACCGCCTGGTCGCCTCGGGGCCGGCCCGCGAGCGCGGCGAGGACGGGCGGACAGCACCCCCGCCGCCCATGCCCGAGGACCGGATCAGGATGGGACCGAGCATTCCGGCGACGCCGGAACCTGTGCCCACCCCGGAACCCGGGCCGACCTCCGAATCGGATCCGGCGTCCGAGACCGAGGGGCCCGGCACGCCCGTCGAGGACGATTTCGAGCCGGTACGCCGGGTGGGGCGCCCGCCCGGCGGCAGGCCCGCCAGGCCCGACCTGCTCGTCGCGGAGGGCCCGCCCGGCAGGCGGGGTCCCAACGGCGGGCGGCACCACCGCTCGGCCGCCGCGCCCTCCGCGGTACGCCGGTCCAGCCCGACCAGGCGCAGGCGTGGCAGGGGCCTGGTGATCCCGTTCCTGATGGTCATGGTCCTCACCGTCGCGGTCGGCGGCGGCCTGGCCCTGTGGGGGTGGGTGAGCAGCCCGTTCGCCACAGGTCTCCGGCTGGTCGGCGACGAGGCGGGTTCGGGTGACGAGAACTTCGTGCCGCGGGCCGGTGTCGGCGGCAACGGCTCCAACCAGGTTCTCAACGCGGTGGCCTCGGTGGGCTCCGTCATGGTCGCGGTCGGCAGCGACACCACCAGTCCGGTACCCAGGCCGCTGTTCCTGGTCTCTCCCGACGACGGCACGACCTGGCAGCTGGGCAGGATGGTCGGCCCGGTGGGGTACGAGACGGGGCCGACCACGGTGGGCCGGGTGGCGGGCGGTGACGGCCGCTGGCTGGCGGCGGGCAACGACCCCCTCGGCTCGGGGCACGGCCTGTGGACCAGCTCCGACGGCTACAGCTGGACCGCCGTCGACCCCGCCGAACTGGACGCCTTCGCGCGCGGGGACAAGATCATGGACCTGGCCAGGACCGACTCGGGCTTCGTCGCGGTCGGCGCGGCCGTGCTGGACGACGGCACCACCGGGGCCGTCGCCTGGGTCTCGCCCGACGGGCGCGCCTGGAAACGGGTGGCGACCCGGGAGATCGGCATGCCGGACAAGGTGCGGGGCATCAAGGCGGTCGTCGCCAAGGGGAGCGCCGTGGTCGCACTGGCGGACCCGGCCCAGGGGCAGTCCACCTCGGTCATCCTGCGCTCGGCCGACGGAGGCGGGAGCTGGCAGCGGACCGGCACCGCGCTCAACGACGTCATACCCGAGCCGGGCGCGCTGGCCGTGGCAGGCGGGGGGTTCGTCCTCGTGCCGACCCAGCAGCGCAGCGACAGGGGCGAGGTCCGCGTCTACTGCTCGCCCGAGGGCGCCGACTGGAAGGCCTGCGGGACCATCACCGGCCTGGGGTCCGACGGTTCCGGCGTCAGGCGGCTGGCCTCCTCCTCGGCGGGGGTGGCCGCGGTCGTCGAATCCGGCTTCGAGCGCTACACGGTCCACACCAGCCCCGACGGCCGGGACTGGAGCAAGACCACAGACCTCGGCGAGGTACCCGGCTCGCTGCGGGCGCTCGCCCTGTCCGACACCGGCGCGCTCGTCGTCGGCGGCGACGAGCGCGCCGCCGACGTGGACAACAGGGTGGTTCTCATCACCGCGCCCAAGGGCGGAGAACCGAGGCCGGTCTCCCTGGGCGGGATCGAGGGCCTGGCCAGAGCCGCCCGCGAGACGGCCAGGGTGGCCGCGGGCGACGGCAGATTCGTCGCGGTGGGTGCCGTCTCGGGCGACGCCGGGATCTGGAGCAGCCCCGGCGGCCAGAGCTGGCAGGCGGGCGGCCCGGCGCAGCTCCTCGGCGGTCCGAGGCGGCAGGCGCTCGCCGACGTCGCGCACGGCAGGCGGGGCTGGCTGGCCGCGGGCAGCACGATGACCGACGCCTCCTCCACCGAACCGCTGCTGCTCACCTCCTCCGACGGCGAGAACTGGCGCAGGGTCGCGGTGCTGGGTTCCCTCGCCCCGGCCGGCGACCACGACTTCCTCGCCCCGCACGCGGTGGCGGCGGGCCCTTCCGGTTACGTCATGGCGGGTGAGGACCGCGGCCCCGCCGCCACCGTGCCCGTCCTGTGGTTCTCCGCCGACCTCAAGCGCTACTCCAGGGCGGCCAAGCTGCCCGCGGGCGGTACGGGCGTGCGGCTGCACGACGTCTCGGCGACCTCGTCCGGATACGTGGCCGTCGGCGGCGCCGGCACGGCCGAGCGCGAGACCGGCGTGGTCTGGGTTTCGGCCGACGGGGTCAACTGGAACGCGCGCAAGCCGGTCCTGCCCCCGGGGGCGACGTCGGCGGGGCTGCGGCACGTGGTCCTGTACGGCGGGGACATCGTCGCGGCCGGCACGGCCAGCACGGCGGACGGCCGGCGGGCCTTCGGCGCGGTGTCCGCGGACAACGGGACGAGCTGGGAGTTCTCCTGGCTCCCCGGAGAGACCGCGTCCGCCGTGCAGGACCTCGCCGCGACGCCGGAGGGCGTGGTGGCCGTGGGCTGGCACGGGGTTCCGGGCGAGGGCGACAGCGCGGCCTGGACCTCGGAGAACGGGCTGGACTGGCAGCTCCACACCCCCGGCCAGGGCAGGCTGGACGGTGACGGGGCCCAGTGGCTCGGCGCGGTGGCGGTCCTGGGCGGCCAGGTCGTGGCCCTGGGCCGCTCCACCACCTACAGCGCGGACCACCTCACCCTGTGGCGATCCAAGCTCACCTCGACACGGTGAGCCGGGCCTCGCGCCGCTCACTCCCGTGTGATGACCGACCACTCGACCAGCGCGTCCAGCAGGCCGGGGGTGAGCGGGAGCCGCGGTAGCTCCGCGCGGGTGACCCAGCGGACGTCCGCGGCGTCGTCCCCGGCGGAGAGCGTGCCGCCGGAGACCTCGGCCAGGTAGTCGCGGATCTTGTAGACGGCACCGCCGGGGCCGGGGCGGTCGACGGTTCCGGCCAGGCGCCCGGGGACGACGGTCAGGCCGGTCTCCTCCAGAACCTCTCTGATGACCGCCTCGGGGTCGGACTCGCCGGGCTCGACCCGGCCGCCGGGGACGGACCACAACCCCATCCCGGGTGGCCGGCCGCGGCGGACCAGCAGCATCCGCCCCGAGTCGTCGAGGATGATTGCCCCCACACAATTTACGCGCACGTGAACAACATTACGGCGTGATAACGACTGGGCCTCTTGACGGATGGGCCGTCGAAGAAGCAGCGTGGGTAGGCGTGAAAGCCGCCCCTACATGCCCACGCTGTTTCGGCCCGCTACGTCCGCCGAGTGCTTGGTCAAGCTCCTGGAGATGCGGTCCCCACGGTGATGTGCTGCCGTTCCAGCCACCCATACCTCCCTCCGCCGCCGCGGTGGAGGCCATCACCCGCATCTCCCGCGTCCCCGTCTGGGTCCCGTGGCCGCTGCCCACGGGATGGCTGGTCACCGGGTTCGCCCACGTGGGCGACGAGCGCAGCGGCGTACGGGCCACGGTGGTCGCGGTCTCCGGACCTTCGCTGACCTACGGGCCCGCCGATCTGCTGCTCATCGCGGAGGAGCCCGGGGTCGGGCTCGGCGCGGCGTTCGCCGGGCTGGAGAGCACCGATCCGGGCACCGGCTTCGACCAGGGCCCGCCGCACGCCAAGATCGAGGTCAAGGGCCATCCGGCCGCCCTGTGGTGCGTCACCGCCGCCTGTGACCGGGCCGTCTACGTGGGTGAGGCGCTGGGGAACTGGCTCTGGGCGGTCGTGTGGCCCGCCGAGGCCGGTTACCTGATGACCCTGGCCGAGCTGTCCCTGCGCGATCTGCGCGACCACGACCAGGCCCTCGACCTGCCCTTCGGGGCGTTCTCCCCGCGCCTGGAGGCCCCGGCCTCCTGACCGCCCGCTCGGTATTCGAACCCTTGACCGTTCCGTCCGGACCGGAGGGCGGATGGAGGCAGTAAAGTTCGGAAGCGTGACAGCGCGTATCGAGCGAGTGGTGACCGAGGGCGTCGTCGATGTCGACGGCGTCGAGCACAAGGTCGAGAACAACACGTGGATCCTGGGTGACGACGAGGATGTCATCGTCATCGACCCCGCGCGTGACGCGGAGGCGATCCTGGAGAAGGTCGGCGAGCGGGAGGTGCTGGCGATCATCTGCACCCACGGCCTGCCCGACCACGTGGGCGCGGCCATCGAGGTCGCGGCCAGAGACGAGGCGGTGATCGCCCTCCACCCCAAGGACAGGCCGCTGTGGCGACTGACCTGGCCGGACACCTGGCCGGACATCGACATGGAGGACGAGGGCCTGTTCGAGGTCGGCGGTGTCCAGCTGGAGGTCATGTCCACCCCGGGCATCTCCCACGGTGGCGTCTCGCTCTACTGCGAGGCTCTGGAGGCGGTCTTCACCGGCAAGACCCTGCAGGCCGACGGCCCCGGCAGGGTCGGCGGTGAGTATCCCGCCCTGGCCGACCAGCTGACCGCCATCGGGGGACGGCTGTTCACCCTGCCGCACGCCACCCGGGTGCTGCCCGCGCACGGCGAGGAGACCACGATCGGCGACCTGGAGCCTCAGTTCGACGCCTGGCTCTCCGGCTCGCTGACCCGAGGGGCGCAGGAGCAGGAGGAGGGGCCGCTGACCGATGGCACGCGCGCGGCGGGGATCCGGCTGAACCTCCGGGACGAATAGCCCCCGATGGACCAGCTTCCCCTGGACGGCATGCCGCGGCGGCTGTATGCCTGCACGCCGTCGCGGCTGAACAGCTGGCTGGACTGCCCCCGGCGCTACCGGTTCACCTACCTGGATCGGCCCGCGCCGCAGAAGGGTCCGCCGTGGGCGCACAACAGCGTGGGCGTCAGCGTGCACAACGCCCTGGCCGCCTGGTGGCGCGAGCCGTACGAGCGGCGTACGCCCGAGGTCGCCGCCGCCCTGCTCACCAGGGGATGGATCGGCGAGGGGTTCCGCGACGCGGAGCAGTCGGCCGCCTGGCGTGACCGGGCCAGGGAGATGGTCCGGGGATACGTGGCGGGTCTCGACCCCGCCGCGGAGCCGGTCGGCGTCGAGCGCACGGTCGCCACGCGCACCTCCGTCGTCGCCCTCTCCGGCCGGGTGGACCGGCTCGACCGGCGCGGTGAGGAACTGGTCGTGGTCGACTACAAGACCGGCAGGCGCCCGCTGACCACCGACGACGCCCGTTCCTCGCTCGCGCTGGCGGTCTACGCCATCGCCTCCTCGGCGATGATGCACCGCCCCTGCCACCGGGTCGAGCTCCATCACCTGCCGACCGCCTCCGTCGTGGAGTGGGAGCACACCGACGAGTCGCTGGCCCGGCACCTCGGCCGAGCCGAGGAGATCGCCGTCGAGGCCGCCGAGGCCGACGAGCGTTACCGGGCATGGTCGGCCGCCCGTCCCGGCGGGACCGGCTCGGCCGCGTCGCGGACCAGAGGCACCGGCCGGACCCCGCCACCGGTGCCGCCCGAGGTCGACGCCTCCTTCCCGCCCCGTACGGGCCCGCTGTGCTCGTGGTGCGACTTTCGCCGCCACTGCCCCGAGGGCCAGGCCGCGAGCGGCGACCGCGAGCCGTGGGACGCCCTCGCGGACTGACCGCGCGGCGCGCCGTCAGGCGGCGCGGGGCAGCAGGTCCGGCCAGCGGCGCGGGTCGGTCAGCCCCTTGAGCCCCTTGCCCAGGTCGTAACCCGCGGCGGCGAGCCGTTCGCGGGAGGCACCGAGCATCTCGCGGGTGCCGGGGGTGAACGCCCGGTCGTGGACGTGTTCGGGAAGCGAGTTCATGGTCAGCCGGAACGCCCTCAGCGCGGCGGTCACCGTGCTGGGCGGCACCTCGGGCAGCACGCCGTACATCTGCCTGGCCCAGTCGGGCAGCGAGTAGTAGCAGAGCGCGCCGAAGGGGAAGTAGGCGGGTTTGCCGGGGGTGAGGGCACGCAGCTCGGCGGGCAGTCGCGGCCAGAGCAGGAAGCGCACGGTGGAGGCGGCCTCGGGGGTGACCCGCAGCGTCGGGCGGACCGAGGTGAGGTAGTCGTCCAGCTCCGCCAGGGAGCCGGGCACGTCCTCGGCGTGCAGGCCGACGTAGGTGGCGCTGCGGCGCTGCTCGGCCAGGTAGCGGTCGGCCTGACGGTCGCTGAGCCCCAGGCCCGCCCGGCGTGCCACGGTCAGGTAGGAGGAGACCTCCGCGCAGTGCACCCAGAGCAGCAGCTCCGGGTCGTCCACCCGGTGGGTGCGGCCGGTGTCGGGGTCGTCGATGCGGAGCCGCCGATGGATTCCCCGGACGCGGCGGCCGATCTCGTCGGCCTCCGCGGGGCTGCCGAAGGTGACCCTGCCCACGAAGTCCGCCGTGCGGCGGAGCCTTCCGAACGGGTCCTGCTGGAAGTTGGAGTTCTGCCAGACGCCACGCATCGCGAGGGGATGCAGGGCCTGGAGCATGAGGCCGCGGACCCCGCCGACCCACATGGAGCGGTCGATGTGCACCAGCCAGGTCGCGGTGTGCGGAGGCTGGACGACGATGTCTTCGATGCTCGCCATAGTAAGTGAATCATTACATGGCATTCGACGCTCCGTCCAACAGGGGTCCCGGCAGCGGGAAATCCCAGGTCAGCTTCTCGGCCGACTCTCTGCGGCGTTCCAGAAACGGATGAGCGCGGCGGCCGTGGTCTCCGGGGCCTCCACCGCGGGGGAGTGGGCCGCGCCGGGGACCACCACGCAGTCGGCGTCCAGCCGGCGGGCCATCTCCGACTGCATACGCGGCGGCCAGCCGTCGTCGTGCTCGCCGTACAGGACCAGGGTGGCGACATCGACCTGGGTGAGCTCGTCGCACCGGTCAGGCGCGGAGAGCACCTCCTCGGTCATCGCGTACATGCCGGTGGGCGAGTTGGCGAACAGCCGCTTGCGCAGGAAGGCGATGATCTCGTCGGAGACCCCGGCGGACAGGGCCTCGGGCTCCATCCGGTTGTGCCACAGGTGCTCCAGCCCGAGGTCGGGCAGTTCCGAGAGCATGATGCGGCCCGCGCGCTCGCGGGGCCCGACGATCGCGGCGGGCCCGGAGCTCATGAGCGTGTAGGACCCGAACCGGGTACGGCCGTCGATGACCGCCTCCCGGGTGACCAGGCCGCCGAAGGAGTGGCCGACCAGGTGGACCGGGCCTCCGTGGCCGATCACCTGGGCCAGGACGTCGACGTCGTTGCCGAGCGCGGCGCAGCTGTAGGCGCTCCTGTCGTCAGGGCCGTTCGACTCGAACTGGCCTCGCATGTCGATCGCGATGACCTGGCGGCCGGACTGGGCGAGCGTCTGCAGCACCGCGATGAAGTCTTCCTTGCTCCCCGTCAGACCGGGGACCAGCAGGGCCGGCCAGCGCTCGGGAATGCCGCTGACGGGCAGGGCCTCCAGTGCGGCGAAGGTGCCCACCGCCGTCTCGATCTGGCGAGAGCGGACGCCAGGAGGCATGGTCAGAAAACGCGGCGTACTCACGTGGCCCCACGATACCTCTCTTGACGACATCGCTCCGTGCGTCCGGGAGCGCGAAAAGGGGCGCCACCCGGTAGGGTCGCGCCCCTTTTGATGTTGTTACCACTAGTTCGGACGGCGAGGTCCTCGTTGCTGGCCGCGGGTCTGCGGGCGGCGGCGGCTCTGCACGCGCTCGGAGGCCGCCGAGGGGGCGATCTCGTCGTCGTCCGACGCCAGGTCCGGAGACTTGAAGATCACCGCGAACGGGCTCGGCGGAATGATCTTCTCGGGCTGCGGCCGAGGCCTGGAGACCTCCGCCGCGGGCTCGTCGTCCCGATGTTCGGCCACGGCGTCGTCCTCTCCACCCGTCGCGAACTCCGCCACCGGCTCCCCGCTCCACGAGGGGACCTCGGCCACCTGCTCACGCCTGGCGCGGCGCTGCCTGCGGACCGGCTCGTCCGTCGTGGAGTCGGGGTGAGCCGGAGCCTCTGACTTCCCGACGAGGCTCACCTCGGGATTCAGCCCGGCCCGGCGAGCGCGGCCCCGGCGGGGCGCGGCCTCGGCGGTGTACTGGTCGTCACGGCTGTCCTTGCGGGGGGCCACGTCCGTCTCCACCTCAGCGATCTCGACGACAGGGGACTCGGCCGGCTGGACCTCCTCGGTGGTGACCGGCGCGGAGACCTCCTCGCTGGTACGGCCACCGCGGGTGCGACGGCGCTCGCGAGGCGTACGTGCCGGACGCTCACGACGCTCCTCACGATCGTCCTCGCGCCCCTTGCGGGGAGAGCGGGAGCGGATTCGCCCGGTCTCGCCGAGATCCTCGACCTCCTCGGCGGCCAGGCCCGCCCGGGACCGGTTGGCGCGCGGCAGCACGCCCTTGGTGCCCTCGGGAATGCCCAGATCGCTGAAGACGTGCGGGGAGGTCGAGTAGGTCTCGACCGGCTCGGGGAAGGGGAGCGAGAGCGCGTTGTTGATGACCTTCCAGCGAGTGAGGTCCTCCCACTCGACGAAGGTCACCGCGACGCCCGTCTTGCCGGCCCGGCCGGTACGGCCGATCCGGTGCACGTACGCCTTCTCGTCCTGCGGGCAGTCGTAGTTGACGACGTGGGTGACATCGTCGACGTCGATGCCGCGCGCCGCGACGTCCGTCGCGACCAGCACGTCGATCTTGCCGTTGCGGAAGGCGCGCAGCGCCTGCTCGCGCTGGCCCTGGCCGAGGTCGCCGTGGACGGCCGCGGCGGCGAAGCCGCGCTCCTTGAGCTGCTCGACGACCATGTCGCAGGCACGCTTGGTCTCGCAGAAGATCATGGTGAGTCCACGGCCCTCGCACTGCAGCAGGCGGCCGACGATCTCGATCTTGTCCATCCGGTGCGTGCGCCAGACGAACTGGGTCGTCTGCGGGGTCGCCTCGGCCTCGGCGTCGTTGTTCTCGGCCCGCACGTGGGTGGGGCGGGTGAGGTAACGCCTGGACAGGGCGACGATCTCACCCGGCAGGGTCGCGGAGAACAGCATCGTCTGCCGCTCCGCCGGGATGAGCTTGATGATGCGCTCGATGTCGGGCAGGAAGCCCAGGTCGAGCATCCGGTCGGCCTCGTCGAGGACGAGGGTCCCGATCTGGCTGAGGTCGAGGTGCTTCTGCTTGACCAGGTCGAGCAGGCGGCCCGGGGTGCCGACGATGACGTCGACGCCCTGCTTGAGCGCCTCGATCTGGGGTTCGTAGGCGCGCCCGCCGTACACGGTGAGGATCCGCGAGCCGAGCTTTCCGGCCGCCGTCACCAGGTCCTCGGTGACCTGAACGGCGAGCTCACGGGTCGGTACCACGACCAGCCCGCGGGGCTTCTTGCGGTTCTTCCTCGGCTTGCCGACACGCTGCAGCATCGCCACGCCGAAGGCGTAGGTCTTGCCGGTGCCGGTGCGCGCCTGGCCGATGATGTCCTGGCCGTTGAGGGCCAGGGGGAGTGCCATTTCCTGGATCGGGAACGGCGCGATGATGCCCTCGGTCTCAAGGGCATCGGCGATCTCTGGGGTGACTCCGAGGTCTCGGAACGTCGTCAGCTTGGCCTGCCTAAATCTCCGTTGAAGGCAGGACTGCCGGGACCACGGGCAGAAAACATGTTCCCCGTGCCGGGTCCTCGCGGAAGGTCCAGCCTTCTCATGTCATCAGCGACCGCTGCGGCGTCACGCCGACTTTTGGGGGCGTCCGGGAGTGGATATCCCGGATTAACACGGTGCGGTCGCACTTTCACAGAGCAGTGTACTCGATACCACAACGGAGAACCGATTTCTTCGTATTCCCGGTGAATCGCGAGGTCGATCAGATCGTAGGCTGCGTCCATGAGTGATTCCCCTCCCGGTGTCTCCGACCTGCTCGGCGTTCTCGCCTACGCCGAGCTGACGGCGTTCCTCAGGCTCGCCGAGGACGCCACGCGGCATGCCCCCTCACTGACCGATCGGGCGGCCCTCGGCGGCCTGGCGGCGGCCGAGTACGCGCACTTCGAGCTGCTCCGCGACCGGTTGGCCGACCTCGGGGTGGATCCCGAGGAGGCGATGGCGCCCTTCGTGGGGCCACTGGACGACTGGCATGCCCAGACCGCTCCCGGGGACTGGCTGGAGGCTCTGGTGAAGGCGTATGTGGGCACCGGGATCGCGCTCGACTTCTACCGTGAGGCGGCAGTCGGCGTGGACGACCGGACGCGGAACCTCGTCGAGGAGGTTCTCGCCGACGAGGGACGGTCGCAGTTCGCCGTCGAGAGGGTCGGCGCGGCGCTTCAGGAGGACCCCAAGCAGGCGGGGCGGCTGGCGCTGTGGGCCAGGCGGCTGGTCGGGGAGGCGCTGAGCCAGGGACAGCACGTGGCCGCGGCCAGACCGGAGCTCGCGGCACTGCTGGTGGAGGCGGCGGGGGAGGACATCGGCCGGATGTTCGCCCGGCTGACCGAGAAGCACGGCGACCGGATGGCCGCTCTGGGGCTGTGAACCGCAGGCTCCGGGCTCCGGCGTGGGGACCGGGCAGGCCCCCCCCTGTCCGGGGCCTGTCCTCCGCCCCTGGAGTAGCCGCTGGACCGGCCCGGGGCCTGTTCGCCGGGGGCGGAGCAGGGGAACCGGTCCCGCGGATCAAGACGCGTGGGGCGCCGAACAGCGTTGACGCGCTCTTCGGCATGAATGCCGAAGATTCAGCCTGTGCCGCCGATGCGGCACTTCTGTGGCTTCCTGTTTCACCGACCTGTGCCACCGAAGTGGTCTTACCGGGTCTCCACAGGCTTTCGAGCCTTCCGGCCCGCGTTCCCGCCCGCCCGGCGGTACCTGACGGCGATCACGGTACTACACGCTGTTCCGCCTTGGCGGCGAAACAGCTTCCCTGCCCGCTACGCGCGAGAGTCCGCTTCACCTCCGGCGTAAACGCCGGAGCACCACGGACGATTCCGGTAGCGTGCGAGACATGAGGGCCTCGCGCCGCTATGGCAGTTCCTTGACGAGATGTGGGCCGAACCGCTGGACCTCGCGTCCCGTGTTACGCAGAGGAGGCGCGGGGTGCCCGGCCGTCGGCCGGGGCCGGGAGCATCTCCGCCGGGTCAGACGTCCGCGCTGCTGCGGGTTCGGCGAGCGTGACGAGTGCCCGGGAACATGGGGGAACGAGCGTTTCTGAGCCTGGCGAGACGTGTGCCGGGCCGTCCGGCGCCCTCGCGCTCTCCGTGAGGGGTGGGTCGCCCGGCGCCGGTGCTCACGCCAGATCCGCGGACCGCGCCGTGCCGGCGAGGGACGACGATCTGGCGCGAGCCGCGGAATCCGTCAGAGCGTGCCGCCGAAGCCGACGGGACGCATCGCCTCCCCACCGATCTCGATGAAGCCGAGTGACGCGATCGGGACGATGACCTTCCGGCCACCGACGTCGGTAAGGGTGAAGACACCGGCGCTGGACGCGAGGGCGGCGCTGATCTCACTCTCGACCTGTTCGGCCGTGAGGTCGGTCTCCACTACGAGTTCACGGTGCACGGAACGTACGCCGATCTTGATTTCCATCCTGCTCCCTTTCGATGAGGGTTGCTCGTCCCATGGTCACCCCATCGAAGGTTCGACGCGCGGGTTGATCGCGCCAAGCGAACAGAAGTCCCGTGGCCACGGGACGTTCTCAGTGGTCGGCGACGGTGCGGGGGAAACCGGAGATGCCCCGCCACGACAGGCGCGCGATGAGCTGGGTGGCCGCGTCCTTGGGGATGGAGCCGTTGCTGCTGATCCAGTAACGCGCGCTGACCTCGGCCATCCCGACCAGCCCGACGCCCAGCAGGCGTGCCTCGTCGCTGGAGCAGCCGGTGTCCTCCTGGATGACCTGACTGATCATCTCGGCGCTCTCCCGGAGGTTGCGCTCCATGCGCTGGCGGACCGGGGCGGCGTTGCGCAGGTCCGACTCGAACACCAGCCGGAAGGCCTCACCCTGGCTGGAGACGAAGTCGAAGAACGCGCCGATCGCGGCCTGGACACGCTGTTTGTTGTCGGTGGTGGAGGCGAGGGCGTCGCGGCAGCGGGTGATCAGGTCGTCCACATGCAGGTCGAGCAGGGCCAGATAGAGTTCCTGCTTGCCTGGGAAGTGCTGGTAGAGGACCGGCTTGCTGACCCCGGCCCGTTCGGCGATCTCGTCCATCGCGGCCGCGTGGTAGCCGTTCTCCACGAAGACCTCCTGCGCCGCACTGAGCAGCTGGCGGCGGCGGGCTGTCCGGGGCAGCCGGGTGCCCCGGGGCTTGGCGTCCGGGGTAGCGGTCACGTGGTCTCCTCGGGTGAAACTCCTGGCGTCTGGGGCCATCCTACGCGCGGGTAACACGGGTCAGCGATAATCGTCCTCATCGAGCTCGATCGTGCGTCGCTGCTCGAAGGTGTCGGCGGGGTCGGCCTCCATGGGAACGGTATCGGGCCACTCCTCGTCCTCCTCACGCGCGGTCCGATTCTGCTCGGCGGCGTCCGCGGGGTCGACCTCCGCCTCCGCGGAGAGGTCGGGGGAGGAGTCGGAGCCGCCCTCACGTGCCGACCGGCGCTGCTCGGCGGCGTCGGCCTCGGGTGTCTCGATCGGGATCTCCTCGGACGGATCGTCGACCGTTCTCCCATGCTCTCTGTCGCCGTGCGGGTTCATGTCTGACATCCCCTGTCGTCATCCGGACCTTGGCACGTTTCCTGTCCTGACCCGGTTCCTGCAAACGTCGGACAACGCCCAGCGTACGACCTCGGATGCCGCGCGCCGAGAAAGACGCGGCATCGGATTGCCCATGGCGGTACCTGCCGCATTGACGATGCTTTACCCCTTATTTAGAACATGTGTACGATAAGTGGTCAAAGGGGCTGGACCAGGTGGGGCGCGTCGGTATCGAGATGGCCGGGAGGGGGACGGGGGCCGCGCGGCCGACATTCGGGGGAGAGCGGTGGAAGGTCGGGTACCACAGCGGGGCCCGCGGTTCGAAAACCGCGGGCCCCGCCTGCAATTCGTGAGAAATGAGAACTCGCACTGTGTTGGGAGACAGAAGCTTGGGGATTTCTCCTCAAGTTCCCGTATTCGCTGTTCGGCCACTGTTTCCCGGTGAGAAGCGGTGGTCGTGGCGAACGCGGGGCCCCTGTCGCTCCGTTACGGTTCCGAAGCCGCTCACAACCGCGGATCCGGCCGTGTGGTTTCGGCCGCCGGCCGGTGCCGCACCCCGATCGGGGCACGCGACCCTGGCCGGGTGACTAGGAGACCGGGGGGGCGCCAAGGTCGCCGTTGCCGTTGTTGCCGTTGTTGTCGTCACGGTCGCGCTCACGGCGGCGCTCTTCGCGAATGGGCTCGAAGCGCTCGCTGCGGTTGTCGTTGTCCAGGTGGTTACGGTTGTTGTTGTGGTTGTTGATGATCAGCCTGAAGCGCTTGTGGCTGAAACGGCGGTGGCAGCTGCTGCCACCGCAGCCGCAGCCGCGGCCCCAGCCGCCGCCGCAGGTTGGGAAGGCGGCGGCGGTGACCGTGGTGGTCATCGCGCTGGCGCTGGTGACGGTGGTCGCTGCGCCCATGCCGACGACTCCGCCGGTCAGCGCCGTGCTGATCGCGAGCCCTGCGAGGACACCCTTGAACTTGGGCATTGCGTTTCCCCCTTGAAAGGATCGGTTGCCCCGATTTTCGGCACTTACCGAAATCAGTCGGGAATTACCGGAGATAGCCAGTGATGGGCTATCCCTGGTTGTCATAGTTTCCTTGCATGTCTGCTGATAAACGGAGATCGAAGGCTTTTGCTATCTCCTTAGATATTTATCGTCGATGTTGAACTCTTATTGATTGATTTAAAGTGAAATGCGCTTAATGTCGCATTTGTGCTTTGGTGCTGGAGGGGGGCCGGGTGCGGTGGGAGTGCGGAGTGCGGTAGGAGCCTCGGCGGCCTCCCGGGTGGTCGGGGCCGAGGTTGTCTCCGGGGCGTCCCGCTGTCCGGATTCGGTGGATATGGGCGGACGCCGCGGGGCCGTTCTGATGCGCGGGCGCCGAGGCGAGGAAAGGCGGGCGGCGAGAACGGCGGGCGAGGTGATACGCCGGTGACCGGGCGCATGGGCGAGGGCCCCGCGGTTCGAAAACCGCGGGGCCCCGCTGTAATTCCTGAGAAATGAGAAATCGCACTGTGTCGGCGTCAGGGTCCTAAGGGTTTCTCCTCAACTTTCCGTTTCGCTGTCCGGCCACTGTTTCCCGGTGAGAAGCGGTGGTCGTGGCGAACGCGGGGCCCCTGTCGCTCCGTTACGGTTCCGGAGCCGCTCACAACCGCGGATCCGGCCGTGTGGTTTCGGCCGCCGGCCGTGCCGCGCCCCGATCGGGGCGTACGACTCGGGTCCGGTGCTAGTCCCTGCGTCCTTCGGTGAGAACGGGCACGAGGCGGTCGTTGCGGTTGTCGTTGTCCAGGTGGTTGTCGTTGTTGTTGTGGTTGTTGATGATCAGCCTGAAGCGGTGGCGGGTGTGACGGTGGGTCGAGCGGCAGCCGCCGCAGCAGCCGCAGCCGCGGCCCCAGCCGCCGCCGCAGGTCGGGTAGGCGGCGGCGGTGACCGTGGTGGTCATCGCGCTGGCGCTGGTGACGGTGGTCGCTGCGCCTACGCCGACGACTCCGCCGGTCAGCGCCGTGCTGATCGCGAGCCCTGTGAGGACACCCTTGAACTTGGGCATTGCGTTTCCCCCTTGAAAGGATTTGTTGCCCTAATTTTCTGAATTTCCCGAATAAATAGGAAAAGCCAGAGATGATCGATGATGAGTCATCCCTGGTTGTCATAGTTTCCTTGCATGTCTGCTGATAAACAGAGATCGAAGGCTTTTGCTATCCCCTTAGATATTTATCGTCGACGTCGAACCCTTATTGATGAATTTAAAGTGAAATGCACTTAATGTCGCATTTGTGGTGGAAGGGAGTCGGGGCCTGCCGAGGAGCGGGGCGGGATGCGCCGGGGGCCCTCGCCCGCTTCCTGGGTGGTCCGGCCGAGGTCGTCTCCGGGGCGTCCCGCTGTCGCGTGGGCGGGCGCCGTGAGGCCGCTTTCGTACGCCGGTGTCGAGGTGGGGAAGGGTGACGGTGAAGGGGGGCGGGGCGGCGGGGCGGGGAGGGGGGCGTGCCGGAGGCCGGGCGCATGGGCGAGGGCCCCGCGGTTCGAGAACCGCGGGGCCCCGCTGTGATTCCTGAGAAATGAGAACTCGCACTGCGTTGGAGTCAGGGGCCTGAGGATTTCTCTTCAGCCTCCCGTTTTCGCTTTCTGATCACGGTCTCTCGGTGAGAGAAAATGATCATGGCGAATACCGGGACCCTGTCGCTCCGTTACGGTTTCGAAGCCGCTTGAGATCGCGGATTCGACCGTGAGTGGCCTCATGTTCCGGTTGTGCCGCGCCCCCATCGGGGTGTGCGGCCCCGGTCCGTGATCGAGAGGCCTGCTACTCCCGCTCGTCGCGCTGGGTGAGAACGGGCACGAGGCGGTCGTTGCGGTTGTCGTTGTCCAGGTGGTTGTCGTTGTTGTTGTGGTTGTTGATGATCAGCCTGAAGCGGTGGTGGCTGCGGCGCCAGTGCGAGCGGTTGCAACCGCAGCCGCGACCGCAGCCGCCGCCCCAGGTCGGGAAGGCGACGGAGGTGACCGCGGTGGTCATCGCGCTGGCGCTGGTGACGGTGGTCGCTGCGCCCATGCCGACGACTCCGCCGGCCAGCGCCGTGCTGATCGCGAGCCCTGCGAGGACACTCTTGAACTTGGGCATTGCGTTTCCCCCTTGAAAGGATCGGTTGCCCCGATTTTCGGCACTTGCCGAAATCAGTCGGGAATTACCGGAGATGGTGAGTGATGGGCCATCCCTGGTTGTCATGATTTCCTCGCATGTCTGCTAATAAACGGAGATCGAATCCTTTTGCACTCTCCTTATCTATTTGTGGTCGACCTTGGATAGTTACCGGATGCTTTCAAGTTAAATGTCTTTAATGTCGCATTTGTTCTTCGGGGGAAGGGGTGCCGGAGAGGGTGTCTAACTAATAGTGATAAAGCATGCAATAAAAAGACATATGACTAAAATAGGCTTATGTGCCTTTTGTGGTAACTGGGGGCTGTCGTCTGCCGCGTCGAGCGGCGAACTATCGTGGAAGAGCGGCCGGACGACAGGAGGAGACGCGTGGTGCACAAACCGATCCCCAACTGGCAGGGCGAGATGGTCGACCTCGGCGACCAGCGGATCCATGTGCGCTCGACCCCGCCAGGCCCCGCGGAGACCGCCGTCTACGTACACGGCCTCGCGGGTTCCGCGACCAACTGGACAGACCTGATGGGCGAGCTCTTCGACGTGGTGACCGGTCACGCCGTCGACCTGCCGGGCGCCGGATACTCGCCCGAGCCGCCCGGCGGCGACTACTCCGTCGACGCCCACGTACGGACCGTCACCGCCCTGATAGAGCGGGTCTCGCGGACCCCCGTCCACCTGTTCGGCAACTCCCTGGGCGGGGCCGTCTCCGTGCGGCTCGCCGCCACCCGTCCCGACCTGGTCCGCTCGCTCACCCTGATCTCCCCGGCCCTGCCCGACCTGCTGCCCAGGTACGGCCCCGCGCGGGTGGCGCTGTCCGCCGTGCCCAGGCTCGGCGAGTGGGCGGCGAGCCGGTTGAGCCTGCTGCCCGCCGAGCGCAGGCTCGGTGCCACGCTTGCCATGTGCTACGCCGACGTGGGGAGGATTCACCCGGAGCGGCTCAAGGAGGCGATCGAGGAGGTGCGCCGCCGGGACGGCCTCCCGTACGCGGGGGCGGCACTGATCAACTCTGCGCGCGGCATCGTCGCCGAGTACTTCCGGCGCGGGGAGACGAACCTGTGGCGGCAGGCGGCCCAGGTGACCGCGCCCACGCTGGTCGTGCACGGTCGTCACGACCGGCTCGTCAACCCCCGGATGGCGGCCCGCGCGGGCCGGACGTTCCCGCAGGTGAAGCTGGTGCTGCTGCCCGACGCCGGGCACGTGGCCCAGATGGAGTTCCCCGACCGGGTGGCCCGCGAGGCCAGGATCCTGATAGGTGAGACGGTCCTCACTCCGGTTGGGGAATGACCAGGGCACCGGGTTAGGTTGTGAGTGGAGCGTGCTGCGCTAGCCGTATCGTCAAGACCCCCTGAAACGGGAGCAGAACTGTGTCGTTGCCACCGCTGGTAGAGCCGGCAGCCGAGTTGACCGTCGATGAGGTGCGCCGCTACTCGCGCCACCTGATCATCCCGGACGTGGGCATGGCCGGGCAGAAGCGCCTGAAGAACGCGAAGGTGCTCTGTGTGGGCGCGGGTGGCCTGGGTTCCCCGGGGCTGCTCTATCTCGCCGCCGCCGGAGTGGGCACGCTCGGCGTCATCGACTTCGACGTGGTCGACGAGTCCAACCTGCAGCGGCAGGTCATCCACGGCCAGTCCGACGTGGGCCGCCCCAAGGCCGAGAGCGCCGCGGACAGCGTCAGGGAGATCAACTCCCTGGTCAACGTGATCGTCCACAACGAGGTGCTCACCACGGACAACGTGATGGAGATCTTCGCCGGCTACGACCTGATCGTGGACGGCACGGACAACTTCGCCACCCGTTACATGGTCAACGACGCGGCGGTCCTCCTCGGCAAGCCGTACGTCTGGGGCTCCATCTACCGCTTCGACGGTCAGGCCAGCGTCTTCTGGGCCGAGCACGGCCCCTGCTACCGCTGCCTCTACCCCGAGCCCCCGCCGCCCGGCATGGTCCCTTCGTGCGCCGAGGGCGGCGTGCTCGGCGTGCTGTGCGCGTCGATCGGCTCCATCCAGGTCAACGAGGCCATCAAGCTCCTCACGGGCATCGGCGAGCCGCTGGTCGGCCGTCTGATGATCTACGACGCCCTGGAGATGAACTACCGCTCGGTCAAGGTCCGCAAGGACCCCGAGTGCGTGCTCTGCGGCAAGAACCCGACGGTCACCCAGCTCCTGGAGGACTACGAGGCGTTCTGTGGCGCGGTCTCGGAGGAGGCCCAGGAGGCCGCCTCCGGCTCCACGATCACCGCGGCCGATCTCAAGTCCATGCAGGACGCGGACGAGAACATCTACCTGATCGACGTCCGCGAGCCGAACGAGTACGAGATCGTGTCCATCCCCGGCGCGGTGCTCATCCCCAAGGGCGAGTTCCTCAACGGATCCGCGCTGGAGGGACTCCCGCAGGACAAGAGGATCGTCCTGCACTGCAAGTCCGGTGCCCGTTCCGCCGAGGTCCTGGCGGTCATCAAGAGCGCCGGCTTCTCCGACGCCGTCCACGTGGGCGGCGGCGTGCTCAGCTGGATCAAGACCATCGACCCGAGCCTGCCGACCTACTGACCGGCCCGGTGGGGTTCTTACCGCCCGCGCCCCGTGGAGCACGCGCTCCACGGGGCGCTCGCCGTTCCCCCGCCGTCCGGGAGGTGCTCGCCCCGCCGCCACATGTGCTTTCCGCTCCGACGGATATGGACGGAACGGCGGATGACACCCGCCTCGCCGCATTAAGGTCGAGAGCGTGAATGAAGTCCCACGTCAGCGACGGCATTCATGGCCGACGCTGGTCGTGGCATCGGCGCTGACGCTGTTCTGCGCGATCGTGGCCGGGGTGGCGACCAGCGCCGCCGGAGCGGAGCTCACCCGGGGGCCGACCCAGGCGGAGCTCGATCGGGCGGCACTCGACGAGGTGGCCCGGCGCTGGCAGGCGTGGCCCGCCGGGCGGGTCTTCCCCAAGACGGTCCGTTACGCCGCGGAACAGGGGGGCGAGGAGAAGGCCCGCAGGGTGGGCATCTCGCCGGAGACCCGCTGTGACGACGCGGTCGACGCCAAGCTGCGCAAGGCGCTCCGGGAGGCCGGCTGCCTGGGCATCCTGCGCGCCACCTACATCGACGCGCTCCAGGGGGTGGTCGTCACCATCGGAGTCGCGGCCTTCGCCGACGAGACGGGCGCCGCCGGGGCCAAGGCGGCGCTGCCCAGGAGCGACCGGCCATCGCCGGGCCTGAGGGCGCTGGCCTTCCCCGGCACCGTCACCGACCGGTTCGTCTCCGCGGGACGCCAGGCCGGCCTCGTCCGGCAGGCGGGCCCCTACATGGTGATGGCCACGGTCGGCCAGACCGACGGCCGGCCCGCCAGCGCGGTCGGCGAGCAGCGGCCCACCCTGTTCGCGTTCACCGGCGACATCGCCGACCGGATCCTCGCCGACCTGACCAGGCCCGCCCGCCCCGACTGCGCCTCCGCGGAGTGGCGATGCTGACCGTGCCGAGGCGTCTTTCCGCCGCCCGCGGGGCGCTCGCGACGACACTGCTGACACTGACGGTGTCGACGGGGGTGGCGGTGTTGACGGGAGTGGCGGGACCGGTCCCGGCCGTGCGGGCCGACGATGTCAGGGACAGCCAGCGGGAGGTGCTGCGGACCCTCGACCTGCCCGCCGCGTGGCGGGTGTCCGAGGGGGAGGACGTGGTCGTGGCCGTGCTCGACTCGGGGGTGGACAGCGACCACCGCGACCTGGCCGGGTCGGTGATCGAGGGTAAGGACTTCACCTCCGGGGCCAACCCGCCGGGTGTGCGGCCCCTCCGGCTGCACGGCACGTACATGGCGTCGCTGATCGCCGGGCACGGTCACGGGCCGGGCGGGGCGGACGGGGTGATCGGTGTCGCGCCCCGCGCGAAGGTGCTGTCGGTGCGGGTCATCCTGGAGGACGAGGAGCCAGGCTTCCGGGAGTTCAACACCGCCGAGCGTTACGAGAACGTGGTGGCCAGGGGCATCCGGTACGCGGTGGACCACGGCGCCGACGTGATCAACATGTCGATCTCCAAGGAACTGGCGACCAGGGAGGAGCGGGCGGCGATCCGCTACGCGATCTCCAAGGGGGTCGTGCTCGTCGCGGCGGCGGGCAACGACGGTGCCGAGGCGACCGACGCCGGCGGCAACGCCCCGTACTCCTACCCGGCGGCCTTCCCGGGAGTGGTCTCGGTCGCCGCGACGGACCGGGGGCTGCGCCGCGCCTCGTTCTCCAACCGGAACCCCTCGGTCCTGGTGGCCGCGCCGGGGGTGGACATCCTCGGGGCGGGTCCCGGCGACGAGTACTGGGTCGGTCGCGGCACCTCGCAGGCGACCGCCCTGGTATCGGGCGTCGCCGCCCTCATTAAGGCGAAATATCCAGAAATGTCGCCAGTGCTGGTTGTCCAGGCGATCACCGCGGGAGCCACCCGGCGGCCCACCGGCGGCTACGACACCGGCATGGGCTTCGGCGTCGTCAACGCCACCCGGGCACTCGCCGCAGCCGCCAGGATCTCCCGGCACACCCTCACCGCGGAGGGGGCCGGCGGGCACGACCCCGCCCGCCCGCTGGGCCTGGCGGTCGAGCCGGTGCGGGTCGTCCACCGTGACCGGGACAGGATCAACCTGTACGGCGGGGTGGCCGTGGCCGCCGGGCTCGGCGCGATCGCCTGCCTGGTCACGATCGCGGTGTTGGTCGGCCGTGCGCGCTCGTCGACGACCTACCAGGACCCCGGGCCCGACGCGGTCGCCGCGCCCTGGCCGTGAGCATCGGCCCGGAGCCGGATCGCGGCCGGAGCCGGGCCAAGGTCGCCGCCACGAAAATGCACGCCGCTGATGGGGCGGAGAGGGCAGGCGACGTAGCATCGGAGTATGTCGCAGCCAGGGCGGTCCCAGGAGCCGGAGCGGCGTCTGGGAGCCCCGGCCCCCCGCGCCCGCGGCGGCTGGCCACCGTCGGGTTCCCGGGTGAGCGCCACCGGGGGCGGCCGCACCAGGCGGGCGCCCGCGCAGGGCGCCACGGTCAGGCGGCACCGGGTGCGCTCCTGGCCCGCGGCGGGCCGTGACCGCGCGGCGATCCAGCGTGCCGAGCTGGCGGCCCTGGAGCAGGGCGTCCGGTTCCGTACGATCTTCCTGATCCTGGTGGGCACGATCCTCGCCATCGCCGCCACCAACGTGCTGACCGGCGCGGTCGGGCTGCTGCGCGAGACGAGCTCGCGCCCGCTGACCGCCGCCGAGCAGGCCCGCTACATCTCCGACGACATCGCCAAGCGTTGGTACACCTGGACCGCGGACCTGGTCTTCCCCGTCGAGCTGCAGTACATCGGCCTGGGCAGGGTCCAGCAGTACGCCCGCAGGGTCGGCCTCGCGCCCGAGGTGGCCTGCGCGGCCGGCACCGACGCGCAGGTGGGGTCGGTGCTCACCCGGCACGGCTGCCGCACGCTGCTGCGGGCCACCTACGTCGACCAGACGTCCACGTTCGTCTTCACCGTGGGCATCGCCGTGCTCGCCGACGAGGAGCGGCGGCTCGCCGCCTCCGCGCAGCTGGCCGTGGACGACAGGGTGGGGGTGCGGCCGGTGGCCTTCCCCGGCACGGCGACCGAGCTGTTCGGGGCGGCCCAGCGCCAGCACAATGCCTGGGTCGGCGTCGGCCCCTACATCGTCTTCTCCACCGCCGGTTACACCGACGGCCGCACCCGCCAGGCGATCGCCCCCGAGGAGATCCTGCACAGCGAGCTGTGGCCCGCGGCCCAGGCGGTCGCGGGGCGCATCGCCAGGGCACTCGGCGACGAGCCGAGCGCCGTGCCCCAGTGCACCCAGGGGAACGTGTGCTGAGGCGGCGGCTGTGGGCGACGGGAGTGCTGGTCGCGATCTCGGTGACGGTCCCGGCGGTGCCGGCCTTCGCGACCCTGCCCGCCGAGACGCCCGCCGGGTTGCTCGCCGGGATGCCCGCCGCCCCGGTGCCGGCCGCGCCGCCGGAGGGCGCCGACGTGCGCGAGGACCAGCGCTGGGTGCTGGAGATGCTGCGAGCGCAGGAGGCGTGGAAGGTCACCAGGGGCGCGGGCGTCACCGTGGCCCTGGTCGACAGCGGGGTGGACGACCAGGTGGCCGAGCTGCGCGGGCGGGTGATCTCCGGGCCCGACATGGGATCTGTCAAGTTCGACAGGAACTCCCCGGACGCCGGCCGGCACGGCACCGCCATGGCCTCGCTCATCGCCGGGGCGGGCAACGGCGAGGGAGGTCTTCTCGGGATCGCCCCCGAGGCCAGGATCCTCTCGCTGCCGCTGATCGTCGAGGAGCGGCCCGAGGACGGTTCCGTGCTGCCGGAGGAGGATCTGCGCTCGCGCAGCGACAGCCCGCTGGCCCGGGCGATCCGTTACGCCGCGGACAACGGGGCCCAGGTCATCAGCATGTCGCTGGGCGCCTACGGACCGCACCGGAGCGAGCGGGAGGCGGTCTCCTACGCGCTGTCCAGGGGCGTGGTGCTCGTCGCCGCGGTGGGCAACGACGGGGACTCCCAGTACGCCAAGGACAACTCCACCTCCTTCTGGAACTTCCCCGCCGGATATTCCGGGGTCATCGGTGTGGGCGCGGTGGACAGGCTGGGCAAGCCGGCGAGGTTCAGCAGCGACAATCTGTCGGTCCTGGTTTCGGCGCCCGGTGCCGGGGTGCCGGTGGTCGTCCCCGGCGGAAACTACGGATCCTCTGAGGGGACCAGTTCGGCGACCGCGCTGGTGGCAGGGGTCGCCGCACTAATAAAAGCGAAATACCCGAATATCGCGCCGCAGATGGTGGCGCAGGCCCTGGTCTCCACGGCTTCGGCGAGTCCCGCCGCCGGTTACGACGACCACATCGGGTTCGGCGTCGTCGACGCCGCCGCGGCGCTCGACAGGGCGGATCGGCTCGTGGCGGGTGCGACGGAGATATCGGTCCCGGATGACAAGCACTTCGGCGCGGGCGTCCCGCACGAGGAGTACAGCAGGCCGGGCCCCGATCCGCTGAGGCTCTGGCTTTACGGAACGAGCCTTGTCGGCGGCCTGGTGGCGTTCGCGGCGGCCGTGGTGATGCTCGGCCGGCACTCGGACAGGAATGGACCGGTAGTGGTCGACACCAAAACGGCCAAGCGCGGGAGATCGCGGAGATAAGCGCAGTTTGAAGTCAATTAGAACGCGTTTGGGACACTGTTCGGATGCGATAGCCCGAATGTCGGGATTTGCACTCCGGGAAACCCGGAAGGTTCGCTATTCTCCCGCGTTATGGGGTACGAGTTGCGCGTGGAGCGCCCTGCGCCTCTCGCCTTCGCGGAACTCGCGACTGTGCTGGGGCAGGCGGGGTTCGAGTTCAGAGGGTCGCAGGAGTCGGGGGAGGTCCTGGCCCGCCACAACGGCGCGGTTCATGCCATAGCGATATGGAACGGCCGCCTGTCCGGCGCCCCCGGATCGGACTGGCAGGTGGCCCAGCTGGCACGCGTGTCCGCTCTGCTGGGAGCACGGCTGGTCGGCGAGGACGGCGAGTCCTACGCGATCCGTGGCGGTCTGGTCGAGCAGTTAAACGGCTCGGTGGCCTACGAGTTCGGCAAGCTCGACGAAATCCTCTCGGCCGGACCGACGGTATGGAGCCAGTAGGCCATCCCACCCCGTACGCCGAGCGGGTGCTGGATCTGGTCGAGCGCATTCCGGCCGGCATGGTGATGTCCTACGGCGACATCGCCGAGTATCTCGGCGAGGGCGGCCCGCGCCAGGTCGGCAGGGTGATGTCCACCTGGGGTGGGGGCGTGCCCTGGTGGCGCGTCGTGCACGCCGACGGCACCCCGCCACCCGGCCACGAGCAGCGATGCCTGGTGAACTGGCGCGAGGAGCGGACCCCGCTGAGGGGCGCCCGGGCCGATATGCGGGAGGCCAGATGGGATGGAAAGCCTTAGATCACAAAAGCCTGTAAATCCCGGGAACCCTTAATTCACCGCGTAACCGGCCCTGCCGCGGCGCACTAACATGGCCTAGGACAGCGCTCTGTCCGAAAGGCGGTGCTTCCCCCATGGCCATCGGTGCCACCCCCGCACGAGCCGGCGGCGACCCCGTCGTCGACCGTCTTCGGGTTGTCCAGGATCTCTGCGACCGGGGAGAACCACTCGACTCGATCATGGCCGCGGTGCTGGCCGACGGGCTGAAACCGCATGAGCGCCGTCGTTTCGACGCCGACGCGCTGGCCGGGCCGCTGGGCTCCAGGCTGGACATCGCCGCCAAGCGCGGCGCCGCGCGGCGCCGCGAGTTCGTCACGGTCCTGAAGCCGTACGTGACCGGTGTGGACGCGAGGGCCAAGCGGGACCTGCCGGTCGCCCGCAGGATCGCCTTTCACCTGATCGAGCACCGCGAGATCGACGACCTCGCGGACGGCGACGCGCTGCAGAAGCTCGTGGCCGCCGCCGCGGAGCCGTCCAGGCGCGTCCGCAAGAAACTCCGCTGGTACGCGGACCTGCCGCTCCAGGACGAGCTGCCCGAGGCCCTGTTCCGGCTGCGGGCCGCGGATCTCATCCCGATGACCCAGATCGAGGACGTCTCCTGGTCCGGCGGGCGGCTGCACGTCAGCGGCCATGCCTATCTGGCCGGGCTGTCGGTGCGCAGCCGCCGCTTCAACAGGGCCACGGTGGTGCTGCGCGGCCCGCGCTGGCTGCCGCCGGTGCGGCTGCGCACCCGGAGGGTCTTCCATCCCGAGGCGACCTACGGCGCGGAAGAGGCCGGCTGCAACTACGACTGGTCCGGGTTCACCGCCGAGCTGAGCCCGTGGCCGCTGCGCTGGCGTTCCGCGGTGCGGGCCGTCGTGCGCGGCGGCAAGCGTCTGCTGCGCCGCCGCGCCACCGTGCAGGACACCACCACCTGGCGCGCCGAGATCGTGATCTGGAGCCGGGGTGCCCGCGCCGTCGGCCTGCTGCGCGGCCCCTCCACCGGCCGTACCGAGCGTCCCTCGGGGCTTGACCTCGGCGGGGGTTGGTGGATCCGCCCCGTCTGGACCTCCGACCGGGCACTCCAGGTGGTGCTACAGCCCACCAGGGCCGAGCTGACCGGCGTGAAGCTGGACGGCGAGCGGCTGGAGGTCCAGGTCTTCCTGCCGGGCAAGGAGGCGAGCAGGGGGCACGCCAGGCTGGACGGCCACCGGATCGCCGCGGACTTCACCCCCGTCGACGGCGGCACCGCGGTCGTCGTACCGCTCGCCGTGGCGTCCCTGCTGCAGGAACGCGACGGCGGCCGTCTCTGGATCGAGCCAAAGGGCGATCCCGCGGCCTCCGTCATGATCGGCAAGGCGGAGGAGAGCCGTACGGTCGTCGGGGATCGTGAGATCACCGTGCTGCGTGACCGGCGTGACCGGGTGAGCGTCTCCGCGCACCGGATCCGCCCGGTCATCACCGCCGCGACCTGGGACGAGCAGGGCGTGCTCGTCCTGGAGGGTTCCTACCCGGGCTCCGGCACGGCCGAGCTGACCCTCAAGCACCGCAGCGGACTGATCCACGCCATCCCCCTGGAGCGGGAGGGCTCCCGTTTCACGGTGCGGGTCGCGGCCGCCGCGATGCCCCGTTTCGGGGACACGGTCCCGCTGGGCAGCGGCACCTGGAGCATGGCGGTCCGCGACCCGGCCGGCCAGATCGTCCCGTTCCGCGTCGACCACGCCATCCTCGACGATCTGAACGAGGACACGAAGATCCGTGACGGCCGCGAGTACCGCCTGATCTCCACCCGCTTCGACATCCCGGTGCTCTCCGTCGCCGAGCACCGTCCCGACGACGAGAAGGGCGCCGGTGGCCTGTACGCGCTGCGCCGCGGTTTCTACCCCGCGGAGCGGACCCGCGAGCTGAACGACGCGATCGTCTACGTCGCCTACGACGGACGGCAGTACGAGGGCAACGTCCGCGCGATCTACGAGGAGCGCGTGCGGCGCGGCGACGCCGGAGAGCACATCTGGGTGGTCAAGGACGGCGCGTTCACCCCTCCGGGCCCCGCCGAGCTCGGTTTCGGCGAGGGCGAGGGGCCGACCGTGGTGCGCGCGGGCAGCCGTGAGCACTACGCGGTGCTGGCCCGCTCGCGGTACGTGGTGACCAACGGCTTCCTGCCGCCCTGGTTCCGGGCGCGAGAGGACCAGACGGTCGTGCAGACCTGGCACGGCACCCCGGTCAAGCGCCTGGGCAACGACCTGCCGCACATGTCCCGTGACCCCAGGCCGCCGGCCTGGCACCGGCAGGCGGTCGAGGTGCGCGGCTGGGACCTGCTGGTCTCCCAGAGCCCCTGGGCGACCCGGGTGCTGCGCAAGGCTTTCGGCTACCAGGGCGAGGTCCTGGAGAGCGGCTACCCGCGCAACGATGTGCTGGTGGCCCCCGACCGCGACGAGATGGCGGCGCGGATGCGCGCCAGGCTCGGCATCGCCGAGGGGGCGAGGGTGGTGCTCTACGCGCCGACCTACCGCGACTACGACCGCAAGAACGCCTCGATCCGCCTGGACCTGGCCGAGGCGCACCGGGTGCTCGGCCCCGGCCACGAGTTCCTGATCAGGGCGCACTCGATGCAGGCGGCGCCCAACGTGCCCGCCGGCCTCGGACGCGATGTCACGACATATCCCGATATTACGGATCTGCTGCTGATCGCCGATGTGCTGATCACGGACTACTCGTCGGTCATGTTCGACTTCGCGGCGACCGGCAGGCCGATGCTCTTCTTCACGCACGACCTGCAGCGCTACTCGTCCAAGCGGGGCATGTACCTCGACCTGGCCGCGGAGGCGCCCGGCCCACTGCTCTCCACCGGGGCCGAGGTCATCAAGGCACTGCGGTCGATCGACGAGGTGACCGCCGCCCACGCCGAGCGGTACGACCTCTTCCAGCGCACCTACGCGCCCCGCGACGACGGCAAGGCGACGGCCAGGCTCGTCGACCACGTCTTCTTCTCCTGAGCGGTTCCCGGGGGCGGCTTGCGGGCGGCCCCCGGGATCGGCCGCCCGGCCCCTGAACCCGTCCCGGGACTACTCCGGCGCAGGTCAGCGCCTCGCTCTGGTCATCGGCCGTCCCCGGCCCCGCCCGTGGCCCACCCGGCGGGGCCGACAATCCGCCATGCCGTACCCGCCGACTCGGCACGATCATCGTCCGGGATCTGGTGGAATGGCGAGTTGTGAGTGGTCAGGACTGGCGGCTGGTACGTCGTGAGGGTGCGGGGAGAGCTGTTGCCCCTGTGCTGGACGAGCACCAGCGGGCGGTGGTGGCCCACCAGAGCGGCCCGCTGCTCGTGCTCGCCGGGCCGGGCACCGGCAAGACCACCACGATCGTGGAGACCGTCGTGGACCGGATCGAGCGCCGGGGCGTCGACCCCGAGCGGGTGCTCGTCCTCACCTTCAGCCGCAAGGCGGCCGAGGAGTTGCGCGAGCGCATCACGGCCCGGATGCGCCGTACCACCCGCACTCCGCTCTCCCTCACCTTCCACAGCTACGCCTACGCGCTGCTCCGTCGCGAGGCGGTGATCGCCGGAGGGGTGCCGCCGCGCCTGCTGACCGGCCCCGAGCAGCTCCTGGAGATCCGCCGCCTGCTCCACGGCGAGCTGGAGGACGGTGCCGTGCACTGGCCGCAGGACATGCACGAGGCGCTCAAGACGCGCGGCTTCGCCTCCGAGCTCCGCGACTTCCTGGCCCGCGCCGCCGAACGCGGCCTCGACGGGCCGGAGCTGGTCGAGCTGGGCCGCCGCCACGGCCGCCCCGACTGGGTGGCCGCCGGCAGGTTCGCGGACCGCTACCAGGCCAGGTTCGACCTCGATCTCGAACCGGTGCTCGACTACGCGGAGCTGATCCGGGCGGCGGGGGCGCTGCTCTCCGACCCCGAGGTGCGCGACCGCGAGCGATCGGCGTACGACGCCGTCTTCGTCGACGAGTACCAGGACACCGACCCCGCCCAGGAGTTCCTGCTCCAGCAGCTGGCGGGGGAGGGACGCGACCTGGTCGCGGTCGGCGACCCCGACCAGTCGATCTACGGTTTCCGCGGCGCCGACGTCCGAGGGATCATGAATTTCACCGACCGGTTCCGCGACGCCGGCGGCGCGAAGGCTCCCGTCGTCGCGCTGCGCGTCTGCCGTCGCAGCGGCCGGAACCTGCTGCGGGCCACCCGCCGCGTCACCACCCGGCTGCCCGCCACCCCAGGCGGGGCCGCCCACCGCGACCTGCGCGCCCTGCCGGACGCCGACCCCGGTGACGTACGGGTGCTGGTGGCCGACGGGGCACCTCAGGAGGCGGCGATCGTGGCCGACACGCTCCGCAGGGCGCACCTGCTCGACGGGGTCCCCTGGTCGCGGATGGCGGTGCTGGTCCGCTCCGCGACCCGTCAGGTGCCGCTGCTGCGCCGCGCCCTGGTCACCGCCGGGGTGCCGGTCGTGGTCGGCGGCGGCGAGGTGCCGCTCTTCCAGGAGCCGGGCGTGCGGCCGCTGATCAGGCTCATCCAGGTGGCGCTGCACCCGGAGACCCTCGATGAGGGGGTGGCGGAGGAACTGCTGACCGGCGCGCTCGGCGGCACCGACATGATCGGTGTACGCCGCCTCCGCCGCGCCCTGCGGATCGCCGAGCACGAGGCGCTGGCCCACCCCGCCGAACAGGAGGAGGCCGAGCAGGCGGATCGCGACGCGGCTCTCGATGTGGATCTCGATGTGGATCTCGGCCTGGAGCGCGAGGCCCCCGGCCCCCGTTCCTCGGGAGAGCTGCTGGTCGCCGCGTTGAAGGACGCGCGGGAACTGGTGCGGGTGGAGCCGCACGTGGCGCTGCCCGCCGAGCGGGTCGCCGGCCTCATCTCCGCCGCCACCGAGGCCGTACGGCAGGGCGGTACCGCGGAGGACGTGCTGTGGACCGTCTGGCAGGCCACCGGGCTGGCCGGGAAATGGACGGACGTCAGCCTCAGGGGCGGGGTCAGGGGCACCATGGCCGACCGCGACCTCGACGCCGTCGTGGCGCTCTTCGACCACACGGCCAGGTTCGTCGACCGGCTCCCGCACGCCGGGGTGGACGTGTTCGTCGAGGACCTGGTCGCCCAGGAGATTCCCGGCGACTCCCTGGCCGCTCGGGCTCCCGACGGAGACAAGGTCCGCATCCTCACCGCGCACCGCTCCAAGGGCCTGGAGTGGGACGTGGTGGTCGTCGCCGGGGTCCAGGAGGGTGCCTGGCCGGATCTGCGGCTGCGCGGGTCCATCCTGAGCACCGACGACATGGTCGCCAGGGCCGAGGGTTCCGAGCACGAGAACCCGGCGGCCGTCTCCGCCGCGCTCGCCTCCCAGCTGCTGGCCGAGGAACGTCGCCTGTTCTACGTGGCGGCCACCAGGGCCAGAAGCAGGCTCATCGTCACCGCCGTGGGCGGCGACGACACCGAGGAGCGGCCTTCCCGCTTCCTCACCGAGTTGGTGCCCGGCTCGACCGAGGAGGCGGGCGTCGACGAGCGGTCCCGCTGGCTGAGCATGTCCGCACTGGTGGCCGACCTGCGGTCGGCGGTCACCGACTCCACCAGACCGGAACCGCTGCGCAGGGCGGCGGCCGAGCACCTGGCCAGGCTCGCCGCCGCGGGAGTGCCCGGCGCCCACCCCAACGACTGGTACGCCCTCACCCCCATCTCCGACGACCGCCCGCTGAGCTGGCCCGACGACGTCGTGCGCGTCTCGCCCTCGGCGGTGGAGAGCTTCAGCAAGTGCGGCCTGCGCTGGCTGCTGGAGACCTCGGTGGGCGCGGGCGGCACCGACGCGGCCCGAGGTCTGGGCACCGTCGTGCACGCGCTGGCGGTCCTCGCCGCGACCGGCATGCCCACCGAGGAGACCCTCGGCAAGCGCCTGGACGAGGTCTGGAACGAGCTCGACTTCGGCGGTGTCTGGTACAACCGCAAGCAGCGCGCGGTCGCCGAGGAGATGATCTCCAAATTCGTCGCCTGGCACGAGAACAACCCCCGGACGCTGGTCGGCCTGGAGGAGGCGTTCACGGCCATGGTCTCCGAGGGGGTGCAGATCAAGGGCCGGGTCGACCGGGTCGAGCGCGACGGTGAGGGCCGAGCCGTGATCATCGACATCAAGACCGGCAAGACCGGCGCCAAGGACACCGAGCTCGAACGCCACCCCCAGCTGGGCGTCTACCAGCTCGCCGCGCTGCTGGGCGCCTTCCAGCGGCACGGCCTGACCGAGCCGGGCGGCGCGGCCCTGGTCCAGGTGGGCGACGCGGCGGGTAAGAAGAAGGCCAAGGAGCAGACGCAGCCTCCCCTGTCCGACGACCCCGAGCCCGGCTGGGCCCGGGACATGGTCGACACCGTCGCCGTCGGCATGTCGGGGCCGTTCTTCCAGGCCAAGGTCAACGACGGCTGCCGCACCTGCGCCGTACGGTCGAGCTGCCCGGTCAGCAAGAACGGAGACCAGGTGTGCTGAACCGCCTGGGCGCAGGGCGCCTTGGGGACGTCCGTGCCGCTCCCCGGCGCCGGGGCCGTGCCACCTCCACCGGGGCCGCCGCGTGCTGAGCCCGGTTCAGCTTGCCGCCAAGCTGGGCATCCTGCCGCCGACCCCGGAGCAGGCGGCCGTGATCGAGGCCGGGCTCGAACCGATGGTCGTGATGGCCGGGGCCGGGTCGGGCAAGAGCGAGACCATGGCCGGGCGCGTCGTCTGGCTGGTCGCCAACGGGCTGCTCCGCCCCGAACAGGTGCTCGGCCTGACCTTCACCAGGAAGGCCGCCGCGGAGCTGGCCGCGCGGGTGCGCGAGAGGCTCAACGGGCTCGTCGAGGTCGGGCAGGTGCCGGCGGAGCTGATGGAGGGCGAGCCGACCATCTCGACGTACCACGCCTACGCGGCCCGCCTGGTCACCGAGCACGCCCTGCGCGAGGCGCTGGAGCCGACCATGCGCCTGATCTCCCCGGCCGTCTCCTGGCAACTCGCCAGCCGGGTGGTCAGCGCGTACGACGGGCCGATGGAGCAGGTCGAGTGGAGCCCGGCGACCGTCACCCGGGCGGTGCTCGAACTGGCCGGTGAGCTGGCCGAGCACCTGCGCACCCCGCAGGACGTGCGCGACGTCGGCACCAGACTCGCCCAGCGGTTCGCCGAGCTGCCCGGCACCCCGACCAAGGACCAGCGCAGACCGCTGGTCACCCAGCGGGCCAGGGAGCAGCTGCTGCCGCTGGTCGAGGCGTACGACCGCCTCAAGCGCGGGCGGGAGGTGGTCGACCACGGTGACCAGATGGCGCTGGCCGCCCGGATCGCCGACCGGCACGCCGACGTCGGCGAGATCGAGCGCGGGCGGTTCGCCGTGGTCCTGCTGGACGAGTACCAGGACACCAGCCACGCCCAGCTCGTCCTGCTCCGCGCCCTGTTCGGCGGCGGCCACCCGGTGACGGCGGTGGGCGACCCCTGCCAGTCCATCTACGGCTGGCGGGGCGCCTCGGCGGGCAACCTCACCCGATTCCCCCGTGACTTCAGGACCGCCTCGGGGGAGCCCGCGCCCGTCAACCGCCTGTCGGTCAGCTTCCGCAACGGCGACGCCGTGCTGGACGTCGCCGCCCGGCTCCAGCTGCCGCTCCGGATGGAGGCCAGGGAGGTACCGGTCCTGGTGCCCGGTAAGAACCGGGTCGAGCGTGGCCGGGTGATGTGCGCCTTCCACGAGACCGCGGACGACGAGGCACGCTGGGCCGCCCTGGAGATCGCCAGGGTGCTGGGCGTCGAGAGCGCGCCCGACGGCATGCCGTGGGGCGACGGCGAGCGTAAGAAGGCCAAGCAGAGCATGTGGGGCGGGCCGCAGTCGCTCCAGCCGCACGACGTGGCGATCCTGGCACGGAAGCGCTCGCAGTTTCCCGCGCTCCGCAAGGCCCTGGAGGAGCGCGGCATCCCGGTCGAGGTCGTCGGCCTGGGCGGCCTGCTCCTCGTACCCGAGATCGCCGACATCGTCTCCACCCTGCGCGTGATCTACGACCCGAGCGCGGGGGACGCCCTGGTGCGACTGCTCTCCGGTCCCCGCTGGCGGATCGGCCCCGCCGACCTCAAGGAACTGGGCGAGCGGGCCCGTGAGCTGAACCGGGAGACCCGCGAGGGCGCGTCGCCGGTGGCCGACCCGCTGGACCAGGTCGTGGCCGACATGGCAGAGGAGCGCGGCAGCCTGGTCGACGCGCTCGACGAGCTGCCCGACCGTCCCGCCTGGCAGGATCTGTTCTCCCCGCTGGCGAGGGTGCGGCTGGTCGCCATGGCCCAGGAGTTGCGCCTGCTGCGCGCCCACACCGGCCAGCCGCTGCCCGACCTGATCCTGGAGATCGAGCGCAGGCTCGGCCTGGACATCGAGGTGGCGGCCAGGGGGACGGCCGTCGGCCCGTTCGCCGCCCGCGCCGACCTCGACGCCTTCCTGGACGCCGCCGCCCGGTTCGCCGGAGACTCCGAGGATCCCACGCTGGGCGCGTTCCTGGCGTTCCTGAAGGCGGCGGACGAGGAGGAGAACGGCCTGGACGCCGGGCGAGTGGGCGAGAGCAACAGCGTGAAGCTGATGACGGTCCATGCCTCCAAGGGGCTGGAATGGCCGGTCGTAGTGGTGCCCGGCCTCTCCCAGGCGCTGTCGAAGGCCGGGACGCTCACCGTCGGCACCGTGTTCCCGGCCCGTTCCACGACCAGCCCGAGGTGGACGGAGAACCCTCGCAAGCTGCCCTATCAGCTCCGCGGGGACGCCTCCGACCTGCCTGGGCTGGCCGGGCTGGCCAAGGAGGAGCTGGCCGACTTCGACGAGCGCTGCCGCGACCGCGACCTGCTTGAGGAGCGCCGCCTGGCGTACGTCGCCGTCACCCGTGCCCACTACCTGCTGATCGCCTCCGGCTACCGCTGGGGCACCGCCTCCAAGCCGCTGGAGCCGTCGGACTTCCTGCTGGAGATCCGTGAGACCTGCGGCAGGGTGGCCTTCTGGGCCCCGGAGATGGAGGAGGGCGCCACCAACCCGCTCCTCGCCGAGCCGGCCGAGGCCCGGTGGCCGATCGAGCCGGACGATGCCCGCTACGCCGCCGTTCTGGACGGCGCCACCATGGTGGAGGCCGCCCTCGCGGCCCTCGCCGAGGGGCCCGCTCCCGGTCCTTCCGGGGATGTCCCCCTCCCTGACGCTTCCGAGGATGTCCCCTTTCCGGAAGCCCCTCAGGACGAGGAGGTGCCCTTCCCCGAAGATCCGTGGGACGAGGACGCGTTCTTCCCCGAAGACCTGCCGGATGAGGAGGTTCCCGGTCCGGACGACCGCGGGCCCGTTCCCGAGGGGGCGGAGAACGGCGATGTGCCCTTCCCCGGCGATCCGCAGGAGTTTCCCGGGGGGTTTCCCGGAGCGGACATCCGGCGGAGCGACCGGGCCGATTCCGGTGCCGAGACAGCCGAGACAGCCGAGACTGCCGAGCCAGGGGAGCGGCGGCCGGTGCCGGCGGCCGAGCTGCGGGGGTGGGACAGGGAGCGGGCGAAGGCCTGGGAGCGTGACATCGAGCTCCTGCTCAGGGAGCGGGAGACGAACCGGCGGCGCGGTGGCGGCAGGGTGGAGCTGCCCACCCACCTGACCGTCTCCTCCCTCGTCACGCTGGCCTCCGACCCCAAGGCGCTGGCCAGGCAGATCCGCCGCCCGGTGCCCAAGAAGCCCGCGCCGCTGGCCCGCCGGGGCACCTCCTTCCACCGCTGGCTGGAGGGGCGCTGGGGCCAGCAGCGGCTGATGGACGAGTTCGAGCTGCCCGGCGCGTCCGACGACTTCGAGGAGACCGACGCCCATCTCGACGAGCTGCGCGACCGCTTCGAGGAGAGCGAGTGGGCGGACAGGGAACCGCTCGACGTCGAGGTCCCCTTCGAAACGGTGATCGCCGACCGGGTGGTCCGCGGCCGGATGGACGCCGTCTTCCAGATCTCCGAAGGGCGCTACGAGGTCGTCGACTGGAAGACCGGCCGGCGCCCCAGGGGCAGGAAGGCCGAGGCCGCCGCCTCCGTCCAGCTCGCCGCCTACCGGCTGGCCTGGTCCCACCTGGCCGCCGTCCCCCTGGAGGAGGTGGGCGCGGCCTTCCACTACGTCCTGCGGGGCGAGACGGTCCGTCCGGTCGACCTCCTCGACGAGCGGGGCCTGGTCACCCTCGTCGAGTCGGTGCCCGAACTCCGCTGAGACCCGCGTACCGGGCGTGATCCCTCCCTGAGCGGCGGACGGGTGCGGTGGCGTTCGCGGCCCTGGCCCAGGGGATCACGCGGGGTGTGCGGGCCGGGCGGAGTTCCCATCCGGAAGGGAAGGGGGGTGACCGGCCGGAGTCGTCCTGGCCTTCGGCGCAGGCCGTGGACCGTGGTCTGTTGCTCATCAGGGCTCGGTGACACGTTCGCCGACGGCACCCCAATGCGGTTCCCCGGCCGGAGCCACGAGGTGGTAGATCTCCCCGGCCGCCAATTGATACATGACTCCCAACGGTAATGGTCGAAGTTAAGCCGTTATTTTAGCCGGGCTAGAATTGGGCCCGAATGCCGCCCGGCAGCGGCGGAAAAATTTGGGAGCAAACATGACTGGCCGTTTTTCCTCCAAGGTGATTATCGTCACCGGTGGTACCGCTGGAATGGGTCGTGCGGCGGCCGAACGGATCGCCTCGGAAGGCGGCACGGTCGTCCTGGCCGCCCGCGACAAGGCGCGGGGCGAAGAGGTGGCCGCCGGCATCGTCGCGGATGGCGGCACGGCGCTGTTCGTGCCGACGGACATGACCGTCGAGGAGGAGGTGGCCGCCCTCGTCGCCACGGCTGTGGACACGTTCGGGAGGTTGGACGGTGCGTTCAACAATGCCGGGGGTGGCGACACCATCTCATCGGTCCACACGATGGAGACGGAGTTCTGGAAGGCGACGATCGACCTGAACCTGACGAGCCTTTATTACAGCCTGAGGTACGAGGTTCCGGCGATTCTCGCCTCAGGTGGTGGTTCCATCGTCAACAACGCCTCGGCCGGCGGCGTGGTCGGCAATCCGCTCATGCACGCGTATGTCGCCGCGAAGCACGGTGTCATCGGGCTCACGAAGTCGGTCGCGCTCGAAATGGCCAAAGAGGGCATCCGGGTGAACGCGTTGGTGACCGGCCTCATCGACACGCCGCTGTATCGGGACGCCGTCGCCGCCGAACCCTCGTTCGAGGTCTACCTCAAGAGCCTGATCCCGACGGGGCAGGTCGGCGCGGCCCAGGACGTCGCCGCGTTCGCCGCGTTCCTGCTCAGCGACGAGGCGCCGTTCATCACCGGCGCGGCGCTGGCCATCGACGGCGGCATGACCGCCCAGTGACACGGGCTGTGTGGCCGCCCCATGACCCGGGGCATCGTGACGACGACCGCCGGGTTCGTCGGGAGCGATGACGCCGGGCAGGCCACGCGGCCAGGGTCACGTGTCGATGCCGTTCGCGGACGTCGCCACGCCGACCCGGGATTGTCCTCGCCCCGACGGAGGTTTACTCTCCGGCTTGTTGACCAGATCTCATAATCGGTCATGAAGTCAGAGTGAGAGTTCCAAGGATGACGGAACGACCAGGGCAGGCCGCCGGTCGCGTCGACCGGATCCTCGACGCCGCGGGCGAACCGCTCGTGCGCCTCGGCTACCGCAAGGTGACGATCGAGGACATCGCCCGGCTCGCCGGCATCGGCGAGGGCACGGTCCACCCGCACCGGCGCACGAAGCGGCAGCCGTCCGAGGCCGTGCCGCCGCGTGAGGCCATCTCCTACGTCGAGGAGCCTCTCGACCGAGAGCTCGGATCCGCCGGCCGTCCGACCGGACGTGCGCGCCAGGGCCGAGTCGCCCGTGTGCGCCGTCCGGAACGCCTTCGAACCGCCCGAGCCGCGCGGCGGTCGTCGCCGTCTTCGAGGACCTGGTCCCGCCCTACCGCACCTGGATCTACGCGTACGAGAAAACGCGCGAGCCCGGCTGATGCCGGACCCGTCCCGACCAGAAAGGCACGCCATGACCACCATCGCCGACACATGGGGCCTGCACGAGGGGCACTTCTGGCTACGCGGAAGGCGGCCGGACCAGCCGGTGAGCTTCGACGCCGGCACCGGGATGTGGAACGTCTACGGCTACCCCGAGGCACTGCGGATTCTCGGCGATCCGAAGACTTTCTCCTCCGATACCAGCCGTATGGTGCCCGAGATCGCCAGGCCGGCCGAGCGCAGCCTGACGCAGTTGGATCCGCCCATGCACAGCAAGCTTCGCAAGCTCGTCAGCCACGCCTTCACCCCGAAGGTCGTCGCCGACCTCGAACCGCGCATCGCCGCGCTGACCAACGAACTGCTCGACACGGCGGCGGACACGGGCCGGCTGGAGCTGGTGGCCGACCTCGCCTACCCGCTGCCGGTCATCGTCATCGCGGAACTGCTCGGGGTGCCCGGCTCCGACCGCTACCTGTTCAAGCAGTGGGTGGACAAAATGTTCGAGGGGTCCCAGCGGTTCTCGCTGGTCAACCGGAGCGAGGAGCAGGAGCGCAACCTGGAGTTCGTCATGGAGCAGGCCAAGCACCTGAGCGACTACCTCGGCGAGCACGCCGCGGAGCGTCGGCTTCGGCCGCGCGCCGACCTGCTCACCCAGCTCGTCGAGGCGGAGGTGGACGGTGAGCGGCTCAGCCAGGCCGAGGTGGTGAACTTCGCCAACATCCTGCTGATAGCCGGGCACATCACCACCACCATGCTGCTCGGCAACACCGTGCTCTGCCTGGACGCCCAGCCCGAGCAACTGGCCCGTGCCCGCGCGGACCGATCGACGCTACCCGCCGTGATCGAGGAGTCCCTGCGCTTCTTCAGCCCGTTCGCGGCCCTGAGCAGGGTCACCAACGTCGACGTCGAGTTCGGCGGGCAGCAGGTGCCCGCCGACCAGTTGCTCATGGTGTGGATCGCGGCGGCCAACCGCGACCCCCGGCAGTTCGCCGACCCCGACGTCTTCGACCCGAGCCGTGACCCCAACCCCCATCTCGGCCTCGGCCGGGGAATCCACTTCTGCCTCGGCGCGCCGCTGGCCCGCCTGGAGGGCAGGGTCGCGCTCGACATCCTGCTCGACCGCTTCCCCCACCTGCGCACCGACCCGGACGAGCCACCGCTCTTCCTGCCGAGCCCCAACATGACCGGCGTACGGAAGCTGCCGCTGCTCACCTCCGCCGGTTGAGCGGGCTGTTCCGCCAGGAGAAAAGGGCATGGAGGCTTTTGGCTCCATGCCCTTTTCCTTGGTGCTAGCTGTCCCTAGCAGTACCGGGCGCGGGCGTGGTCGTATCCCAGATCGAATCCGCGCTCATACTCCCCGAAACCGCCAGAGCCTTGACCGCCGCTTCTGCCCTGGGCCTCGCCGCTCTTGCAGGAGCTCTTGCCGGCCTTGTACCCGTCCTTGTAACCCTTCTTGCAGTCCTTGTCTTTCTGGCATGGCTTGTTCGGGGATGGGGTCGCGGTGTACGAGGGGCTGGCCACTGCCGCCTCCGGGTCGGTCGGGGTCGCACCCGCCATGCCCGCCGCGCCGCCGATCAGCGCGACACTCGTCGCGCCGATTGCGATCGCCTGAAGGATTCGGTTGGACATGGTGCTCATCTCCTTTGCCGATCAAGCGGTGCCGTCGTGCCGACCGAGGCCGGCACGGGACCGCGACATTCTCAGCGGGAGAGTGATACCCGACATTCACTGACAAAAGCACACAAAACGGACTCTTTATTTCAAACCCGTGATTACGGTAAAAGAATTATTCGGCAGAGATCTGGGATTCATTGTTGAACGGATGAACTCCCGGGGGCGCAGGCCTTTCAGGCCCCACGCGGCGAGCGGCAGGCACGGTTCGAGAGGGAGTGGCGGGGCGACCCGCCACTCCCTCTCGGCCCGATGGTGCTCCGGCGGCCGAGGACATCGCCGCGCTCGCCACCTCTCCCGAGGACGCCGAGACGCACAGGCGAATCCGCGACCATGCCGTCCGAACACAGGAATGATCTTTCGTGGCCGACGAGGTAACCGGGCGGGAGGCTCGTGCTCTCGCCCGACGCATCGCGAGGGTCAGGAGGGCTTTCGGCCCACTCCGACGTAGCCGATCGAGGTGTTCCGCGCGTTGAACAGGGGCGGATCGACAGGGCGCCAGTCCTTGGGGAACACCAGGCCGGGTTCGAGCAACTCGTAGCCGTCGAAGAAGCGGGCGATCTCCGCGTGCGTACGCAGGCTCAGCGCCTCGGTGGACCGGTTGTAGATCTCCAGAGCCTCCGGCGTGGTGTCGGGCTTGGCGTCGATCGCATGGCTGAGAACGAGGTGGCTGCCCGGCGCGCTCGCCTCGTGCAGCCGCTGGATGATCTGGTAGGCGCCCGCGCCGTCGGGGTTCTCGTCCGGGATGAAGTGCAGGATGGCCAGCAGCAGGAACGCCACGGGCCGGCTGAAGTCGACGTGCTCGCGCAGCTCGGCCAGCAGCGTCTCCGGGGCACGCGCGTCGGCCTGCACGATGGTGACGTTGTCGCCTTTCGCCAGGAGTGCCCGGCTGTGCACGCACACGACGGGGTCGTAGTCCACGTAGACCACGCGGGTGTCGGGTGCGACCGCGTGCGCGATCTCGTGTGTGTTGCCCCGGGTGGGCAGCCCGGAGCCCAGGTCCACGATCTGACGGATGCCCGACTCGACCAGGTGGCGTACGGCACGTGAGAGGAACGCCCGATTCTCCTTCGCGGAGTCGCGGGTCTCGGGGAAGAGCTTCAGAATCTGCTCGGCTGCGGCCCGGTCGGCGGCGTAGTTGTCCTTGCCGTCCAGGTAGTAGTCATACATCCGGGCGACGTTGGGCACGTTCGGGTCAATCCCGACCGGCGTAGCCTGATCTTCCACACTTTCTCCCGATTCTTCGGTATTCGTCTGGAATTGATCTTAGAGAGTCTGCCGCGCCTTAGCAGCAGGATGAGGTCATCGATGTGGGGCTTTGGTAACGGAGGCCGCCGGGGCCGGTGAACAGCCCGAACGGTCTGCCCTCCCGGTCGGGTCTAATCCTCTGGTGATGTGCCGGTCACTCTTGCGAGTGACGTCACGGCCCTGCCTCTGTTGTCATGATCTGCCCCGTGGCAACAGAGGCGGCTTTACGGGCAGGTTGGTGGCGGGTCGTCGGGAGGGGGGTGCTGTTCCTCGTGGCGACAGCCGCCTCCTGGTGGCTCATCGGCATCATCTTCGCCCTCGGCTCAGGATGGTCGTTTCTGGGCGTTGTGCTCGGCCTAGCCCTGGTCGGCTGTGCCCTGGTGGCGCTGATTGGAATCTCCGAGGACGTCCCCTGGGCGGTCTGGGGGACATTTCCGTTTCTCGCCGTACTGCTGTTGATCGGCATGTTCCTACCGGGCGACTACTACCTGAACACCTTCGGTGAACCGGTGACCACGACCGTGGCGGAGCGGACGTGGGTCGAGGGCCGGAAGTCACACAGGAGCCATTACCGGTACGTCCTGAGGGGGCCGGATGGTCGACTCTTTGAAGAGGTGATCAAGAAGAACCGGTACGAGCCGCAACTGGAGATCGGGGCGCCGGTCGAGATGCTGGTGGATCCCTTGGGCGTGTTCGAGGCCAGAGAGCCGGGGGGGCTGAAATCACTCGCCGTTCTCTGGATCTCGGTGGCCGGGGTCGTGCTGATGACGATCGTGCTCAGTGTGATGGGTGAGCTGAGGCGCCGGACCATGCCTCCCAAGGGTTCAGGCGCTTCGAAGGCCGATGACTCCGAAAGACCCCCGGCAAAGCGCGGTTCCGGGAACCCCGCGGGGCCCGACACTCCCAAACGAGCGAACGGCTCCAGAAGATCCAGCGAGCGAAGAGGTTAGCGCTCTCACTGCGGCAGCACGGTCCTCGTTTCACGGCGCCACGCCCACTGGCTGGGGAAACTCATACGCCACCTCCGTGGAGGCAACCCGCCGGTCAACGGCTGGTGGCGCGTAACGGCGATGAGTTCGCCAGAGGCGCCGAAGCTCGAAACCCGGCTCTGTCGTCGACGTGGCCGAGCTGGTCTGCGGCGTCGTGGTGGCGGTGCTGCTGCAGGTCTTCGTCTTCCGGCTGTTCTGGATCCCGTCGGAGTCCATGGAGAACACCCTGCGCGAGGGCGACGGCGTGGTCGTCGACAAGCTGCACGGTGCGACCGGGCGCGGCGACCTGGTGGTCTTCAAGGGCTGGAACGGCGAGGACACCATCAAGCGGGTCATCGCGATCGGCGGCGACACCGTCAAGTGCTGCGACACCAAGAAGAGGATCACCGTGAACGGGTCCCGCTCGACGAGAAAGGCTACCTGCATCCCGATGACTTCCCCTCGGGGGAGGAGTTCGAGAAGGTCGTTCCCGAGGGCCGCCTGTGGGTCATGGGCGACCACCGCTCGGCCTCTCAGGACTCCCACGGCCACGAGGAGCAGGAAGGCGAGGGGACGATCGCGGAGGCCGACGTGATCGGCCGCGCCGTGGCGATCTTCTGGCCACTCTCCCGGGCGACCGTCTTCTCGACGCCGGACACGTTCACCCAGGCGCTCACCGAAGACAAATAATTGCACCTCGTCATCCTTTGACGGCGGTCTGCCTGATCACAGCTCGGCAAGCAACGAACTTGCGGGGACTTGCGCAACAGCCTCCTCGCCGAGCGTGTTGATCACATCCATGGCACTTGGCGGGTTCCATGCCTGGCCGACTACCTCTGGTCGAACTCGCCGTTCTTCACACCGCCGATGAACGCGCGCCACTCATTGAAGGTGCAGTTCAGCATGGGTCCGTTGGGGTTCTTGCTGTCTCGTACGGCTCGGCCACCGCCGGGCAGGTTGGCCACCTCGACGCAGTCATCGTTGTTGGTTCCGCTGAGGCTGCTCTTGCGCCAGATGAGATTCGAGGGGCTCTTGTCCACTTTTTCACCTATCCCTTGAGTTGCTCCACGAGCTTCGCCATGTGTTGGACCGACTCGTCTGGCGACAGAGCCAGCCCTATCACATAGTCCAAAATAATGGTATATCGCTGATATTCCAATGGCTGTTCAAGCCAGAGGCTTTCCGTAGCGGTCACGGTGTAGATGAGGCTCGGGTCGCTGGGGAAATCCAGAATGACAAACGAACCCTCCAGGGCTGGATGCGCACCGGCGGAGTCGGGAACGATCCGGATGGTGATGTTTGGCCTGGCGGCCATCTCGATGAGGTGGCTGATCTGCTCACGCATCACCTCGGCACCGCCGATCGACTTGCGCAGTGCGGCCTCGTCGATGAGCGCCAGCAAGGTTGGCGGGTTCTCCCGGAAAAGGATCTCCTGACGCGTGAGTCTCGCCTGGACGTGGCGCTCGACGAGCGTTTCGTCGAGAACCCGAGCGGCTCGCCACAGTGCTCTTATGTATCCCTCCGTCTGGAGCAGCCCTGGGATCAGCAAGATCTGCCAGGTGCGGATGGAACTGGCACCCGATTCGAAATCGGGCAGGCTGCCACGGAAGACGTCCTGGTACTTCTCCCACCAACCGCGCTGCCGTGACTCCCTGGCGAGAGTGATCATCGCCTCGCGCCGGTCCTCGTCGGTGATGCCGTACAGGTCGAGCAGTAGGCGAATGTCGTGGACGCTCGGGAGTCGCCACTCGTTGCGCTCCATCCGGGACACCTTTGACGCGTCCCACTCCAGCCGCCTGCCCGCCTCGGTCACCGAGAATCCGGCTTCCTTTCGGAGCTGTCGGAGCGTTTGGGAGAGTTTCCGACGTTTGACCGTGGGGCTGTTGCTTGTCATTTTGGGCCTTCTCCGTGAACTGCCGGTGACGGTTCTGTGGAACAAATCAGATAATTCGTCTTGATTTTATCTACGCATTGTGATCCTCGTGTCACTGTGCCGGCATGCTAATGGGTTCGGGGCTGGGCGGCGAGCCCAATATGACAATGAGGGCTATTGTCCTAAATTCCTGCGCAAATATGTCCAGATTGCACTTTATTGAGTAATTGGCACTACCTGCTGTTGGCCGTGACCCCTCCGTCTGCTCCAGGTAATCGCCAAAACGTGTTCCCCTTTTTCCCCTGGCAGACCCGAAAAACGAGTCGAGGCCGCCACGGTGCGGCAAACACCGTGACGGCCTCTTGAACCGGACGCTGGAGGTCCAATCCCGTGCTCGATTTTACAAGGGCGATCCGGGTCATCCGGATGCGCTTCAGTGGTGACCGGCCGCCTGCCCCGTTGGGGTGTCGGTGGTGTGGGCATTCGCCGTACGCGCACGATGATCGATGCCTGCCGCACCGGCAGGCGCACGGCTACGAGCGGCCGACTCCCGCGCAGTTCCGGGCGAGGCTGGCGGAGTGGTGGCGGCTGGGGTTCGCGGGGCGCCTGTCCGGCTCGGCCTCGGTGCGTCCGCCGGGGGAGATGCGGGCGGCACCCGGTCAGGCCAGGCCGGCGGAGTCCGGATCGCTCTCGTCGTACGGGCGAGGCAGGCCGCCGGACGGCGGGTGGAGGGCGTACCCGGGCATGCTGCGGCAGGGGAAAGCGGCGTGAGCGGGCGGCATCGGCGGGGAGGGCCCGTCGATCAGCGGGGCCCACGGCAGTGGGACCGCGAGCAGCGGGAGGTCGCGGCCCGGCTGGATCGGGCCGAGGCGGGCTGGCTGGTCATGTACGGGGTGGGCGGGCGCCGGTTCTACGCCATCGCCGCCGGGCAGGTTCCCGGGCCCCTGGTCGTCGAGGCGCGTACGGCCGAGGAGTTGTGCGCGCTGATGCGCGAGAGCGAGGTCACCGAACCGGCGACGGTGCCGTCACCCGAGCAGCCGCCCGGCGTGCATATGGTGCCGGAACCCCAACGACAGCCGGAACCCCAACGACAGCCAGAACCCCCAAGGCGGCCGGAATCTCACCGACAAACGGAATCCCACCGGCACTGGCAAGGAGATCCGATGATCGCAGGCACCCCCGACGGACTCCGGACCGTCTGCTGGGACATTCCCCGTGATCCGGCGACCGTCGGCGAGGCCCGCCGGATGACCCGCGACACCCTCACCGTCTGGGGCCTGCCGCCGGAGTTCGCCGACGACGCGGTGCTGGTGGTCGGCGAGTTGGTGGCGAACGCCACGCTGTACGGCGAGAAACCGATCCGGCTCTCGCTCTGGGGGATGGCCCAGGGAGTCTGCGTACGGGTCACCGATCACGGCTCCGAACGGCCCCGCAAGCTCAGCCTGGGCGAGGACGCCTCGCACGGCCGGGGGCTCGCGATCGTGGAGGCGCTGGCCGACCGGTGGGGCGTCGTTCCGGTGCCGGGTGGGATCGGCAAGACGGTCTGGGCCGCCTGGGGGATCTCCCACTCGGAGTCCGACGCGTCCCGCGCCGTCGACTGCGCGGAACTGGTTCCGTTCTCCGGAGTCCGTGAGGAGGCATCCATGGAAAAAGGGTCCCGTGCCCGAGAAGGAGCGTTCCTCCGGTCCTCCTCCGTCATCGAGGCGGCGTTCATGGCATCCGCCCGGTTCCGTGCAGGCGACCTGCTCGCCTGATGTCCGGTATGGACTGCGATCCCGCGGCCGGGAAACCGGGACCGTCAGGGCGGCCTTCCCGATGCTCAGAGCAGGTGAGGAAGGCCGCACGGGGCCGCATCAGCCGGCCGGTGATGCACCGGCTGCGGGATCACACCGGACGGTCAGCCTGTGACCAGCTTGCCGAGTTCGGGGAGTACCGCGTCGGTGACGGTGATCCTCTTCTCGATCAGCCCGTTGGCGTGGAAGAGGTCGGCGACGTGCTGCTGCTCGGCGACGAACTCCTCGCTGATCGGGTGCAGGCCCCACGGGCGGGTGCGCAGCGCGTGCTCCCAGGCGTCCAGGTCGCCACCGTCGTCCTTGGCGAACAGCTCCGCCGCCGCGCGGGGGTTCTGCCGGGTCCACTCGTCGGACTCCTGGAGCGCGGAGACGATCCTGGCCAGCTCCTCGGGCTGTTCGAGGGCGAAGTCGCGGCGGGTGAACCACAGGGAGCGGTGGCTGAACAGGCCGTCGGTGGCGACCAGTTCCCGGACGGACGCCCGCTGCTCGACCCCGGTGAGGTAGGGGTAGGAGCCCACCCACGCGTCGACCTCGCCGGACAGGAACAGCTCGGCGGCGTCGCCGTAGGCGTCGACCGGGACGATGTCGCTCCAGCCGAGGCCGACCCGCTCCAGGGCGAGCAGCAGCAGCGTGGTCTGCCAAGAGCCGTGCCCGAGGGCGATCCTCTTGCCCTTCAGGTCCGTCAGGCTCCGGATCGGCGAGTCGTCGAGGACGACCAGGCGGCCGTTCTCGATCCGGGGTTCGGAGATCGCGACGTAGACGACGTCGTGCCCCTTGGCCTGGGCGGTCACCGGGGGTGTGGCGCCGGTGCCGATGAAGTCGTAGCCGCCGTCGAACAGGTGGTCGCTGTGCACCGACGGCAGCGCCCGGGTGGGGTCGACCCGCTCACCGGTCGGCAGGGAGCGCAGATTCACCCACTCCACGTCGGGAAGCCCCCGGTGGCGTAGCACCCAGAGCGAGTTGTTCTGGGGGAAATATCCGACTCGGGTGGTCATCAGGACCGTCCTTTCAGCAGGGGGAGCACGTGCGTGCCCACCCGATGGGCTTCTTCCAGGTGTGGGACTCCGGCGAGGATGAGGGCGTCCACGCCGAGCCCGATCAGTTCGTCGAGCCGTTCGGCGACCTGGTGGTAGTCGCCGACCAGGCCGAAGGCGGGGCCGTCGCGCAACTCGCCGAACCCGCCCCAGATGTTGGGCGAGACCTCCAGGTCGCGGAGGTCCCCGCCGGCCGAGGCGAGGAAGGACCGGCTGCGCCGCACACCGACCGAGTCGCCGGAACCGGTGTCGGAGCCGGAGCCGGACTCCCCGCCGGAGTCGCGGGGCACCCTGGCCGCCCAGCCCCGGCGGAGCTCGTCCCACGCCTCCTCCTCGGTCTCGCGGGCGAGCACGTCCACCCGGACCGCGAACTTCGGCGGGGTGTCGCTGTGCGCGCGGACCAGGTCGAACTTCTCCGCCAGCGCGGGGTACGGCTCCAGCCAGGACAGGTAGTGGTCGGCGTGCCGCCCGGCGGCGGCGATCGCGGCGGGGGAGGAGCCGGAGAAGAAGATCTCCGGGAACGGCTGCCCGGCCAGTTCCTCGGGCAGGCTCGCGTTCTCCACCTGGTAGAAGCGGCCGTGGTGGGTGTGGGAGCCGTGCCACACGCCCTTGAGCACGTCGAGGAACTCCGAGGTGCGCGCGTAGCGGTCGTCGTGGTCGATCCGGTCGCCCCACCAGAGCTGCGCGGGTCCGCCGCCGCCGGAGATGACGTTGTAGACCACCCGCCCGCCGGTGGCCCGCTGCAGGGTGGCGGTCATCCGGGCCGCCTGGACCGGGTGCAGGAACCCCGGCTGGAAGGCGATCATGAACCGGTAGGAGCGGGTCTCCCGGGCCAGGGTGGCCGCCGCGGCCCACGGGTCGTCGGTGTGCGGGAAGGACGGCAGCAGCCCGCCGACGAAGCCGGAGTCCTCGGCCGCCCTGGCCACCTCGGCCATGTAGTCGGCATGGCTGTAGCCGTCGGGGGCGCCGTCCCTGACTCCCGGCGCGAGGGCGCCCGGCAGGTCGGCGAAGCCGCCGCGGCTGCCGCCCCTGCGGCGCAGCGAGGGCTGGTCGCCCTCCATGTGGATGCGCCAGTAGATGTCAACCGACACGGGTGCTCTCCTTCAACAGCGGCAGCAGGTGCTCGCCCAGCCGGTAGGTCTCCTCAGGGCGTGGCCCGGCCTCAAGGAAGAACTCCGAGACGCCCCGGTCGGCGTACTCCCCGATCGCGGCGGCCACGGCGGCGTAGCCGCCGGTCAGCCCGGTGAAGCCGGTACGGCGAGCCGCCGCCAGCGCCTCGTCGTCGTCCTCGCGGGCCAGCACCGGCAGTCGCAGACCGTACGCCACGCCGGGCAGTCGCGCGGTCAGGGCCTCCAGGTCGTCCTGCGGTGAGAAGACGTGCACGTCGGCGTGGCGGGCGGAGAGCTCAAGCGCCTCCGGCGAGGTGCCGCCGAGGTAGACGGTCGGGAAGACCCGTCCGGAGAGCGGGGCCGCGAAGCCGCCCCCGGCCACCTGGTAGAAGCGGCCCCGGTACTCGAAGTCCCCCTGCCAGACGCCCTTGGCGACGGTGAGGAACTCCTCGGCTCGTGCGTACCGGTCGGCTCCGGTGCGGAAGTCCCCCTGGGCCCTGGCCACCGCCGGGTCGAGGTCCACCGCGAGCCGCCAGCCGAGCCGGTCGGCGGAGAAGCGTTGCAGCGAGGCCGAGAGCTTGGCCAGGTAGACCGGGGTGGCGATGCCCGGGTGGAACTCCGCGATCACCCGCAGGTGGCGTGAGTCGCGCAGCACCCCGGCGGCCAGCACCAGCGACTCCTGCCCCTCGGGATCGAAGGGCAGCAGCGCGCCGGACAGCCCCGCCAGCTCGGCGGCCCGGCCCGTCGGTCCCGCCGGATCCGAGCGGGCGGGCCGTACGTCGGTGACGAAGCCGGGCAGCACCGGCCGGGCGGTGCTCCGGGTGGGCAGCGTGACGTTGAACCTGGCCATCACGCCACCGCGCCGGGCGGAACGTCGCGCGTTCGCGTCACTGTGCTGAGTGGCACGCCGTGCGCCCATGGCACCGCGCCGAGTGGAACGCCGTGCGTCCGTGGCACCGTGCCCGGGGAAACGTCGTGTGCCCATGCCACTGTGCCGGGGCGCCGTGCTGTGTGGGAGCGTTCTCGCGGACTGGCCGGAATCGATGGGACAGCCATGTCAGATCTTTCCTAGAGGCTCGGTGGAGACGGGAAAGGGCCGCGCGGGGAGGGTGAACTCCTGCCCGGTCTCCTTCAGGAACTCGGGCGGCGGTGGGTAGCGCGGGGGAGTCGCGTCGGCGGGCAGCAGGCTGTGCCAGGGTTCCCGCGCGTCGAACTCGTCCCGGATCGCCGCCAGCGTCTCCGGTTGCTCGACCAGGGCGACCGCGCCGGCCGCCAGGTAGCGGGCGGCGGCCAGCAGTCCCTGGTGGGCGATGTTCGTGCCGGTCGACGCGGTGGCCGCCCAGGAGTGGAGCGGTACGCCGAGCGGCACCACGGGGGCGACCAGGCTGAGGTGCGGGGCCTGCCAGCCGACCTCGGAGGTGTCGCTGGACGGGCCGCCGAGGTCGGTCTCCGGCGGCGGGGTGAGCGGTGCGATCCCGGCCGCGAGCCCGATCCGCGGCCTGCCGATCGCGGCCTGGAGACGGAGGGCGAACTCGTGGTCTGAGTCGGTGAACCGGGCGGGACCCAGCTCGGACATGGTGTGATGCAGCAGCTCGGCCCCGGCCCGGTTGCCGAGCCCCTGCCGGATCGCGGTCACCAGGCGGTGCTCCAGCCGGGTCCGGCCGGCCGTGGCGGCCGCCCCGGCGCACTCGACGACCTTGTCGTACAGGGTCCTGGCGCGTTCGTGGGTCGCCTCGCGGACGTAGACCCAGACCGTCTGCACGTCGGGTGTCACGTTCGGGGCGCCGCCCCCGCTGAGGGTGTAGCTCACCCGGCCGGACGGCGAGACGTTCGCGGCGCGCAGGTGCTCGATCATGGTGGTCAGCAGCAGGGCGCCGTCCAGGCCGCTCCTGGTGCCCAGTGGGTCGGACCCGTGCCCGGCCGAGCCGAGGAAGGTGAAGGTCCCGGAGATCAGCGCGCTGGTGACGTCCCAACCGGTCGCCGTGACAGGGGCCGGATGCCAGTCCAGGAAGACGTCGAGCCCGTCGTAGGCGCCGTCGCGTACCGCGTACGCCTTGCCGACCAGTTGTTCCTCGCCGGTGGAGGCAAAGACCCGCACGGTCGCGCGGTCGCCGAGCGCGACGGCGGCGGCGATGGCCGCGCCCGCCGACGCCGCCGCCAGCGCGTTGTGCCCGCAGCCGTGCCCCGGACCGTACCCGGGGCCGTAGAGCGGGTCGCCCGCGTAGCCGATCGGGTCGTGGTACGGCACGCCCGCGCGCTGGGACAGGCCGGGCAGCGCGTCGTACTCCACGTTGAACCCGAGCACGGGGCCGCGCCCGCCGCGGGTGGCGACGAAGGCCGCGGGGAATCCGGCGGTGCCCCACTCGATCGCGAAGCCGTACGAGCGGAGCAGGTCCGCGGTGGCCGATGCCGAGCGCCACTCGCGGAGCGACGGTTCGGCGTACGACCAGATGGTGTCCGACAGGCCGGTCAGCACGGGCTCGTTCGCACCGATCCAGTTCAGCGCGGCTTTCTCCGTGCTCACCGCGCCACTCCCACGTGTCCGGGCTCCTTGGCGGAGACCCCGAGGTCGGCGAGCAGGCGGCGGCGGAGCGCCACGAAGTCGCCGTCCACCCGGTCGCGGGGGCGGTCCAGCTCGACGGTCAGGTCGGTGACGAACGCGCCGTCGCGGAGCACGATGATCCGGTCGGCGAGCAGGATGGCCTCCTCGACGTCGTGGGTGACCAGCACCACGGCGGGGCGATGCCTGGCGCACAGTTCGGCGATCAGGTCCTGCATGTGCAGCCTGGTCAGCGCGTCGAGCGCGGCGAACGGCTCGTCGAGCAGCAGCAGTTCGGGCTCGCGGACCAGGGCGCGGGCCAGCGCGACCCGCTGCGCCTCGCCGCCGGACAGTGTCGCGGGCCAGGCGTCGGCGTGGCCGCTCAGGCCCACCTCGGCGAGTGCCGCCAGGCCCTTGGCGCGGGCGCCGCGGCCCTGCCCGAGGATCACGTTGGCCAGCGCGCGCTTGGAGGGGATCAGCCGAGGCTCCTGGAAGACGACGGTCCGCACCGGCGGGACCAGCACGGTCCCGCTCGTGGCGGCGTCCAGCCCGGCGAGGATCCGCAGCAGCGTCGTCTTGCCGGTGCCGCTGGCACCGAGCAGCGCGAGGAACTCACCGCGCCGTACCCGCAGGTCGATCCCGTCCAGTACGGCGCGGTCACCGAAGACCCTGCGCAGGTCCGTGGTCTGTACGGCCAGGCTCATCGGGCCGCCACCGCCTTCCGCCATGGCATGGTGAACCGCTCGGCCAGCCGGAGGATGACGTCGGCGGTCAGCCCGATCAGCGCGTAGAGGATGACGCAGAGGGCGAGGATGTCGGTGCGCAGGTAGTCGGTGGCCCTGGCCATCAGGTACCCCAGACCGGCGGTGACGTTGATCTCCTCGGCGGCGATCAGCGCGACCACGCTGAGCGTGGTCGACAGCCGCAGCCCGGCGAAGATCGAGGGCAGCGCGCCCGGCAGCACCACCTCCCTGGCGAGAGCGAGGCGGCCGAGCCCGAACGAGCGGGCGGCCTCCACGACCTTGCGGTCGACGTTGCGCACCCCGCTGGAGACGTTGATGTACATCGGGAAGGTGCAGGCCACGCTGATCAGCAGGATCTTGGAGGTCTCCTCGATCCCGAACCAGACCATGAACAGCGAGGTCAGCGCCAGGAACGGGATGGCACGCAGCGCCTGCATGGAGGAGTCGAGAAGCTCCTCGCCGAGCCTGCTCAGCCCGGACAGCACCCCGATGACCAGCCCGGCGGAGGCGCCGAGCAGCAGGCCGAGGCCGGCGCGGGTGAGCGAGACGCCCAGTGCCTCCTGCATCTGCCCGTCGGCCCACAGTTCGCCGAAGGTGCCGGCCACCTCCTGCGGACCGGCCAGCACGTCCGGGGTGATCACCCCTGATGCGGTTCCCGCGTACCAGAGCCCGACGAGCAGGACCGGGCCGAGGACGCGCAGGGTCAGGCTCGCCGCCGGATGGCGGCCGGTGTTCCTGGGCGGGTCCGGCGGGACGAGCCCCGCCGTTTCCTGTCCGGTCAGGACCGTCATGAGGCCGCGTCCGGCAGTGCGGTGACGTCGACGACGTACTGGGAGACGTCCAGCGGGGCGGTGAGGACCTTCTGGTCGAGGAAGAACGTGGCGACCTCCTGGTACTTGGCGATCTCGGTGGCGGTCACCGGCTGGGCGGGCTTGCCCTGCTTCTGGATCTGGACCACCAGGTCCTGCTGGGCGCCGGTCACGGCCTGCGGCCCGGCGGAGGTGAAGACGTTGAGGTAGGCCGCCGGGTCGGCGTTCTCCTTGGCGGTGCCCTCCTCGATGAACGCGTACAGCGCCTTCAGCACCTCGGGGTGCTTGTCGATCAGGGTGTTGGCGGCGACGTAGATGACGTAGTTGTCCGACTCGATCTCCGCCCCGCTGGCCAGGATGCGGGCGTCCAGGCTGGTCACGGCCGGGATGAGGAAGGTGGAGAAGGTCGACCAGGCGTCCACCTTGCCGGAGCCGAAGACCGGCGCCGTCTGCGGCGGGGCCAGGTAGACCCGCTTGACCTTCTCGACCGGCACGTTGAACGTCTGCAGTGCCTTGAGGAGCAGGTACTCGCTGGTGCCGCCGTGGCCGACCGCCACGGTGTGTCCGGCGAGGTCGGCCACGGACCTGATCGGGGAGTCCTTCTTGACCACGATCCCCTCGCCCGCGAGGTCCGGCGGGACGGTGGCGAAGATCTTGAAGCTGGGCTTGACGGCCAGCGCCGTGACGCCCGAGGTGATCGAGCCGACGGCGATGTCGAGCGACCCGGCGTTGATGGCCTGCGCCGCCGGAGCGAAGACGGAGAAGTCGCCGGCCCACTGGACCTTCGCGTTCACCTTGGCCAGGGCGGCGTCGAGGCTGCCGTCCTTCTTCGCCACCGCCAGGAAGCCGCTGTTGCCCGGATCGGAGATCCGCACCACCACCGGCTCGGTCTTGGCGTCCGGCGCGGCGGCGGCCGAGGTGTCCGCCGAGGGAGTGGTGCCGCACGCGACCAGCAGGGCGAGGGGGAGCGCGGCGGCCAGGGCGAGTCTACGCATGGGATTCTCCGTGGGATCGGGCATTGGCGAGCGGGGTGTGGTCGGCCCAGGTGGTGACGTCCACCGCCGACTCCAGGAAGCCGTGGCCGCGCAGGAACCGCTCCTGCTCGGCGAGCAACTCCAGGCGCTCCGCGGACAGGTCGAAGTGGAGGGAGGCGCCGGAGTGGTAGGCGCCGGCCACTCCCGCCGAGCCCGCGCCGGTCTCGGCGCCCAGGATCCTGGTGACGTCGGCCGGGTGGTCCGCGGCCCAGTCGGCCGCCCGCAGCAGCACCGCGAGGAACCGGGTGACCAGGTCGGGGCGCTCGTCGAGCAGCCGCTGGTGGACGGTGATGGGGCGCGGCGTCCCGTTGTTGATTCGCGCGCGCCGGTCGGGAACGGCGTCGAGGTCGACCGCCACCTCGGCGCTGTGGCGCAGGGCCGCCTCGACGGCGAGCGCGCCCTTGACGTAGACCGCGTCGACCTCGCCGCGGGCCAGGGCGGCCAGCTCGGCCTCCCACTGCCCGCCGCCCGGGGTGGCCTCGACGTCCACCGGGTCCGCGTCGCCCAGGTCGAGTCCGGCCAGGGAGAGTGCACCCCGGAAGCCCTGCAGCGCCATGGCCCGCCAGAAGTCGATGGCGAGGCGGTGCCGGGGGACGGCCAGACGTAGCCCCTTGAGCTGCTCCGGGCTCTGCAGACCACTGCCGCCGCGGACCAGGATGACCTGGCGCTCCTCGATCCAGGTCAGGCCGATGAGCCGGGTGGCCTCGCCGCGCGAGCGGGCCCAGAGCGCGGGGACGTTCCCGCCCTCGCGGAACAGGCCGGTCAGCTCGTGGGTGAAGTGGTGGTCGGCGGAGACGTCGGCCGTCGCGTCCTGCAGGGACCGGACGCCGATCCCGTCGGGTGCGAACTCCTCGGTGAGCCAGCCCTGGTCGGCGGCGACACCGGTCGCGGTGGGCACCGGACACCGGGTGAACCAGATCGTGTCTGGTGCGGCTGTGGTCATGCGGAAGAGTTTGCTAGTAAATTGGTAGGAAATGCAAAGTATGTCCCGCGATGCGGGATGCCTTTTCCCCTTCAACTGCTTCTACCTGCTCATATCCCTCCCTATCGGAGAGAAGGAGATTCCCGTATGGCGGCATCGAGTCGCGCGGACGGTGTCCAGTCGGTCCTGCGGGCGGTCGGGATACTCAACTGCTTCCGCGAGGGCGAGCCCGCGCTGACCGTCTCGGAGCTCGCCCGGCGGACGGGCCTGTCCACCTCCACCGCGCACCGGCTGGCTCGCAGCCTGCTCGACACCGGATTCCTGGAGCAGGACGTCGAGACCGCCTGCTACCGGCTGGGCCCTTCGATCACCGAACTGGGCCAGCTCTCCTTCCATCGGCGCGGCCTGCACAAGGTCGCCCCCGAGCTGGGGCAACTCGCCCGGGTCACCTCGGCCACCGTGGATCTGGCGGTCCGCAACGGCCCGCACGCGGTCATCCTGGTCGGAGGGTCCCTCAACCCCGATCGGGGAATCGGCCTGCACCGCCCGCTCCACTCGACGGCGCTCGGCAAGGTCCTGCTCGCCTGGGCGCCGCCGGGGAACGGCGACCTCGCCGCGCTCGGCCCGCTCCAGGCCCAGACCCAGCGGACGATCATCGATCATGCCGCCCTCCGTGCCGAGCTGGACCAGGTGCGCCAGAGCGGCCACGCGCTCAACGACGGAGAGTCCTCGGAGGGCGTCCGCACCGTCGCGGTCCCCGTGCTGGACCGCGCCGACCACGCCCGCTACGCCCTCGCGGTACGGGCCACGCCCCGGCTCATCGGTGACACGCGGATCCCCTGGTTCGTCAAGCAGGCCCGTGCCTGCGCCCGCGTCCTGGAGGTGCTCCTGCTGCCTCCCGCCGAACGCCGCTGGCACTCGTGATCCGGCGATGACGGCGTCCCCGGCTCCGACCGGCAGCACTGACGGCCAGTCATGAACCGGAGCCGACGATTATCACATCGGCCATTGATTCGCTGTTGGTCGGGAACGTATGTTCCTCTCAACATCCGAGTACGCCTCATGTTTTAGGGACTCTCCTATGCATGCACGCCTCAGGCGGACGATCACGGCGGCCTCCGCGCTGCTGATGGCCCTCGCGCTGACATCCCCCCTCGTACCGGCATCCGCATCCGTACCGACGTCCGCGGTCACCGCCGCGGCGGCCTACCCTCCCGACGACTACTGCCTCGGCGAGTGCGCGGACATCCTGCCCCCGGGCCAGAACGGCAACGCGACCCTGGCCGGGATCCTCGCCCACCAGTCACTGGGGACGAAGCCCAAGCACAGTGACGACCAGCTCGGCAAGTACGCCAACCTCCTCTCCGGCTACACCGGCCTGACAGACGACCAGATCGCCGGCTTCTTCAACGACGCCTCGTTCGGTGTCCCGGAGGGGCAGGTGGAGAGCACCATCAGCCCTCGCTCGGACGTGACGATCGTCCGGGACAAGGCGACCGGCACCCCGCACATCACCGGGACCACCCGCGAGGGCACGATGTTCGGCGCCGGGTACGCGGGCGCGCAGAACCGCCTCTGGGTGATGGACCTGATGCGGCACGTCGGCCGGGGCGAGCTGACCTCGTTCGCCGGGGGCGCGCCGGGCAACCGGGAGCTGGAGCAGAGCGCCTGGCGCAACGCCCCGTACACCGAGGCGGACCTGCAGGCGCAGATCACCAGGCTGAGGAACGCGAGCCCCCGGGGCGCGCAGCTCTACACCGACGTCGAGCACTACATAGCCGGCGTCAACGCCTACATCGACACCTGCATGGCGAACCGGGACTGCCCCGGTGAGTACGTGCTGACCGGGCACATGGACGCGATCACCAACGCGGGCGGTCCGGTGAAGTTCACCATGACCGACCTGGTGGCGATCTCCGGTGTCATCGGCGGCCTGTTCGGCGGTGGCGGCGGCGCGGAGATGCAGTCCGCACTGGTCCGGGTCGCGTCCCGCGCCAAGTACGGCACGGCGGTCGGCGACCAGGTCTGGGCGGCGTTCCGCGCGCAGAACGACCCGGAGACGACGCTCACCCTGCACAACGGCCAGAGCTTCCCGTCCGGGGCCGCGCCCGCCGGGGCCACCGGGGTCGTCCTCCCCGACCCGTCCACCGCACCGGTGAACATCGTCGAGAACAAGAAGGGCTCGGCCACCACCCCGGCCTCGGCCCTGACCGCCAAGGGCATGCTGGACGGGCTGCTCGTCGACAACTCCCAGCCCGGCATGTCCAACGCCGTGGTGGTCTCGGCGGCCAAGTCGAAGACCGGGCACCCGGTCGCGGTGTTCGGCCCGCAGACCGGCTACTTCGCCCCCCAGCTGCTGATGCTCCAGGAGCTCTCCGGACCCGGCATCCGGGCGCGCGGCGCGGCCTTCGCCGGTCTCAACCTGTACGTGCTGCTCGGCCGGGGCACCGACTACGCCTGGAGCGCGACCTCCAGCGGCCAGGACATCACCGACACCTACGCCCTACAGCTCTGCGAGCCCGGCGGCGGCGCGGCCACCGTCGCGTCGAACCACTACCTCTACCGGGGCGTCTGCACCGCGATGGAGACGCTGCGCAAGACCAACTCCTGGAAGCCCACGGTCGCCGACTCCACCCCCGCCGGCTCGTACGACCTGGTGATACAGCGCACCAAGTACGGGCTGGTGAGCTGGCGCGGCACGGTCGGCGGGCAGCCCACCGCCTTCACCGCGCTGCGGTCGACGTACCACCACGAGGTCGACTCGGCGATCGGCTTCCAGATGTTCAACGACCCGGCCACCATGGGCGACGCGACGGCCTTCAAGAACTCGGCCGCCACCATCGGCTTCGCGTTCAACTGGTTCTACGTCAACTCCACCGACTCGGCGTACTTCATGTCGGGCAACACCCCGGTCAGGTCCTCGGTCTCCGACCCGAACCTGCCGATGGTCGCCGACGCGGCCCACGAGTGGGCGGGCTACGACCCGGCGACCAACACCGCGACCTACACCGCCGCCGCCACCCACCCGCAGGCGGTCAACCAGGACTACTTCGTCAGCTGGAACAACAAGCAGGCCAAGGACTACGGCGCCGCGGACGGCAACTTCAGCTTCGGGCCGGTGCACCGGGCCGACCTGCTGGACGCCCCGGTCAAGGCGGCCCTGGCCGGAGGCGGCAAGCTCGACCGGGCCGGCACCGCGAAGATCATGGCCGAGGCCGGCGTGACCGACCTGCGGGGCAGGAAGGTGCTGCCCGACCTGCTCCGGGTGATCAACAGCGCCGCCGTCACCGACCCGGCCCTCGCCTCGGCGGTCACCAAGCTCTCCGCCTGGAGCACCTCGGGCTCCAAGCGGCTGGAGACCTCGCAGGGCAGCAAGGCGTACGCCCATGCCGACGCGATCCGCGCGTTCGACGCGTGGTGGCCCAAGCTGGTCCGTGCGCAGTTCAAGCCGGGGCTGGGAGACGGTCTGTACCAGTCGCTGGTCGACACCCTGCAGATCAACGAGTCTCCCTCGGGTCTCCAGCAGGGCGACAGGTCCAGCCTGCCCACCTCCGCGAACGGGGCGCAGACGCACAAGGGCTCGGCCTTCCAGTACGGCTGGTGGGGCTATGTGAGCAAGGACGTCAGGAACGTGCTCGGTGACCAGGTCTCCGGCCCGCTGCCCGCCAAGTACTGCGGCGACGGCACGGTGGCGGGCTGCCGCACCGTCCTGCTGAACAGCCTGTCGGAGGCGCTCGCCGAGCCCGCGGCGACGACCTACCCGGGAGACGACGTGTGCGCGGCGGGCAACCAGTGGTGCGCCGACGCCGTCGAGCAGTCGCCGCTCGGCGGGATCACGCACTCGCTGATCTCCTGGCAGAACCGGCCGACCTACCAGCAGGTGTTGTCCTTCCCGGCCCGCAGGGGCGACGCGATCACCAACCTGGCGGAGGGGCGGACGGCCAGGTCGTCGAGCAACCAGTCCTCCTCCTACCCGGCGAGCAGGGGCGTTGACGGCAACCCGACGACCCGCTGGTCGAGCTCGTCCAGCGACAACCAGTACCTCCAGGTCGACCTCGGTTCCGCCACGACCGTGGGCAGGGTCATCCTGCGCTGGGAGGCGGCCTACGGGGCCGCGTACTCGATCCAGACCTCGACCGACGGCTCCACCTGGGCCACCGTCTACTCCACCACCACCGGAAACGGCGGTGTGGACAACGTGACGTTCACCCCGACCACCGCCCGCCACGTCCGCATGCAGGGCGTCACGCGCGGGACGACGTACGGCTACTCCCTCTACGAGCTGGAGGTCTACCCCCGATAGGCACGCCCGGAGGATCCGGCTCCCCGCTGTCACGCCGGGAGCCGGCTCCTCCGGGGCGGCACTCGCTCAGAGCGCGGCCAGCGGGTTGGCGACCGGCACGTACCCCGCGGCGCGGTCCGCCGACCGCGCCCACCTGACCGACAGGTTGGCCTTGGCCGGCAGCGGCGCCCCCGCCAGCAGGTCCGACAGTGGATCCGACAATGGCCGGGGCCACCCCCGCGACTCCGCGTACCCCGCCAGGACCTGCCCGGCCACCGCCCACAGCTCCCGCGCGGGCCCGGCCCCGGAAAGGGAGGCGGCGATCTCGGCGAGATGGTTGACCATCAGGCAGTAGACCACCCGGCTCCAGCCGGCCTCCGCGTCGTAGGTGAGGGCCTCGGCGACCCGGGCCGGCAGGCCGGACAGGTCGTGCCGTCCGGCGACGAGCTTCGTGCCCTCCATGTCGCGGAAGACCGCCTCCACCGGGAGTCCCTCCGCGTCCACCCCGATCAGCACGTTCTGCAGGTGAGGTTCGAGCACCACGCCGTGGCCGAGGTAGGCGTCGAGCACCGGCAGCGCCACCCGCTCCACGTACGCCCGCCACCAGCGCACCGGGTCGGCGGCCGTCACCTGCCGCCCGGCGGCCAGCGCGCCGCTCAGCAGGGGGGTCACCCCGGGCCTGCAGACCGACCACGGGCTGACCCGGACGATGACGCCGAGTCCCTCGAGCAGCCGGGTGCCCAGCTCGGCGGAGCGGTAGCCGGGCTCGGGCAGCCAGCGGGTGCCGGGGAAGGTCGCGGACAGCTCCGCGAACACCGGCCCGAGGCGGCGGCTCAGCTCGACCGCGCCCGCCAGCTCGTACCAGGAGTTCTTCCGCAGGCAGTTGGTGATCCGCACGTCCAGGCTGAACTTCAGGCATCGGTCGATCAACGGCTCGTAGACGGTACGGACCGACGAGGTGGGAACCGCCATCCGGGCGCCGTTTCCCAGATCGAGCAGCCGGCCGTCGGCCAGTGGTGCGGCCAGGTCGGCCGAGAGCAGCTCCAGCTGCCACGGGTGCGCGGGCAGCAGCGAGTAACCGGGCGGCGCCGCGCCGAGCGCGTCGAGCGAGCCGACCTCGCCCGCCTCCGCCAGCACGTCGTCCCTGACCCCGAGCAGTCGCAGCGGGAAGCTCGCGTGCGCCTCGGGCGCGTAGCGCAGCCAGCCCGCGCCGCCGCGTGCCTTCGGACTGGGGTGGAACGGGTGCCCGAAGACCAGCGCCTGCTCCGAGGCCAGCCACGGGTCGGCGGGGGGAGGCGCGTCCCGCCGAGCCGCGAGCAGCGTCACCATGGCGTCCCTGCTCGCGGCCACCTGGGCGGCGAACTCGTCGTTGCCCTCACCGAGCTCGGCCTCCACCAGCCGGACGAGCCGGTCCGCCGAGAGCGGCTGCCAGGAGTCGTTCTCCAGCCACTCGGCCCGCCCCTCGAAGCGCAGCGCGAGCCCGCCGTGCGCGCGGGCCCGCAGCAGGGTGTCCGCGACACGCAGCAGCACGTACGGCTGGTCGTGCCTGACCTGCCCGCGAGGTCCCGAGATCTCCCGCACGCAGCAGCGCAGCAGCGCCGCCAGTGAAGCCTCCTCGGCGACGGCTGCGGGGGAGTCGAGGGCGAGGCTGGTCATGGCGTCCTTCCGGTGGTCGCGGCCGGTGTGGCCTGGGGCTGCTGGCGGAGGTAGTTCGGCCCGCTCGTGCCGTAGAACTTGTTCACATCCCGTGCGCCGGTGCGCGCCTTGTCCACCAGGGTTCCGGCGGTGACCATCGACTTGCCGACGAGCCTGGCGGCATCCAGGGTCCTGGCCCGCAGCAGCCGGGCCATCGGGTCCTCCCCGTACTCGTCGAGCGCTCCGGCGAGCGCGTCGCGGACCAGCTCGAAGGCCCGCGGCGACGGCAGCGCGCCGAACGCCACGGCGGCGGCCGCCAGGTGCAGGGTGATGGTCACGAACATGTCGGCGAGCGCGTGCGGGTCGTCGGTCAGCATCCGCGCGTCCGTGAAGTCCGGGACCGGGAGACCGGCGCCTCCCAGCAGGCCGGGTGAGGTCAGCAATCCGTCGTTGTCCTTGACGAGCAGCCGCATGACACCTTCGCCCGTGGTCTCGGTGTCGAACACCAGTGAGAGGTTCTGCTGGTGGGCCTCGAGCGCGGTGCCGTACCTGACGAAGAGCCGCACGTGGAAGCGGAACAGCACCCGCAGGTACCGGGCGAGCAGAGCGGCGACGTCCCCGCCGAACCGTCGTCCGGCGAGACCCTCCACGACCAGACCGCCTCCGGGCAGCGGCGCCGCCAGCGCCGCGACGGGGACCACCTCCCCGGCGGGCTGGCGGCGCAGCAGCCAGCCCAGATACTCGTGCCCGGCGTGCCCGTACGTCTGCTCGTCGGCCAGCAGCACCTCGGGATCGGGCATGGCCCGCAGCAGCAGCTCGGCCCGCGCCCCGTCGGCCAGCGTGTCGGGCTTGATCGACCTGCGGTTGCGCAGCCCGAGGGTACTGGTGGTCAGCGGCAGCTTCAGGTGCGTGCCCGGAGCGATCTCGACGGTGCGCATCGACAGCGTGGGCCTGACCCTCAGATACGGCCGAGGGGCCACGGTCGCCCACGGGATCTCCTCGACGCGGGGGACCGTCAGCGGGTGCACGGGGAACAGCGCGTGCGTCTCGGCCAGACCCCCCGCCAGCCCGACGGCACGGAACCCGGGTGCCCCCGGCAGCTCGGCCCCGGTGAGCCGCTCCCGGGGAACCGCGGCCCAGCGCAGCTCGAAGGCGGGCGCGAACTCCGGCGCGTACGCGGTCAGCTCCTCGTCGGACAGGCCGATCCGGCACCGGGCCGTCGGATAGACGGGGTGATCGACGAACGCGGCCAGCGTCTCGTACCACACGCTGTCGCGTCCGCCACCGGTTCCCGCCGTGCCCGTGGTGGCGGGGTGCGCGGTGGCGGCCAGTCTGGTGAGCACCTCTTCGCGGTGGAGGTCGTGGAGGTCGAGGGCGCGCAGCGCCTCGTGGCACTCCCTGGTGAACGACTCGACCCCGGCCGCGTCGGCGGGGTCGGAGACCTCCCGCAGCGTGTGCAGGACCTCCCACAGCCAGAGCGCCTCCTGCGGGGCCGCGACGAAGTCCTGGAACAGCGAGCCGGGGACCAGCCGCACCCGCCTGCCCCCGGGCAGGACCAGCGCGACGCCGTCCTTGCCGTGGGTCACCCGCCTGGCCAGGCCACCGTAGTCCTCGCGCAGCAGCGCGTTCAGCACCCGGACGGCGAGGTACGACTCCCGCCCGCGCACCGAACCTCCGCCGATCCCGGAGCCGTCCACGGTTCCCCGGCTCACGCGATCACCCACGGGTTCTCCGCCCTGAAGGCCGCGACGGCGGCGTCCACGCCCGCCCGGTCGGGCCCGGTCGCGCGGACGATGCCCAGATAGTCGCGGTTGGTGTTGCTCCGGTCGATCCGATCGCCCACGGCGCGCAGCGGCCGGTGCCAGATCCGGACCGGGTCGCCGGAGGCGGGGACGACGGTCCCGGGAGCCTCCACCACGGTACCCGAGCGATCGGCGACCAGGCTCAGCGCGGTCCCGTGCTCCCGCACCGGGGCGAGGTCCGCCGGCCCCATTCCGAGATGTGTGCCGAGGACGAGCTCGAACAGGGGCGCCTGGAGCAGGCCGGCCAGCAGGAAGTCGCAGTGGTCGCCGATCACCCGGTAGTTGACCTCGACGATCCGCGGTCCGGCCGGGGTCATCACGTACTCGGTGTGGCAGGCCCCGAACCCCACCCGGAGTGCCTCCAGGGCCCGCAGCACGTGGTCGCGGCCGGGAGGCGGCTCCCAGTCGAGCCGTTCCTCCACGAAGTGCGGCAGCGGTCCGAGAGTGGTGCGGAAACCGCCGAGCACCCTGATCCGCTCGCCGTCGCCGAGCGTCTCCATCGTGTGCAGGGGGCCGTCGAGATACTCCTCCACGACCAGCGTCTCGGCCGGCCGCCTGTCCCTGATGGACAGGACGGCCGCCGCGAGCTCGTCCGCGTCGTGGACCAGCACGACGTCCTCGCTGGCCACGCCCTCGCGCGGTTTCACGACCGCGGGGAAGGGCACGTCCGCGACCGGCGGATCGGCCGGTGCCAGCCGCGCGGCACGGACGGTCTCGACCCCGGCCGCGGCCAGCCGCCGCCGGGTGAGCGCCTTGTTCTTGGTGTCGACACAGGCCCGCCAGTCCTTGCCGGGGAGTCCGAAGTAGGCGGCGGCGAGCGCGGTCTCCGCCTGGATGTGGTCGGAGTTCGAGAAGATCGCGTCCGGGACGCGGTGGTGCGCGACGGTGTCGATCACCGCCCGCGCGTCGCGCACGTCGCAACGGAGCACCTCCGCTCCGTGGTCGCGGTACTGTTCCGGCCGGTCGGTGAGGATCGTGACCTCGCACCCGAGTGCGCGTGCCGCCGGGAGGAAGCCGTCGGTGACCGAGTCTGTCGGTTTCAGCGCGGTGAGGTACAGCCGCAATGCAGGGACCCCCGATATCAGGTAAGGCTAACCTAACTCGGTGCATCCTAGCGGGACGGAGATCATCGCGCCGGGATGATCGGTCTATTGACCGTATATGTCCGTGTCGTCAAAAGATGGGGTCTTTTCTGGATGGCCTCCGGCCAGGGGTGACGCCGTCGGCCCGATGCGGCTCCGTGTTCCGGCGGCGTAATATGTGCCTCGTTTGGGGAGGCGGAACGGCGTGGAGATCGCTGCACAAGAAGGACTTCTGGGGCCGCTGCTGCTTGCGCGCAGCGCCATCGACAGGTCGGCGGTGCTCCGCGGTGACGCCGAGTGGCTGGAGCGGGCCTGGGCGGACGCCGCGACCAGGGTCGTGGTCGTCGACGACGGGCAGGCGCTGATCCGGCGCAACGGCGAAGACGCGGAGCTGGTCCTGCTGTCCACCGCCGACGCTCCCGAGGGAGAGCGTTACCTGCTCGGTCTCGACGCGGAGGGCATCGCCTACTTCGCCGTGGCGGCGTCGCCGGCCACCCGTCCCGGTTCCTTCAACCGGATCGTCTCCCCGCTCGACCCCTCGGAACTGGGTGAGGGGCAGACCGTCACCGCCGGGTTGCGCCAGGTGGGATCGTTGCTGGGGGATCTGGACGCCGGACTGCTGGTGTACGCGGTCGCCCTGGAGGCGTGGCACTCCACCCACGAGTACTGTCCCCGGTGCGGGAGCCGCACCGAGGTACGGGCCGGCGGGCATGTGCGCGTCTGTCCCAAGGACGACAGTCAGCACTTTCCCCGGGTCGACCCCGCGGTGATCATGCTGATCCACGATGACGACGACAGGTGCCTGCTGGCCAGAGGACCGCAGTGGCCCGAGGGGCGGCTGTCGGTGCTGGCCGGTTTCGTCGAGCCGGGCGAGTCGCTGGAGCAGGCCGTGGCGCGCGAGGTGTCCGAGGAGGTCGGCGTGCGGGTCGCCGACGCGCGCTACATGGGCAGCCAGCCCTGGCCGTTCCCGCGCAGCCTGATGCTCGGCTTCTTCGCGCGGGCCACGTCGACGGAGTTCGTCCTCGACTCCGAGGAGATCGCCGAGGCCCACTGGTTCAGCCGTGCCGAACTGCTGGCCGCGATGGAGAGCGGTGAGGTGCGCCTGCCGTCGGAGGTGTCGATCGCCCGCAGGCTCATCGAGACCTGGTACGGCGCGCCGCTGACCGGCGACTGGTGAAGGCGCCCGCCGCCGTGGTGTCCGCCGTACGCCACGGGCGCTGACGGATCCGGCGGCCGGGACCGCACGGGCTCGGCAGACGACGGTGCCGACCGCCTCGACGAGCCAGGGCCGGCTGACCGGGCGGGGCAGACGCGGGCGCACTCCATGTGCCGGTACGTACGCGATGGAGCCCGTACCGGTATGCGGGGCCCTGGCATGTGGGAGCCCCGGTTCTCGGTGGAACCGGGGCTCGGGTGGTGCGGGGGGACGGTTACACGCCCGCCCCCGCCAGGATGCGCTTGACCTCGATCACCGAGGGGTTGGTCCTGACGATCCGGCCGGTGGGGGAGTCGACCACGACGGTGGGCACGACCTGGTTGCCGTTGTTGACGCTCATGACGAACGTGGCCGCGTCCGGATCGCTCTCGATGTCGACCTCGTTGTAGGAGATGCCCTCGCGGCTGAGCTGGCTCTTCAACCGCTTGCAGGGGCCGCACCAGGTGGTGGTGTACACAGTCAGCGCCATGTCGTGAAAAATCCCCTCATGTGATGTCCGGCGCCATTGGCAACAAAGCGAGAGTCCTTCATCTTCCCGATGTGAGAAGCTTCTCCGTGACCCACTGCTGGACCCGCTCCGCCACGCCGGGCAACCGGTAAAGAGGCGCGCTGTGCTCGATGCCCTGCTCGGTCAGCACCGTCACCGGCACGCCGACCTGCTGCAGGTGCTCCTTGAGTTGCTTGCTGTGCTCCGCCGACACGAACTCGTCCGACGAGTGCACGATCAGCATGGGCGCGTCGCCACGGCTCGCGTGCCACGGCACCTCCATGCTGGCCCACACCCTGGCGCACTTGCCGGTGGGCTCGCAGCCCCCGGCGAGCTTGATGGCTGAATCACGCAGTTTGCGCTTGTTCGGGTCGAGGCTGTCGATGCCCTCGGTGTACGCGGTGAGCGGGGAGATCACCGGAGAGATGCCGACCACGCCGCGCAGGCCGGGCAGTCGGCTCTTGTAGGTACCGACGGCGGTGGCCAGATGGCCTCCGGCGGAGAAGCCGACGACCACGTAGTTGTTCGGGTCGAAGGACCAGCGCGCCGCGTGCCGCCGCGCGGTGGCGATGGCACCGAAGGTGTCGGTGCGCTGGGCCGGCCAGGAGGCGTCGCCGGAGAGACGGTAGTTGATGTTGAAGACCACGTAGCCCTGCTCGGCGTAGCTACGGCTCACCTCGGTCATGTACTTCTTGTCACCCGAGGACCACCAGCCGCCGTGGACCAGGAAGACGCCCGGCCGCTTCAGCTCGTCGGGCTGGTACCAGACGTCCATGCGCTGGCGCACGTGCCGGCCGTAGGCCACGGTTTCGACAAGGGTGCCCTGGGCCAGCGGTGCGGCCTCCGTGCTCGGAGACGGAGACGGAGACGGAGACGGGGTCGGAGGCGGCGTCGGGGTGGCCTTACCCGTCTCCCCGCCGCCGATCCGGGTCGGTGCTGAGATCGCGTATGCAGGCGCGGTCGTGTCCACCACCGCGGGTCCAACCATCGCCGCCGCCAGAGCGAGCGCACCCACGGTTACCCAACTTCGCACGGGCCTCTTCCTTCCCCGGAACCAGTCGCACCCCATTGTGGGGCAAAAGGCGCACTTTATGCATCTCGGTGATCGATACAGGTTGAAGGCGGCATGTTGCCAGAATGAGCAAGGTTTGGCCAGAGCCTGGGAGGATGTTGCGGCCCGGTCCGTTCGACTGCTTGTAAGGAGGCTCTGTGAGGCCCGACGACATTCTGGCGGCGCTGGATCCAGAGCAGCGTGAGGTGGCCGAAGCCGTCCGGGGACCGGTCTGCGTCCTTGCCGGCGCGGGGACGGGCAAGACCCGTGCCATCACCCATCGCATCGCGCACGCCGTCCGCAACGGGGTGGTCGACGCCCAGGGAGTGCTGGCGGTGACGTTCACCACACGCGCGGCCGGTGAGCTCAGGCAGCGGTTGCGCCAGCTCGGCGCGCCGGGCGTGCAGGCGCGCACCTTCCACGCCGCCGCGCTGCGCCAGCTCACCTACTTCTGGCCGCGGGTCATCGGTGGCGACCCGCCCAGGGTGATCGAGTCGAAGCTGCCGCTGCTGGTCGACGCCTGCCGCTCCCTGCGTAAGAACCACGAGCGCTCGGAACTGCGCGACATCGCCTCTGAGATCGAGTGGGCCAAGGTCACCCAGATCGGCCCCGAAGACTACGCGGAGGCCGCGAAGAAGGCCGGCCGGACCTCGCCCGTACCGGCCGAGGAGGTCTCCCGGCTCTACGAGATGTACGAGACCCTCCGTCGCGACCGGCACCTGGTCGACTTCGAGACCATCCTGGAGCTCACCGCGGCCGTGATGACCGAGCACCGCGAGGTGGCAGGCGAGATCCGCAGGCAGTACCGCTACTTCGTGGTCGACGAGTACCAGGACGTCAACCCGTTGCAGAAGCTGCTGCTCGACACCTGGCTCGGCGGACGCGACGACCTGTGCGTGGTCGGCGACCCCAACCAGACGATCTACTCCTTCACCGGGGCCACACCCCGCTACCTGACGGGTTTCTCGGTCGAGTACCCCAACGCCACCGTGATCAAGCTGGTCCGTGACTACCGCTCCACCCCCCAGGTCGTCTCCCTGGCCAACCGGGTGCTCGACAGGGCGAGGACCCCGCACAAGCTCGCCCTGATCGCCCAGCGTCCGGACGGCCCCGAACCGGTTTTCGCCGAGTACGACGACGAGACCGCCGAGGCGGAGGGAGTGGCGCGGGCGGTGCGGAAACTCGTCACCGGCGGTGTGCCGACCCGCGAGATCGCCGTGCTGTTCCGGGTCAACGCCCAGTCCGAGGCGTACGAGCAGGCATTCAGCAAGGCCGGCCTGCCGTACGTGCTGCGCGGCGCCGACCGGTTCTTCGAGCGTCCCGAGGTCCGCCAGGCGGTCGTGCTGCTGCGCGGCGCCGCACGCTCCGCCGAGCCCGGCGACACGCTCGCCTTGACCGTGCACCACATCCTGTCCGGCATCGGGCTGACCCCCGAGCCACCCGGCGGAGGCAAGGCCCGCGAGAAGTGGGAGTCGCTGAAGGCCTTGGCCGACCTCGCCGAGGACCTCGCCGCCGCGGGCGCGGACCTGCCCGCCTTCGTCGCGGAGCTGGAGCGCCGGGCCAGTGAGCAGCACGCGCCGCCGGTCGAGGGGGTCACCCTCGCCTCGCTGCACGCGGCCAAGGGCCTGGAGTGGGACGCGGTCTTCCTTGTCGGCGTCACCGAGGGCATGCTGCCGATCATCTACGCGGAGACCCCTGAGCAGATCGAGGAGGAACGTCGCCTCCTGTACGTGGGCGTCACCCGCGCCCGCGCCCACCTGGGGGTGTCGTGGGCGCTGGCGCGCTCGCCGGGAGGTCGACGCTCCCGCAAACCCTCCCGATTCCTGGACGGGCTGACCGGTCGCGCCACGCAGCGGAGCCGCACACCCGCGGCGGCTGATCGCCGCGTGGTCGCCGCACCGATCAGCTGCCGGGTCTGTGGGAAGACCCTGATGGCCGCCGCCGAGCAGAAGCTCGGCAGGTGTGCCGCCTGTCCCGCGGACTACGACGAGGCACTGCTCGAAGCGCTGAAGGCATGGCGTACCGGAGTCTCGAAGAAGGAGAAGCTCCCGCAGTGGGCGGTCTTCACCGACGTCACCCTCCAGGCCATCGCCGAGCGGGCGCCGGTCTCCGAACAGGACCTGTTGGCGATCGCGGGAATCGGGCGCGTCAAACTTGAGCGTTACGGTGAAGCGGTGCTCGAACTGTGCCGTTCCACCGCACACCATACGGAGGGCGCGTGAACGAGGCGTTAAAGGAGCTCCTGGACCTGCTCGACCTGGAGCAGATCGAGCTCGACATCTTCAGGGGACGCAGTCCCGAGGAGCGTATCCAGCGTGTCTTCGGCGGTCAGGTGGCCGCGCAAGCCCTGGTCGCCGCGGGGCGAACGGTGCCCGAGGGCCGCGACGTCCACTCGTTGCACGCCTATTTCATCCGCCCGGGAGACCCGGCCATCCCGATCGTCTACAACGTGGAGCGGGTCCGTGACGGCCGCTCCTTCACCACCCGGCGGGTGGTGGCCATCCAGCACGGCAAGGCGATATTCACCATGTCGGCCTCCTTCCACGTGCAGGAGACCGGCGTCGAGCACCAGGCGGCCACGATGCCCCAGGTGATCGGTCCTGAGGAACTGCCGTCCTACCGGGACCGGATGCTCCAGATCGTGGGGACGAACTCACTGATGCGTGAGTGGGCGTCCAGGCCCCGGCCGGTGGACGCCCGCTATGTGACTCCGCTCACCTGGGAGGCCCATCGCGACCCGGAGCTTCGGGGTTCAAACACCAACGTGTGGTTCCGTTATGAGGCGGAGCTGCCCGACGACCCGCTGCTGCACGTGGTGCTCGCCGCCTACGCCTCCGACTTCACCCTGGTCGACACCGTGCTGCTGGCCCACGGCCTGGCCTGGGGCGCCTCCAATGTCTCCGGCGCCTCGCTGGACCACGCGATGTGGTTCCACCGCCCCATCCGGGTGGACGAGTGGGTGCTCTATGCTCAGGAGTCCCCGTGGTCGGGAGCGGCTCGCGGGCTCGCCAAGGGCGAGATGTTCACCCGGTCCGGGGAACTGGCCGTGTCGGTAGTGCAGGAAGCGATGATCCGCGTGAGATAGTCGCAAAGCCGCAGGTAGAAAATATGTTGCCCGCTCCGGTGGCCCGGGTTTAGGGTCATGGTCAAGCAAGTCGGACGTTCCTGTCCGACGATCCACGAATGGAGGTGAGTCCGCTGTGAAGAACATCCTGATGTCGTCCCAGATGGGGCTCGCTTCCGTGCGCCGTAACACCGAACTGCCCTGCGGCAGCCAGGTCTCCCTCGCCCGTGGCGCGGCAGCCCCGGTTCTGCAGGACAAGCCTGCCCGCTTCTGGGTCGAGGCCAACCGCCAGGCCGCTTCGATCGCCTTCGCGGCGACAGAGGCCCCGGCTGTCCCGACCCTTGTGGGCGGCGGCTACGCAGCAACGACCAAGCACATCGGAAACGGTGGACTGCGCGGTCCGCAACCCTGGAGGCATCCTCCGGTCATAATCTGACCGAGGAAAGAGCCTTCAGGCCGCGGATCCGCACCAGGATCCGCGGCCTTCTTGTTTGTCCGCGTCATTCCTGACCCCCACCCAAGAGGTAGCCGAAGATCAACACCTAACTGAGAGGTGAAACAGATGGGGGCCCAGACGGTCATGGACCTGATCGACGAAGCCACAATCCCCTGTCGTACCGACCCTGACCTGTGGTTCGCCGAGTCTCCGGAGGACGTGGAGTTCGCCAAGGCGCTCTGCGGAGGCTGCCCGATCCGCCAGGCCTGCCTGGCCCGCGCGCTGGAGCGTGAGGAGCCATGGGGAGTCTGGGGCGGCGAGCTCGTTCTGCGGGGGGCGATCGTCCCCCGGAAGCGCCCGCGCGGACGTCCGCGCAAGAACCCGGTCGCGGCCTGAACAATCCGGTCATCGCCCAGACCACCGAGAACTCGATCAACCAGAAATCACACGTTCCCGAAAGGACCACTCCGATGAGCTACTTCAACACCACGGGGCTCGACCTGCCGTCTATGCAAGAAGAACTGGTACGTGACCGAATACGGACCCTCCACCGTGAGGCGGAGGAGCATCGCAGGGCCGCCGGGCTTCAACGTCTCCAACGAGCCCAACGTGGTGCGGAACGCGCGTCGGCGCGTTTGCGCACCGCGCTCCTGCGCCTCGTCTGATCCATGAGGATCGGCGGCGACGCATAGCGGAGGCACAGCGGAACACGGCAGATGAATGAGGGGTGACCCGCTCCGGCGGGTCGCCTCTCACGCGTCTCGGCTATCCACCCTTCACGGTGCTCTCGCCGGGTCGCCGGCTACGCGTTTCGCCGAGGTCGCCCTTCAGGGGTCTCGCCAGGTCGTTACCCATGCGATTCGGCGGGTCGCCTCTCACGGGTCTCGGCGAACCGCCCCTTACGCGTCTCGCCGGGCCGTCTCCGGTCAGGCGCTGGCGAGGGTGGGCTCTCCGGTGTCCTCGTCGGCGAATCCGGGGACCCAGCGGATGACCTCCTGGCGGAAACGGGCGGTGGCGCCGAGCTGGCAGAGCACGCCGATTCCCGCCGTGTGCACCCGATGGATGAGGACGTACGACACGGGCAGGTTGAGCTGGCGCACCACGTTGTTCGGACGCAGGTCGGTGGCCATGGCGGCCTGCTGTTGGAGCCACTCCCTGCTGAAGGAGAACTCCTCCACGGAGGTCGGCTCGACGTAGGGGGCAAGGAACGCCCGCAGGGCCTCGGTGTCGACCTCGATGTGCGGGCGGATGAACCCCTCGTCGCGCAGGCCCCGGACCACGGTCTCCATGTCGCCGTTGTTGAAGATGCGGGTCAGCTTCCCGAAGAGCGGCGGGTATCCGTCGGGCAGCCGGTTGACCGCGCCGAAGTCGAGCACGCACATCCTGCCGTCGTCGAGGATCCGGAAGTTGCCCGGATGGGGGTCGGCGTGGAGCATGCCCAGCCGGGCCGGTGAGGAGAACAGGAACCGGACGAGCTGGAGCCCGGCCCGATCGCGCTCCTCCTGGGTGCCGTCGGTGATGACCCGCGACAGCGGGGTGGCGTCGACCCATTCGGAGACGAGCACCTGCTCGTTGGCGGCGATGACGTCCGGGATCAGGAAGTCGGGGTCGTCCTTGAACTCCTGGGCGAAGGCGTGCTGCGCCTCGGCCTCGCGCAGGTAGTCGAGCTCCTCGATCACCCGCTCGCGCAGCTCGTTCAGGACCGCCTTGATGTCGAGACCCGGCAGTAGCACCCCGAAGAGCTTGCCGAGCCTGGCCAGCTGGGTGAAGTCGGAGAGCAGGGCCTTTCCCGCCCCTGGATACTGGATCTTGACCGCGACCGTTCGGCCGTCGTGCCAGACCGCCTTGTGCACCTGCCCGATCGAGGCGGCCGCGGTGGGCTTGTCGTCGAATGACTGGAAGTTCTCCCGCCAGTCGTCCCCCAACTGCTCGACGAGAACCTTGTGCACGGTCGCGGTGGGGAGCGGCGGAGCCGCGTCCTGGAGCTTGGTCAGGGTCGCGCGGTAGGGGCCGGCGATCTCGGCGGGCAGCGCCGCCTCGAAGATGGACAGCGCCTGGCCGAGCTTCATCGCCCCGCCCTTGAGCTCTCCGAGAACCTTGAAGATCTGCTCGGCGGTGCGTTCCTGGATCTCCTGGGCGACGATCTCGGCCGACTTGCCGCCGATCCGTTTTCCGAGACCGAGAGCGGTACGACCGGCGAACCCGATGGGAAGGGCCGCCAGCTTTGCAGAGCGCGCAACGGCGCGACGCGGAAGGTCACTCACCTCGGTTAGCGGCGTGTCCCCCGTTACAGCGAGACGCCGCTCCCTCCCTTCGCTGTGCTTGTCCGTCAGCGGCAGGTAGCCGACGCGACCATTGTTAGCGAACCCAACTCGTTTCGGAAGCAACGACATTGAGGATGAACACTCCAGGATCGCCTTTTCCACGTCCAATCTGGCAATACTTCCATTGTGCTGTTCGTCACAACGGGTTCACGGCCGTCTATCCAAGCAAGCGCATGACCGGTGGCCGATGCCGCTACCAGCGCGGACAGCGCCGTCCCGCACGCGATCTCCCCTGCGGGGAAGCCGCCCAGGCACGCACTGACAATGGGCCAGCCGGGGTCGCGATCGCGTCGCGTCAAATCTAGACAGTGCAGGCATGTGCTCCGTCCAGGTAGCACCAGCGGACCGACCGAACCGAAGGCCTCGAAGGCGGTTGCCAGCAAATGTGGGATTCCCCACTCGACGAGTTCCCTGACCAGGAGGCCGTCCAGGGGCACCACCGGAGCGAGCACCGCCAGGTCGGGGGGCCCGGCCCCGTCGGCGGGTCGGGCGGCGCCGTCGCCGGTCGACGCCGTGAGGCCGGGTGCCAGCCTCCTGGCCACCGCGACCGCACCGTCCTGTCTGCTCATCCCGACCTCCGTCCAGCCGAGCCCGCCGGGGACGACATCCCGCCGCCGGGTCGTACCGGGATCGACGACGCAGATGTGGCCGACCCCTGAGGCGGCGAGCAGGGCGACGACCTGCGCGCCCACCCGGCCCGCGCCGTAGACCCGCACCCGGGCCCGCTGCCTGCGCTCCAGCACGGCAAGCCCTCCGTCGACCGTGCCGGGGGAAAGGGAGAGCGCGTCCAGATCGGGCTGGAGCCGGTCGCGCTCGGCCAGCGTCAGCGCGCGCAGCGGGCCCGGACCCGCCGCCGCGTCGTCCACCACACCCCGGCTGACCAGCAGATCGAGCAGGGTCCGGCCGCGCTCCTCGTCGAGACCCGCCTCGGTGGCGCCGGCCAGCACGCCCGCGAGATCCCTTACGCCGTCGAGACTCTCCACCCAGCGGCGGACCTCCGGTTCCAGATCGCTCAGCACAACCGCGTGCCGGGGATGCAGGCCGAACTGCAGGGTGCGCCGATCACGGGCGACGCGGCGCAGCGCGGGCTTCAGGCGTGGTCGCATCAAGGGACCTTTCCTCGAAGGAGGCAGCCTGCGGGAGAGCCGGTGAACAGGCTGGCCGGGTGTGCCAGCGTGCCACGCCCCCGCGGGCTCCCGGACGCCTTTCCCGCCGCCTGTGGATAACTCCTGCCCTGTGGACAACTCCTGGTGGGCCGCCCTCGGCCTAGGGCGGAAAACGTCGTGGGCTACGCTCCCGACATGAAGGAGATCTTGATTGATCGGCGTGAGAACGGTGTCGCGGTGCTCACCCTGAACCTCCCCGACCTGCGCAACGCGATGACCGACGCGATGACCGCCCGATGGCGGCAGGCCGTCGCCGGCCTCGCGGCGGACCGCGAACTGCGGTGCGTGGTCGTCACCGGGGAGGGGAAGGCGTTCTGCGCCGGAGGAGACCTGTCCTGGCTCGCGGAGCGACGTACCGAGGACGTCCCCGCCCTACGCGACCGGATGCTCGGCTTCTACCGGACCTGGTTGACGATCGCCGATCTGGAGGTGCCGACCATCGCCGCGGTCAACGGCGCCGCCGTCGGGGCGGGGTTGTGCCTCGCCCTCGCCTGTGACCTGGTCTACGCCGCCGAGGAGGCCAAGCTGCTCGCCCCCTTCACCTCGCTCGGCCTGCACCCCGGCATGGCGGCCACCTACTTGCTGCCCAGGGTCGCCGGGGTGGGCGTGGCCAGGGAGATGTTGCTCACAGGGCGGACGATGACGGGGCTGGAGGCGGCCTCCGCGGGGCTGGTGAACAGGGCGTTTCCCCGTGAGTCGCTGATGGCCGAGGTGCTGGGCATCGCGTCGCGGATCGCCGCCAACGCGCCGATCGCCACCCGGCTCACCAAGGTCGCCCTCGCGGGCGGCGGGCACGCCGATCTCGACGCCGCGCTGCGTTGGGAATCCCTTGCCCAGCCGGTCACCATGGCCTCCGACGACATGCTCGAAGGGTTGGCGGCTCAGCGAGAACAGCGGGTCCCGCGATTCGGCAACGCGTGAGACGGCTGATATCCAGGTTAATTAGATAAGTTGTGACCGCACTTGATCGCTCCCGCCGAACAATCGGTGAACGGGGATTGACCAGCGGGAACGTGTTCTACCCTCTGGTGTGAATTCGCCATTCTCGGCTACCGTTCATATGTGCCCCCCGAGACAGTCGAGGTCCGCCGAAGTTCTCGCCGCCGGCGGACGGTTTCTGCGTACCGCGACGGCGAGAAAACGATCGTGCTCCTCCCCGCCGGTCTGAGTAGCACCGACGAGGAACAGTGGGTGCGCCGTATGCTCGATCGACTCGCGGCCAAGGAGCAGCGCAGACGTCCCTCGGATGACGACCTCCTCGATCGAGCCGTCGAGCTGTCGGCCCGCTACCTGGGCGGGGAGGCGAAACCGTCGAGCGTGCGCTGGGTGGAGAACCAGAAGCACCGTTGGGGCTCGTGCACTCCGGATCACGGAACCATCAGGATCTCCACGCGCCTGAGGGGCATGCCCTCGTGGGTGGTGGACTATGTGATCATGCACGAGCTCGTCCACCTGCTGGTGCCGAGTCACGGCTCGCGTTTCTGGGCGCTCGTGGAACGATATCCCAAGGCCGAGCGGGCACGGGGCTTCCTGGAGGGATTCTCCACGGCGGCCCACGGCTCCGCGGAGGAATGTTGACAGAGGATCGAGTGGTGGCCGTTCTCGTCACGCCCTCCGCGGCGGACGCGGCCCCGCCGGGAATCGACGCAGCCGACTTCCTGACCGCCGTCGCCGAGGACACCTACGAACTCGTCGCCGGACTCGACTTCGTCTCACCGGTCGTGGTGACGAGCGTCCCGGGCATGGAGGAGATCGTCTGGCCGGGCACCCCTGTCGTCGAGATCCCCGATCTCTCGGGGAGCGCCCTGGTCGAGGCGGCCTTCGCCGCCCTGCCCCACGGCGAGCAGGCGGTCCTGCTGAGCGCCGACGCGCCCGACCTGCCTCCGCTGCTCATCGGCAAACTCTTCCGCGAACTCGGCCGGGCACGGATCGCCGTCTGCCCTGCCGCGGGCGGTGGCACCGTGGCGCTGGCCGCCCACCTGCCCTACCCGGGCTGGGCCTCGGTGGGCTTCGACGACCTTGACCCGGTCAAGGCGCTCCGTGCCTCGGCGCCCGGCAGCCGTATGGTCGCCAGGGGGCCCGGCTGGCATCGCCTGCGCGCTCCCGGAGACCTCCACCTCCTCGACCCGGGCCTCGAAGGCTGGGACAACACCCGGGCACTGCTCTCGGCCTGAGCGGCCCGGATGCCCGAGCCGTCAGAGCGCGGGCAGGCGTAGGTCGGCGAAGACGGCCCGGTGATCGGTGCCGGGAACGCTGTGCACGCTGACCGTGTTCACGCCCACCCGCCGGTCCACCACGACATGGTCGATCGTGATCAGCGGCGGGACGCGCTTGTTGACCGGCCAGGTGGGGGTCAGCCCCTCTCCGGCGCTGTCGGCCGCGTCCTGATAGCCGCGGTCGAGAAAACGGCGCATGACCGCGTGGTCGAGGCTGGCGTTGAAGTCGCCCGCGAGGATGCGGATCGTGTCGGGCGAGGCGGAGGGCAGGGCGTCCAGCGCCGCCGTCCAGTCGTACACCTGCCTGCCCAGCGGCGGGAAGGGGTGCACGTCGATGATCTCGACGGGCTTGGCGCCGGGGACGGTCATCAGCGCGGCGGGCATGTTGTGCCCGATCGCCTCGAACAGGTTCTCCCTGGGGGTCAGCGGATACCGGGAGTACAGGCCGCTGCCGCCGGCACTCCACTCCGGCTCCAGCACCTGGTACGGCATGATCCCGCCAAGACCGGCCGCCTCCAGCTTCTCGACCATTCCCGGGGTCAGCTCCTGGGTGCTCAGCACGTCCGGGTCCAGCCGCCGGACCAGATCCATCACGGCGTCGGGCTCGGCGTGCCCGAACAGCGTGTTGAGCGTCAGCACCCGCAGGGGCGTTCCCGCCACCACATCCCCGGAGCGAAAGGCCCTGGGGAGCACGCTGAGGCCGAGCGCCGCGGTGGTGACCAGCGCGACGGCCGTCGCGGCCCGGTTGCGGGTCAGCACCGACAGCAGCACCGGTACGAGCGAGGCGGCCGCCACGTACGGGGTACCGGTCATGAGCTGGGTGGTCAGCGAGTCACGTTCGAGTCCGGCGACCCGGGCCACCGCCCAGGCGGCGAATGGTGTGACCGCGGCCCAGGCGAGGGAGGTGGGGATCCTCCAGCGCCGCCGCGGCGGCGTCACGACCGCGCCTCCGGCGCTCCTGTCAGCCACGATGTCTACGCTCACAGCGCCCCGATCCGCTCTGTACAGCCTGATTGGGAACGAAGATATCCAGGCAGAGGTGAGACAAGCATAAAACGGTCCAACGCCCGCGGAAGACGGCCGGAAATCAATCGATTCATCGGAACCTACGCGTTCCGGGAAGCCGCCGAGACCGAGGATCTCCCAGTGGTCACCACGCCTCCCAGATCCGGAGCCGCGGTGGCACCGAGCCACGACAGTCCGAGCCGGTACCGGCTCGGACTCCCGGTCAGCCGGAGCGCAGGGCCTCGCGGGCGCGGCGGGCCAGGCGGCGGGTCGCCTCGTCGGAGAGTTCGGGGATCTCGTCCACGGGGAACCAGCGCAGGTCGAGCGACTCGGCGCTGATCACGGCCTCGACGTCCGCGGGGGCGACCGCGCCGTACTCCACGTCCAGATGGCTGCTGTGCGGCGGATGGCACCAGACCCGGTGCCGGTCGAGTGCCAGCGGGCCGGGCAACAGCCGCAGGCCCGGGATACCGGACTCCTCGGTGGCCTCACGCATCGCCACCGCCTCAAGGGAGGTGTCGCCGCGCTCGCAGTGGCCGCCCATGGGCAGCCACATCCCGGCCTTGGGGTGCAGCGTCAGCAGAACCCGCTCGCCGTCGTGGGAGAGCACCGCGGTCGTGGCCGTCAGGTGACCGGTGACGCACTCGCGCCACATCGCGTCGTCATGGGCGTGTACGTGATCCAGGAACTCCTTGCGGAGGATCTCCTCCTCCGCCGTGGGCGCGGTCCATTCCGTGAGCACGTCCCGCGCGTCGGCGCGCAGGCTCACGCGCCGCTCCCACCGGTGTCGCCCTTGTCGTCACCCTTGTCATCGTCCTCGCCGGGAGCGGCGGGAGGCTCGCGCAGAGTTCCCTCCAGGGACGACAGGTCGAGCTCGGGCTCGCCCCGTACGAACCCCTCGGGGTTGTCCAGGTCGTCGGCGGTGGGCATGAGGTCGGGGTGGCTCCAGACCGCGTCGCGGCCGTCGACGCCCCGGTCGGATTCCAGCGCCTGCCACAGGGTGGCGGCCTCGCGCAGGCGGCGGGGCCGGAGTTCGAGGCCGACGAGCGTGGCGAAGGTCTGCTCCGCGGGGCCGCCGGTCGCCCTGCGGCGCCGTACGGTCTCCGCCAGTGCCGTCGCCGAGGGGAGCTTGCCGTCCGCGGCGCCGTCCACGACGGTGCCCACCCAGCCCTCGACGAGAGCGAGCATGGTCTCCAGCCGGGACAGGGCGGCCTTCTGCCGCTCGGTCTCCTCGGGCTTGAGCAGGTTGCCGCCGCTCAGCGCCTGCTGGAGCTGCTCGGGATTGTTGAGATCAAGCCCGCGGAGCTGCTCCTCCAGGGCGGAGGCGTCCACCGTGATACCCCTGGCGTACTCCTCCACGGCTCCGAGCAGGTGCGCGCGCAGCCACGGCACGTGCTGGAACAGCCGGTGGTGGGCCGCCTCGCGCAGGGCGAGATAGAGGCGGATCTCCTCGGCGGGGGTCTCCAGACCCTGGCTGAACGCCGAGATGCCGCCGGGCAGCAGGGCGGCGCTGTCCGACAGCGGCAGGCCGATGTCGGTGGCGCCGATCACCTCCAGGGCGAGCGAGCCGATGGCCTGGCCGATCTGCTGGCCGACCATCATGCCGCCCATCTGCTTCATCATCCCCATCAGCGGCCCGGCCATGGCCTGAGCCTCCGGGGGCAGACCGGAGGCGCTGAGCGTGCCGCTCATGGTCTCGACCATGCGGGCGGCGATCGGGTCACAGAGCTTCTGCCAGACGGGGACGGTCTTCTCGATCCATTCCGAACGGCTCCACGCCTGGGGGTTGCTCACCCCGCTCGGCAGGGAGGTGGCCTCATTGAGCCAAAGGTCGGCCAGGTTCAGGGCGTCGACGATCTGGCGTCGCTCACCCTCCATGACACTGGGATCGCCCTCGGCGACCACGACGTGCCGTGCGATGTTCTTCGCCATGTCCCAGTTGACGGGACCTGAGGTCGGCGGAGCGGAGAGCATGTCGGCGAACTGGCGCATTGCCGCTGCGATCTGCTCCGGGTCGCCGAACATGGCGAACGGATTGTCGTTGGGGTCGTTTTCCCGACCTGGCAAGTCAGTCACCGCTCTACCTCGTGCAGGATGGAGGAGTCCACATCCGCCACGTTATCCGTCGCATGGCGGGTCAGTGCAAAGTGAGGACCTGGTGCCTACCTCGAAACGCTCCCGGCCCCCTGTCGTCGCCGTCACCGGCGCCGCCTCGGGCCTAGGCCGTGCTTTCCTCGCGAAGGTCGCCTCGTCTGCGGATTTCCGCAGGGTCGTGGCCATCGACGAGCAGCGCGGAGATGTGCCCGATGTCACATGGCGGGTGCTCGATGTTCGAGATCCGCTCTTGGCGAACCGCATATCCGATATTGACGTGCTCGTGCACCTGGCCGGTGACTACGCGCTCGACGCCGACCCCGCGGAGCGACGCGCCTACAACCTGCGCGCGGCCCAGACGGTGCTCACCGCCAGTGCCGCGGCGAGGGTGCGGCGGGTCGTGCTGGTCACCAGCGCCATGGTCTACGGGGCCGTCCCCGAGAATCCCGTCCCGCTGCCTGAGAACTCCGAGGTCGCGGCCGAGCCGGATACGGGCATGGTCGGCGACCATCTGGAGATCGAGGCACTGGCCCGGCGCTCCCTGCGCAGCCACCCGGGTCTCGACGTGACCGTGGTCAGACCCGCGGCCGTGGTCGGCCCCGGTGTCGACAGCGTGGTGACCCGGCACTTCGAGGCGCCCCGGCTGCTGACCGTCAAGGGATGCAACCCGCGCTGGCAGTTCTGTCACGTGGACGACCTGGTCTCGGTCCTGGAGATGGCGGCGCTCGGCACGGTCTCCGGGGTGGTGGCCGTCGGGGGAGAGGGCTGGCTGGAGCAGGAGCAGGTGGAGGAGCTCTCCGGGCTGCGCCGGCTGGAACTGCCCGCGGGGCTGACCTTCGGAACCGCCCAGCGCCTGCACCGTCTCGGCGTCACCCCGGCCCCGGCCACCGACCTGCACTACGTCGTCTACCCCTGGGTGGTCGACTGCACGACGCTGCGCGAGGTCGGCTGGAAGCCGATGTGGACCAACGAGGCCGCGTTCGAGCAGCTCCTGGAGCTGCGTGGCGGCAGGCACGCCGTCGTGGGCCGCCGCCTGTCCGGCAAGGAGGCCACGCTCACCGCGGCCGGCGCCACCGTCGCCGTCCTTGGCACCGCGGCGATCGTCCGCGCCGCCCGCAAGAAGCGCCGCCCCTGAGCCCCTCACTGCGACGCGCCAGGCACTGAACCACTGGGACGTGCCCAAGCCCTCTCCCCCCAGGGACTACCCGTGAGGCCGCGCCGGCGACTGAACCAAGAATCCCTTGGGGACGTGCCCCACGCCCCCCATGAGGGACCTCCCCGTGAGGCCGCGTCGGCGACTGGACTGAGGAGAGGGAGGTCGTGAGGAACGAGCGGCCTGCCTCGACGAGGGAAGGAGCCGGGTAAGAGCGGCCTCACCGCGACGCGCAGCGTCGCCTTAGACTCCTTGGCGTGGATGTCATCCGGTTGCTCGATATTCGCGACAGCACGCTCTCCGTCGACGAGGTGCTCGCCGCCGTCGGCGATCACGCAGCGGGCGGTACGACGGTCTTCGTCGGCACGGTACGAGAAGAGGATCACGGCAGGCCGGTCACGAGCCTGTCCTACTCGGCACACCCGAGTGCCCCGGGCGAGCTGCGCAGGGTGGCCGAGAAGGTCGCCGCGGACTTCCCGGTGACCGCCCTGGCAGCCGTCCACCGGGTCGGCGACCTGAGGCTCGGCGATGTCGCGGTCGTCGTGGCGGTCGCCGCGCCGCACCGCGGTGAGGCGTTCGAGGCGTCCAGAAGGCTGATCGACGATCTCAAGAGCCAGGTCCCCATCTGGAAGAACCAGTTTTTCACCGACGGGTCCTCCGAGTGGGTGGGAGCCTGCGATTGATCTCGACTGACGGGTATGTGCCCGTCGGCGCGGCGGCGTCCGGGTGCGGTTTCATGACCTGTCGTACGGCATAGGCTTTGTCCATGTCCCGACGAGCCCTGACTTTGATGGTGGCGGGCTTCCTCACGCTCATGCTCGCGCTGATCGGCGCCGTGCTGCCGGTGCCGTACGTCGTGCTGAGCCCCGGGCCGACCGAGAACACCATCGGCGACGTCGACGGTAAGCCGGTGATCAGCATCGAGGGACACCAGACGTATCCGACCGACGGCAAGCTCAGCCTCGTCACCGTCGCCTACCAGGGCGGTCCCGGCACCAGGATCGATCTGTTCAGCGCGCTCAGGGGATGGATCGATCCCACCATCGCGGTCGTGCCCGAGGAGACGATCTTCCCTCCGGCGACCACCGCCAAGGAGGTCGAGGAGCAGAACACCCAGGAGATGACGAACTCCCAGGACGACGCGACCGCGGCGGCGCTGACCGAGCTGAGGATTCCCTACAACTCGATCGTGACCGTGGGTTCCACGGAGAAGGGCATGCCGGCCGACGGGAAGTTCAAGGCCGGTGACGAGATCGTCTCGGTGGACGGCACGCCCGTGGCCGACCGGGAGACCGTCTCCTCCTCCGTCCGCAAGCACAAGCCGGGGGAAGAGGTCAGTTTCGTCGTCAACCGTGGCACCCAGAGCCTGACCATCGCCGTCCCTACCGTCGCAGGCAAGGACGGAGCACCCATCGTGGGCATCACCATGCGGGTGGGTTACAAGTTCCCCTTCGAAGTCAAGATCAATGTTGGCGACGTCGGCGGGCCGAGCGCGGGGATGATGTTCTCCCTGGGCATCGTCGACAAGCTCACCCCTGGGCCGTTGACCGGCGGCAAGTCCATCGCGGGGACCGGGACGATCACCGCGGAGGGTGACGTGGGCCCGATCGGCGGCATCCAGCAGAAGATGGTCGGTGCCAGGAGGGCCGGCGCGACGATCTTTCTGACCCCGGCCGACAACTGCGCCGAGGCGGTCAGGGCGATCCCGGACGGGCTCAGGCTGGTCAAGGTCGAGACGCTGCGCGAGGCCGTTCAGGCGATCGACTCGATCCGTACCGGCTCGGGTTCCGTGCAGAGCTGCCCGACCGGCTGACGCCGGAATCGGCCCGGAGGCCGGCCGTGCGCCAGGACGTCATGGTGCGCGCGGTTCCCGCCGGGGGAGTGGCTCCGCGAGCTCGATGGCGATATGAGTGTGATGCCCGATTTGCAAAGAAAGTTGAATTTTCGGGTCAGGAGTTCGTCATGGGGCACTCATCAGGACCCTTGTGCGTTGCTACCGGTGGACCCGATACCAGCGGACGTTGTGGCCGGACCGTGCCCGAAAGGCTAAGCGCGCCCCAACTCTCGCCGGTGTAGGTTTCCAGACACGGACCGTGCTCTTACGACAAGGGGTTGGCCTTGAGCTTCCGGACCCCCGGAGCCGGTAGGGCAATGCGCTTGCCCCGCCGGCCACGACTGCTACTTCCCGTCGCGATCACTCTGGTCGTGATAGTCGCGTTATTCTTCCTCTTTGCCGGTATTTTCACCGACTACCTCTGGTACGAAGCGGTCGACTACACGGCCGTCTTCTCCGGCGTGATCATCACACAGATCCTCCTGTTCATCGTCGGTGCGCTGCTGATGGTCGGCATCGTCGGCGGCAACATGCTGATGGCGTACCGGATGCGGCCGATGTTCGGCCCCGGGATGTTCGGCGGCGCCAGCGGTGCCGACCGGTATCGGATGGCCCTCGACCCGCACCGCAAGCTGATCTTCCTGATCGGTGTGGCGGTGCTCGGCCTGTTCGCGGGATCATCCTTCTCCGGCCAGTGGAAGACCTGGCTGGAGTTCATCAACGCGACGCCGTTCGGTGAGACCGACCCGCAGTTCGGCTACGACATCTCCTTCTTCATGTTCACCTATCCCTTCATCCGGATGGTGTTGAACTTCCTGTTCGTCGCGGTGGTGCTGTCCGCCCTGCTCTCGGCGATCGTGCACTACCTGTACGGCGGGTTCCGGCTCCAGTCACCCGGCGTGCACGCCTCGCGTGGCGCTCGGGCGCACCTGTCGGTGCTGCTCGGCATCTTCGTGCTGCTGAAGGCGGTCGCCTACTGGTACGACCGGTACGGGCTGGTGTTCTCCGACCGGGGCTTCAGACACGGTGCCTCGTACACCGACGTCAACGCGGTGCTTCCCGCCAAGAACATCCTGGCGATCATCGCGCTGATCTGCGCGGTGCTGTTCTTCGCCGGGGTCGTGCGATCCGGCGGCATGTTGCCCGGCGTCGGCTTCGGCCTCCTGGTGCTCTCGGCCATCCTGATCGGCGGGGTCTACCCGGCCCTGGTCGAGCAGTTCCAGGTCAAGCCGAACCAGCAGGGCAAGGAGCAGGAGTACATCAAGCGCAACATCGACGCGACACGAAAAGCCTACGGCGTGGACGGAGCCGAGGTGATCGACTACACGGCTCAGGGTGATCCGAGCAAGGTCAGCGTCACCGCCGACAGTTCCATCTCCGGCGTGCGCCTGCTCGACCCGAGCCTGGTCGCCAAGACCTACCAGCAGAAGCAGCGGATCCGCGGTTACTACGACTTCCACGAGCCGCTCGACGTCGACCGTTACCCCGACGCGGACGGCACGGTCCGCGACACCATCGTGGCCGTACGAGAGCTCACCGGGCCACCGGCGGAGCAGAACAACTGGATCAACCGGCACCTCGTCTACACCCACGGCAACGGTTTCGTGGCCGCGCCCGGCAACGAGGTCGACTCCGAGGGCCTGCCCAACTTCGACGCCAAGGACATGCCGGTCACCGGCTCCCTGGTGGAGCGGACGAAGCTCAAGGAGTCGCGGATCTACTTCGGTGAGGCACCTGCCTCGACCCAGTACGTCGTCGTCGGCGGCGGCGGGGAGAAGCAGCAGGAGCTCGACTACCCCGAGAGCGGCGGCACCGGCCAGAAGAACACCACCTACGACGGCAAGGGCGGGGTCCCCGTCGGTTCGTTCATCAACAGGATGCTCTACGCCGCCAAGTACGGTGAGATCAACCTGCTGCTGTCGGGCGACATCAACCCGAATTCCAAGATCCTCTACGAGCGCAACCCGCAGGAGCGCATCGCCAAGGTGGCGCCGTTCCTGAGTCTGGACGACAACCCCTACCCCGCCATCGTCGACGGCAGGGTGGTCTGGATCACCGACGCCTACACCACTTCCAACGCCTACCCGTACTCCCAGAGCAAGAGCCTGGAGGCGATGACGCGGGACACCATCACCGACCCGCGCCTGGTGGTGCCGCAGCCGCGCGACCAGATCAACTACATGCGCAACTCGGTGAAGGCCGTGGTCGACGCCTACGACGGCACCGTCAGCCTGTACGCGTGGGACGAGAAGGACCCCATCCTGCAGACCTGGCGCAAGGCCTTCCCCGGCATCATCAAGCCGCAGACGGAGATGTCGTCCGAGCTCAAGCAGCACCTGCGCTACCCGGAGGCGCTGTTCAAGGTCCAGCGTGACGTGCTCTCCCAGTACCACATCGCCGACCCGAACGCCTTCTACAGCGGCCAGGACTTCTGGAACGTCCCGAACGACCCGTCCGGTGGCGGCGACACCAAGCAGCCGCCGTACTACCTGTCGGTCAAGATGCCGAAGACCTCGGCGCCCACGTTCTCGCTGACGACCACGTTCGTGCCACGCCAGGGGCCCAACCTGGCGGCGTTCATGGCCGTGGACGCCAATCCCGGACCGGACTACGGAAAGCTGCGCATCCTTCGCATGCCGTCCAACACCACGATTCCCGGGCCCGGACAGGTACAGAACAACTTCCAGAACAAGTTCTCCGGCGAGCTCAACCTGCTCGGACTCGGCCAGGCGAAGGTCCGCTACGGCAACCTGCTGACCCTGCCGTTCGCCGACGGCCTGGTCTACATCGAACCGGTCTACGTGGAGATCGCGGCCGCCTCCGGCCAGGAGCCGTACCCGATCCTCCGCCGGGTCCTGGTGGCCTACGGCAACAAGGTCGGTTCGGCCGACACGCTCAAGGGCGCGTTGGAGCAGGTCTTCGGCGACGGCACCCAGAGCGCGCCACAGGGCGAGAACACGTCCGGTGAGGCGAAGCCGGAGGAGGCCAAGCCGGCCACCGAACTGGCCAAGTCGATCGACGAGGTGCAGAAGGCGTACGACAAGGCACAGGAGGCGCTTCAGGCGGACCCGCCGAACTGGACCGAGTACGGCGCCGCCCAGCAGGAGCTTCAGAAGGCGCTGGGCAAGCTGAAGGACACCGCCGAGACGGCGGGCGTCACCCCCAGCCCGTCACCCTCGGCGACACCGTCCGGCACGCCGGCTCCGTCGGCGACACCGTCGCCCCCGCCAAGTTCCTAGGGGGCGATAGAGGGGCCCAGCGCTATTCGATTCGCGTCCACCTCCAAAGCCGGGTATGGTTCATACATACACCGACGCGGGGTGGAGCAGCTCGGTAGCTCGCTGGGCTCATAACCCAGAGGTCGCAGGTTCAAATCCTGTCCCCGCTACCAACGAAGATCCCGGTCGCCGGAAACGGCGACCGGGATCTTCTGCTTTTCCCCCGGTTCTTCCGAATCTGGGCCGTGCGGCTCTCGCGCGGGGTCCACAGCCGGGTGAAGCGTTCACCGCCCAAACTCTGATGCCCGTCCGTGCGCGAGGTGGCGGATGAGAGCGATGTCTCCGGCCACGGCCGTTCCGACCTGCGTGATCACGCCGCGGCCGGGTCATCCGCGAGTGGGTGGCGCGGGATATGTCAACCCGCGTCCCCGTGTTGATTTGCACCCGGAGGGGAGTTCCGGCTAATGTTCAAGCACACACCGACGCGGGGTGGAGCAGTTCGGTAGCTCGCTGGGCTCATAACCCAGAGGTCGCAGGTTCAAATCCTGTCCCCGCTACCAAGGAAGGCCCTGATCTCTTGGAGATCAGGGCCTTTTGCGTTGTCCGTGACCGGTCCGCCCGGTGCCTCCGTGGTCACTGAAGAGCGAGGAGGGGGCCGGGGCCGACCTGAGGTGCCGTCACGGGGCTGTAGCCCGTCCGGCCCGCACCCGGCGATGCCGCGGAACGAAACCGGGCTTGGCGCGACGCACCAGCAGGCTCGCCTTGTAAAGAGCCCAGCAGGTCAGGAAGGCCCCGAAGGAGACCTGCCCGATCCACGTCCACGCCGAGGTCTCGACGGTCGCGAACATCACCACACCGGTCCAGACGAAGCCGAAGACGCCCACGAGGGTCGCCGCAGCCCAATTCAGCCCTCGCTGCAACATGCCTGGAGTCTTGCAGATCTTGGTTCAAGACCAGGTCAATGACGCGGAACGCCTCATCGGGGGATGCTACGGCTTGTGCCGGCACACCTGCGCGCGCGAGCCCCTCCGGCGTTCATCGGGGTGGTTCCGAGAGGATTCTCCTCAAGGTAGGTCAGCAGCATGGCCGCTGTGTGGGCGTCTGCCAGGATCCGGTTCACCTCGTCCTCGGATGTCGGGAGCTGGCCGCGCTTGGCCAGCTCGTCGGTGAGGAAGGTCAGCGGTTCCGGGTAGCCGGCCGCCTCCGCGGCGACCGTTGCCCGAGCCGCAGTGAGGAGACGCAGGTAGTAGGCGCGGAGGGTCGCCTCTCGCATGCGTGCGTCTTCAAGGTCGTTCAGCAGAGACCTGGCGACCCTCAACAAGTCACCTGGGTGGTTGGCCTCCGCGTCGATGTGCGCGCGGATGTCGTCGAACTCCGAGCGGGTCATGGTGCTCACCTCCACGGCGGAGTCAGGATCCTGACCCTCGCGCCTACTTCGTATCCAGAGTCGATTGCGAATGGCTTGACGTCTGGTTGCGCACTTCGACTTTCTATGACTGTTTGGGACGCGCGAGCCCCGGGGATGGTTGGCAAGTTGTCTCTGTGACGTGAGAGTCCTGGTAGTGTTCTTCTCGCAGGGCAACGAGCCCCCGGATCCAGAATCTCCCGGGTGGGCGGAGTGCCCGGCAAAACCCTCTCGCTTTCCCGACAGGTCTGGCGTGTCCGCACGAGTTGGACATCGACCGGATGTTGGAGTAAGTTAGAGGGGTTGCCCTGGAGACAGGGTGGTCGCAATCCTAGCGGATTCGGCGGGTTCAAGTCGATGGTCGGAAAACCGGCAAGTTGACACAAACCCGGCAAATCTGATAAGATGGTGACACGGAATGGAACGCCCCGAAGTCCGGGACACCGCGAAAGCGGGCCCGCGGACGACGGTGTACGCGTCCGTTTCTTGAGAACTCAACAGTGTGTTAAAAGCCAGTGCATGAAGCACAACCCTGTCCAACCTGCCTCCTTTGCGGGGTGGGGGACGGATTCCT